>CAJURI010000100.1 GCA_910588795.1 uncultured Duncaniella sp. | reverse complement strand
TACCCGCAAAGATACATCTTTATTTTCTTTAAACAAGTTTTCACACCATAGAAAATATACAATATGCGTCCAATAGCGGCATGAACACGCATGTCTCCGCTTAGCCGGCTCCTCTGAGGCTATTTCAGCGGAGCAATGACACGGTCTCCGATCAGTTTTGCAAGCGAAGAGCGCAATGTCTCAAGCTCCTTTATCTCACCCATAGCGGCAAATATAGAGGTATAGTCGTCCGGCGCACAGCTCTTGAGCCTTTCGCGGGCATCAATGATACGGGTGTTGAGTATGGCATCCTTAAGTTCATGGATGGTTCGCGGCACAAGGTCGACAAGTTGCTCACGCTCGGTCTCCACATGGGCATACTTGGTGTGAACCTTGCTCAAGGTGTAACGCTCCACCACAAGCTCGGTGGCAAGATTGCGCACGGCATCGTCGGGCGACGAGCATAGAAGCCGGGCAAGATAGTCGGCACAGAAGTCCTCAAGCCCCTTGTTGTACTCAGCATCCACAGTCTCGTTCAGAGTGCCCTCCATAGCGGTTATGCTCCCTACATCCGTGGCTTTGCCCCTTATTTCCTCTATACCCTCGGCAAAGCGTTCGGCGCGCACTGCCTGAAGTCGTTCCGCTTCACGACGATAGCTTTCATCCCAGTCCTCACGGCTGTAGCGTCGTGCCACATCGAGGAAATGTGACAGATCAGCATTGGAGAACTTTATACCGTCACGTTCCAGGTCAGACTCTATATACTCGAGCACAGAGACTGCCACCACATTGTTATCCTCGTCGACACTGTCGGCAAGCGGAAGGTTTCCGTAACGTGCCACGAGTCTCAGCAGGTTCATCTCATACTTCCTCAGGAACGCCGCATGGGGATGCGAGGGATCTTCAGGGGCACTACCTTCTCCTGTGGCGTCCTTTTCCGGTCCATCGGTGCCTCCGGTGCCATGATCATCAGCCCCCATGTGTCCGGTGGTTAGCGATGCCTCGCGCAGACGGTCCTCACGCGACTTCAGGGCATACTCATTGAAGTATCGCCCAACCTCGCGCCTCAGCACATCCTCCGAAATGAAAAGTATATTGGAGCATTCCTGCACATACACGCTCCTTGTTATCTCATTAGGTATGAGTGCAATGGCCTTGACTATACGGGTTATCACATTGGCACGTCTGGTGGGGTCACTGCCGACATCCCTGAGCAGGATACGCGCCATGAACGTGATGAAATCGGTCTCGTTGGCCGATATGTAGTCATTGACTTCAGTGGAACTGTGAGTCTGGGCAAACGAATCAGGGTCCTCCCCTTGGGGAAGGAGCAGCACCTTGATATCCATACCGTCCTGCAGCAACAGCTCTATGCCTCGCAGAGAGGCTTTTATGCCAGCCGCATCGGCGTCATAGATCAGGGTGACATTGTTGGTGAACCTCTTTATAAGCCTCACCTGCTCTACCGTAAGCGCAGTGCCCGATGACGCCACCACATTGCATATGCCGGCCTGGTGCATGGATATCACATCCATGTAGCCCTCGACTATTATGCACTTACCTTCTTTCGATATCGCCTGCTTGGCCTGATACAGCCCATAGAGCTCCCGACGCTTGGAATAGATGTCGCTCTCCGGAGAGTTGACATACTTTGCCATGGTCTTGTCCGAGCGCAGCGTGCGTCCGCCGAAAGCTACAACCTTTCCCGAAAGCGTGTGCACAGGGTATATGACACGCCCGCGGAAACGGTCGTATATCTTCCCGTCATCGGTGCGGGTGCACAGACCGACAGCCAGTATGTACTCCTCACTGTAGCCGCGCTCCAGAGCACGCCTGTACAAGGCATCACGCTGCTCCAAGGCATAGCCGAGATGAAACTTCTCGACCATCTGGTCGTTTATGCCACGGTGACGGAAATAACTGAGACCAACATCCCGTCCCTCGGGGGTCTCAAGGAGGGTCTTTTTGAAATAACGAAGGGCAAAATCATTGGCAGCAAACATGTTGTCACGTGCCGTCTCCATGCGCTCCTCCTCAGGGGTCATCTCACGCTCCTCGACCTCGATGTTATATTTCCGGGCAAGATAGCGCAGAGCCTCGCTGTAGCTAAGATGTTCAAGCTTCATCAGGAAATTCACGGCACTTCCACCCTCCCCGCAGCTGAAACATTTGCACAGCCCGCGGGACTTGGACACCGAGAACGACGGCGAACGGTCATTATGAAACGGACACAGGCCCCAATAGTTGGCACCTTTCCTCTTCAGTGACACGAAATCACTCACCACCTCTACTATATCGGTGGCCTCCAGGATACGTTGGACCGTTGCGTTGCTGATTTTTCCCATATTCGTAGCAAAATTACTCATTTTTTCTTATTTGGGCAAACTCGGTGATTTTCAGAGGGGTTTGGAGAGGCGTGGGTACTAATCGTGTACTTTTGTGGAAGTTGATAGAAAGCCGAGGAAATTGAATTTTAGATTTTTGTGTTGCGTTAAATATTTTTAACTGTCCTAATTTGCCTATTTTTACCGATTCCGACGGCTACAAAGTACACCCTCTCGCAGATTATCAGCCGAGATATTTGGATGTAATCCTATCTCCAATTCATAATTTTGCGCACCACAAAAGTAATCATATTTAAGTTTCGCAAGTTCAACTTACTGATTTCAGATTGTAAAATTGAGCGATA
>CAJURI010000099.1 GCA_910588795.1 uncultured Duncaniella sp. | reverse complement strand
AATTGAGTTTTTCCAAATGATTAGCTAATTTTGCACTTGCCACTTGACTCTACACCATGCATTTTTACGGCAAATAATTGCCACTGAAAACAAAAAGCAGTATATTTGTAACCTACAATAAAATCCGCAGATGGAAAAAATATCCGCCACCATATTAGCCCTTAATGAAGAACACCGGATAGCGGCGTGCCTTGAATCGCTGGAGGGGATAGCCGAGGAGATCATAGTGGTGGATTCCGGCTCCACCGACCGCACAGCCGACATATGCCGCGAACACGGATGCATGGTGACCATGCGGCATTTCGACGGATTCGGCGCACAGCGACAGTATGCCACCTCGCTCACCTCACACCAGCACGTGCTGTCGATCGATGCCGACGAGGTTCTCTCCCCCGCGCTGCGCGAGAGCATCCTCGCGCTGAAGGAGAGGGGGTTCGACCACAGGGTGTACAGCATATCGCGCCTCAATTTCTATTGCGGATACCCGGTGAGACACTGCGGGTGGTATCCCGACTACCAGATAAGGCTTTTCGACAAGCGTTATGCCGCCTGGAATCTGCGCGATGTGGCCGAGAAAGTGATATTCCGCGACTCGGTGCGCCCCGAGCTGCTTGACGGCGACATACTCCACTACCGCTGCGACACCCCCGAACAGTACCGCAAAGTGGTGCGCAACCATGCAGGGATCAAAGCGAGAGTGCTCGCCGCGGCACCCGGCGACATAGCCGCGCTCTCGCCTGTGGCCCACGGACTCAAAGCGTTCTGGGACATATTCATCAACCACGGGGGCATACTCGAAGGGAGTGTGGGGAGAGACATTGCGCGCGAATCGTACGTAAGCGAATATCTCGCCTATCGCGCGGCACAGAAGATCAAAAAGGAGAGGGGAAGGCTGTGACACCCCCCCGCATGCATATAAACCAAACGGGAAGATGATATCACATCGTCCTCCCGCTTAGATAATAAACCAATCATTATCACATTTCTTGCAATGGAAAAAGTAATTTTGCTATGTACTATTACAACGTTCCTCCGCAAGAATGGTTCACGGCCGGATAAAAAATTTTTCAAAAAATCGCCGGCATCCGCAACTTAATGTTTTTTAACACCGGTGTGCAATCTCCCTGCCGCTCTCCTGCATTATCTTTGCACTGCAATAGGGAAACCTGACAATGAAACAGGGAAACCTGACCGAAGTATAATCACACAAAACACGATAATATAATGGCAAAAAAAGAGACCCCCATAAAAGGGACCAAGGAAAAGGACAAAGAGACCGACCCTGTAAAGGCCAAACTCAACGCCCTCGCCCAGGCCATGGGTAACATAGAGAAAAGCTATGGACGCGGAGCCATAATGAAGCTCGGCGACGAGCAGATCGAGGATGTCGACGTGATACCGTCGGGGTCGATAGGACTCAACTACGCGCTCGGCGTAGGGGGCTATCCGAGGGGACGCATCATAGAGATCTACGGCCCGGAATCGTCGGGCAAGACCACTCTTGCCATACACGCCATAGCCGAAGCCCAGAAGGCAGGCGGCATAGCCGCGATCATCGACGCCGAGCATGCCTTTGACCGTTTTTATGCCGAGAAGCTCGGTGTGGACGTCAACAACCTGCTCATATCACAGCCCGACAACGGCGAACAGGCTCTCGAAATAGCCGAGCAGCTCATACGCTCGTCGGCTATCGACATACTCGTGGTCGACTCGGTGGCCGCACTGACCCCCAAGAGCGAGATCGACGGCGACATGGGCGACAAGAATGTGGGCGTTCAGGCGCGCCTCATGTCGCAGGCCATGCGCAAGCTCACAGCCACCATATCGCGCACCAACACCTGCTGCATCTTCATCAACCAGCTGCGCGAGAAGATAGGGGTGATGTTCGGGCCCTCGGAGACCACCACAGGCGGCAACGCGCTGAAATTCTACGCCTCTGTGCGTGTGGACATACGCCCCTCGACATCCATCAAGGACGGCGACGAGGTGCTTGGCAAGCTCACAAAGGTAAAGGTGGTGAAGAACAAGGTAGCACCTCCATTCAAGCGTGCGGAGTTCGACATAATGTTCGGGGAAGGGATATCGCGCAGCGGCGAGATCATAGACCTCGGCGTCGACTACGGCATAATCCAGAAGAGCGGATCATGGTTCAGCTACAACGGCTCCAAGATAGCCCAGGGACGTGACCAGGCCAAGCGCGTGATCATGGACAACCCCGAGCTTGCCGCCGAACTCGAAGAGAAGATCATGCAGGCCCTCAAGGACGCCGCATCCGGAAAGGGGCCCAAGAAAGCCCCCTCGGCAAAGTCGGCGAAGAAATCATCGGCAAAGAAAGATGACGACGACGCCGAGGATATGGCCGACATAGCCGACCTCCCCGACGGCACCCTCCCGGGCACCGACGACATGGACATGCCTGACGACTTCTCGATCGAGGAGGACATCTGACTCCCATAGAAGCCGTACACGTACAGGAAACGACAAATATGCCTCTGTGTAACATGCCACACCATGACATGATACGCAGAGGCATCTTTTTGCAACAAAACAGCACGCCGGAGCACAAAAGGGCATCATCACGCAACACGGCGGGGAGGGACCTGAGGAGGATTTTCACTAATTTCCTGACTTTGACAATGGGTCACCCAAAATTGATTTAGTCCGGGAGTAATGG
>CAJURI010000098.1 GCA_910588795.1 uncultured Duncaniella sp. | reverse complement strand
GGTGCCAGCCCTAATTTTTCAACTGCTCAAAAAACTTTAGCGGACAGTAATAATAAAAAACTTCGATAACATAGGGCCTTGCGTATTAGTCTGTCATCCGTGTTTTCACCGTCATGCCTTCGCGCACTTTCAAGAGAGCCTTGGTCACATAACGGTCAGTAGGATTTATCCCTTTTGTCACGACACGCAAAGTGTCATGATACAGATCACCCACTGATACATGAGTCTTCACAACTTTGTCGGAATCATTTACGACATAAAGATATTTTCCAAGCTGATCCGAGCCGAGAGCGGAATCCTTGACCAATACTGCATCGGACAACTTTCCATAAGGCAGGTCAATCTTCGCATACATGCCTGGCTTGAGCTCGTTATACACATTCTCAATGATCACCTTAACCTTAAGAGTTCCGGTGGATTTATTGAGCGTCGGAGCGAGATAGGACACACGGCCTGAATAATCATGCGGCAACGGGTCATCGAATATCACCGGCACTTTCGAAAAATCCATTGAATCCTTATTGCCTGCAGCATTGATGATCTCATGATAACGGTCATCCTCGATAGAAAAGACAGCTGTAAGGATAGAATTGTCGTATATGGTTGTAAGCTTCACGGGTGCGCCTTCACCACTCACATAGGCTCCCGGACCATATTCAGCCTCGGCTGTCTGTCCTGAAATAGGAGCCTTGACAGTGCAATATCCAAGAAGCCTGCGGGCTGTGGACAGTGAGGCGGCAGCATTCTTGACTGATGCCTCGGCCTCCTCCAAAGCACTTTGCGCCTGCACCACTTCCATCTTGCTGACTGCGTCACTCGCAAGCGCCTTATTGACTGCCTCATAATGGGTCTTTGCATAATCACGAGCGCTCACAGCAGTGGTGAGAGCAGCCTGAGCCTGCTGCACGTGATCACGATAAGTGGACGGATCAATGGTAAACATTACCTGACCTTCCTTCACATAAGATCCACTGTTGTAGTGCTGTGTAAGTATCTGTCCGTTGACCTTAGCCACAACATCCACATAGTTGGGTGTGGTAAGAGTACCGGGATATACAGCCGACAATGTGATAGACTTTACTTCGGGAAGAGCCACATCGACCGTCTCGGCCGGCTGTATGTCTGTAGTGGAGGAATTGCGGCATGAGACAGCGGCAAGCGGAAGAACTATTGCAAAAACAAATATCTTTATATCCATGATGAACAATATTTTACATTATTGAGGAGCCCCGCCAAGAGCCTTGTAAAGATCTATGAGAGCTATAAGAGCGTCACCGTGGGCAGCCACAAGTGTATTGGCACAGTTAAGCCAGTCAATCTGAGCGTTAACAACATTTGTAAAAGCCGAAAGCCCCTGTTTGTACTGCTCCATCGACAGGTCAAACGCTTCCCGGCTCTGACTGAACACCTCGCTGTTCAATGTCATGCTTTCCAGAGCCGCATTGTACGCCTCCATAGCATTTTCGACTTCTGTATAAGCAGTCATGACCGTGAGATTGTATGCATCGATGCCTATGAGCAACTGCTCTTTGGCACTCGCTACTGCATGGTGTCGAGCAAACCCGTCAAACAGTGTCCAAGAAAGCTTCGGAGCTATGCTGTAAGTAAAACTATCACTTTTCACAAGTTTATTTATCTTCCCGCTGTTCCACCCTATTGATCCGTTCAATGCCACTGTCGGGAGAAAATCTTTTTTCGCAACACCTACTTCAGCAGCATACTGCGCAAGCTGAGCCTCCGCGGCAGCTATGTCGGGCCTGCGACGCAGGAGATTGGCAGGCACACCGGCAGGAATCAGATGCTGATAAGGCGGAAGGGCTGACGATGATTTCAAAAGCGGTTCAAGTTCATAAGGGTACACTCCTATCAGTACGGAAAGAGCGTTAAGCATCTCTGACGCCTGAGACTTCAATTTCGGCAAGGATGCCTCTGTGGAATAATATACAGTTTTGGACTGTGCCACATCAAGTTTCGACACAAGACCGGCCTCATGACGGGCCTCGGTAATTTTGACCACCTTGTCCTGATATTGTATATGCTCATTTGCCACCTCTATCTGATTCTGGAGCACACGATAATTTATGTAATATGTCGCAATCTCGGCAGTCATACTGACCATAGTCGCCACATATTCGGCCCGTGAAGCCTCATAGCCGGCCTTGCGCGATTTCACTTGTCGGGAGATCTTTCCGAATAAATCAAGTTCCCAGTTGACATCCGCCCCGAATGAGAAATTGTTCATGCCATTTTTCATAGCATAGCTGCGGGCATATCCGGCTGTCACCCCTACTGACGGGTAATAAGAAGCCTGTGATTGGCGCACAACCAGACGCGCCATCTCACGACGGTGGGACGCTTCAAGTATATTGAAATTGTTATTGATGCCGACCGATATCAGAGAGTCAAGAATCTCATCGCCGAACGACCGCCACCAATCATCATCCGAAGGCAATGTCTGAGTGATGTCCTGATTAAATGACCAATGCTCCGGCAGCGGCTGCCTGAGATAACGCGGATCTCCGGTCTGTGAGGTCTGCGCCTGCGTCTGAAACAAGCCTGAGAACAGGCCGGCCAGCACAATAATCGCTGAAACGTGAAAAAACTTTCTCATACTTAAAAATTCAACAATTCTAAGTAGATGTTGAAAATTAGTTTATATCAAAATTTTTGCGTATCTTTGTGTGG
>CAJURI010000097.1 GCA_910588795.1 uncultured Duncaniella sp. | reverse complement strand
TGTCGTTTTTTTATGCCCATATCTCTGAAATTACATACTTGCGAAACTTAAATTATTTATATATCTCAGATATCTGCGTCATCGTCCATGCTGAAACGTATATGATTAAGCGGACGCATGACATTGACCACCTTTTGTGACCAGAATGCCTCAAAGTCTTCCCTTACGGCTATAAGGGCATCGTTGATCTGCTGTTCGGGAGCGTCACGCACAGCCGATATGAAATTGTAAAGCACCTGGAATATGTCGCACAGACCTTCTGATATGCTTGCGCGTATAGGGGTGTCGGAATATTTCATATCCTCCTCAAACACTTCAAGATACACATCGTCCGGACCGAGCATGTTCTCTATGGCCGACCGGACCGACTCATAATAGTCCTCATCAAGATAGCCGGCTATATATGGTGGCTCCTCTTCGAGGGAGGCGTCCGGTTTCAGGTCAGAGGCAGTGATGTATATGCGCGGCAGAAGCCTCGCCATATCGGCGATGAACGACCGAGGATCGGTCTGCATCACATTCTCGAGAGCGGCGCAGTATTCATTGCTCAACGCCACGAAAGCAAGCGAATTAGGGCTTAACGACATGTTTTATTCATTTACTGTTTAGGGAGATAGAGTCCTGCCGTCTTTATGTATTCAAACACTCCGTGAGGAAGAAAATATGTCATATCCTTCCCTCTGGCTATGGCATTGCGGATGAACGAGCTGGATATGTCGGCCATAGGAGCCCTCACCACCTCGACATCATCGTCATATATGGTGCCCACAGGATATCCCGGACGCGGATATATCACTACCCCGAAATCCCTTATGATAGCTTCGCTGTCCTTCCACTGCGAAAATATCTTCCAGTTGTCCGATCCGATTATCAGCTTGAAAGTATGGCGCGGATACCGCTTGGCAAGATAGCGCAGCGTATTGATAGTGTAGGAAGGCCGTGGCATGGACAGCTCTATGTCACTCACCTTTATTCCTTCCGCATCCTTCAGGGCTATATCAAGCATCTTCAGGCGGGTGACGTCCGGGATGAGTTCCGATGAATTGGCCTTAAGCGGATTCAGCGGTGAGAGCATGAGCCACACCTCGTCAAATCCCTCATATTGCTTAAGGTAGCTGGCAAGCATCACGTGTCCTATATGTACGGGATTGAACGACCCGCCAAACACTCCAATCCTCATCGGCAGGTAAAATCTTTCAAAATGTCCGACACATTATCTATGGCCCGGCCAAGATCGTCATTGACCACGGTGTGGTCAAACTGCGGGGCATAACTTATCTCGAATCCGGCTCTGGCCACACGCTGGTCAATAGCCTCGGGGCTCTCGGTGCCGCGCCCGACAAGACGCTCGCGGAGGGCTTCGACCGACGGGGGTTGTATAAACACGCTCACAGCCTCATCGCCGTACATACGCTTGACATTCACTCCGCCTTTTACATCTATGTCGAGCACCACATTATGGCCGCTGTCCACTATACGTGATATCTCGCGCTTAAGAGTGCCGTAATAGCGTCCGGGGTAGACCTCCTCATACTCGACAAACTCATCCTGCGATATCGCCTTTCTGAAATCATCGTCGGAAAGGAAATAATAGTTCACGCCATGCACCTCCCCTTCACGCGGAGGACGGTTGGTGGCCGACACGGAGAACTGCATATCGATCTCCCCGCGCTGAAGCAGGGCATTGATTATGGTAGACTTACCACACCCCGAAGGTGCCGAGATTATGATGATCTTGCCTTTTGACATAATATAGCATCTGAGAGTTAAAGCACGTTGAGCACCTGTTCTTTGATCTGTTCAAGCTCATCCTTCATCTGCACCACAAGACGCTGCATGTCGGAATGATTGCTTTTCGATCCAAGCGTATTTATCTCGCGGCCCATCTCCTGGGCTATGAACCCGAGCTTCTTGCCCTGTGCGCCTGGAGCCTGCATTGTGTCAAGGAAATATGTGAGATGCTGAGCCAGACGCTGCTTCTCCTCATTTATGTCGAATTTCTCAATGTAGAAGAACATCTCCTGCTCAAGGCGTGAGCGGTCATAATCAATTCCGCTCAGCTTGGTGAGACCCTCTTCCATACGTGCTCTCACACGGGCGGTGCGCTCCCCCTCATACTTCGGCACCATTGACAGAAGTTCTGCTATGCGGTTGACACGCACCGTGAAAAAAGCCTCAAGCTTCTTCCCTTCGGCCCGGCGGTGTGATGTCAGCGCATCGAGAGCGTCACCGAGAGCCTCCATGGCAGCGTTCACCTCCGACTCATCGGCATCGGCCACAGTCTCGACATGAAACACGTCTGGGAAACGCATCAGCATGCTCAGCCAGTCGGACCCCGGCTCAGGCACTCCGAGCTGGGCTGCCGCCTGCTGTATCTGCGCCTTGTAAGCCTCCATAACCGGAATATTGAATTTCTGCGACACTTCTCCGCTTCTCGACTCAATCGAAACCGACAGATCTATCTTGCCTCTCACAAGCTTATCGGCTATCACATTGCGCATCTCAAGCTCATGCTGACGCAATGAAGCCGGTATGCGCACTGCTATATCGGCCTGCTTAGAATTAAGCGACTTGATCTCTATAGTAATCTTTTTGCCCGGATATTCCTTTACCGACTTACCGAACCCTGTCATTGAATAAAGCATAATTTTTACCGATATTAAGAGGGTGAGACCTAAGGAGATTTATTAATCACAAAAATACGAATTTTTTTGCATTAATCAGTCCTTTTGCCCTAAAATAAAAATATCCCGTCAAAAAAACACAAAAAATAGCGAAATAGCTTGCAGGCTAAAATAAAAATAGCTAACTTTGCACCCGAAATCCATCAGGAAAGATGGCAGAGTGGTCGATTGCGGCGGTCTTGAAAACCGTTGAGGGTCACACCT
>CAJURI010000096.1 GCA_910588795.1 uncultured Duncaniella sp. | reverse complement strand
GATCTTAATTTAATGATTATTTAGAATACAACTCGACGATAAGCTGCTCTTTGATATTCTCGGGTATGTCTTCGCGGGCGGGAACGTGCAGGAACTTGCCGGCTTTAACGTTCTCATCCCACTCGAGCCAGGGATATTTGCTGTGATTGAATCCTGCGAGAGCGTCGGATATGACTTCAAGAGATTTTGATTTCTCACGCACGCCGATGACGTCACCGGGCTTAACGGCGTAGGAAGCGATGTTGACCACCTTGCCGTTGACCACGATATGGCGATGGAGAACGAGCTGGCGTGCTGCAGCGCGTGTGGGAGCTATGCCGAGACGGTAAACGACGTTGTCGAGACGGCCTTCAAGAAGCTGGAGAAGGATCTCACCTGTGATACCTTTAGCGCGTGAGGCTGCCACGAAAAGATTGTGGAACTGCTTCTCGAGCACGCCGTAGGTGTACTTAGCCTTCTGCTTCTCGCGGAGCTGGACACCATACTCGGATGTCTTGCGACGCTTGTTGAGGCCATGCTGTCCCGGGGCATAGTTCTTCTTTGCGAGTACCTTGTCTTCGCCGAAGATAGGTTCGCCGAACTTACGGGCGATCTTGGTGCGGGGACCTGTGTATCTTGCCATTTTTGTTGAATGTTTAATTTTATGTTGCGCCGGATGCCTGTGTCGGCGGGAGCTTCATTCCCGGAGCTTTCCAACCTATGCCTCTAAGTGACAGCCGCGACCACAGAGAGGTGATGTTATGTGGTCTATTTCACGGGGCATGGTCTTGGATGCAGCCGCAGTAATGATGAGTCGTCCGTCGCCGCCATATGGCGGATATGCTACCGGCGCGGAAGTGGTAGTGTTAACTTATGGATTGGACTCCGGATATTATACGCGACGACGCTTGGGAGGACGGCAACCGTTGTGGGGCAGCGGTGTCACGTCAACGATTTCGGTGACTTCGATGCCTGCACCGTGGATGGTGCGGATTGCTGATTCACGTCCGTTGCCGGGACCTTTCACATAAGCCTTCACCTTGCGGAGACCCAGGTCGTAAGCAACTTTGGCGCAGTCCTGAGCTGCCATCTGGGCAGCGTAGGGAGTGTTCTTCTTAGAGCCACGGAAGCCCATCTTGCCGGCAGACGACCAGGAGATTACCTGACCTTCTGAATTGGCTAAGCACACGATGATGTTGTTGAAAGATGAGTGAACGTGCAGCTGACCAGCAGCGTCAACCTTGACGTTTCTCTTCTTAGCGGCGACTGTCTTTTTTGCCATATTCTGTTATTATTTAGTAGCTTTCTTCTTGTTAGCGACTGTCTTCTTGCGGCCCTTGCGGGTGCGTGCGTTGTTCTTGGTGCTCTGTCCGCGCACGGGAAGGCCGTTGCGGTGACGGATGCCACGGTAGCAACCGATATCCATGAGACGCTTGATATTGAGCTGGATTTCGCTGCGGAGATCGCCCTCTACCTTGTAGTCGGAGCCGATCACTTCGCGCACCTTGGCTGCCTGGTCATCGCTCCAATCCTTGACCTTGATGTTGACATCAATGCCGGCCTTGTCGAGGATGCTCTTAGCAGCACTGCGACCTATACCGAAAATATAGGTCAGGGCGATTTCACCTCTTTTGTTCTGGGGGAGGTCAACTCCCACGATTCTAACTGCCATATAATTAAGTTGACTTAAATTTTTTGCAAAGTTACAACTATTTTCGCATAGATTCAGGCCAAACGAGCTAAACGCAACACAAATTAGAAATCGTTAGAACAATTTAACTAATTTGAGCCTGCGCTATATACTCGTCCATTGCCTGCCTGTGAGTGCGGAAATATCAGCCTTGACGCTGCTTGTTTTTAGGATTTTTCTTGTTGATAACGTAAAGACGTCCTTTGCGGCGCACGATCTTGTCCTCGGGAGTGCGCTTCTTCACTGAAGCTCTAACTTTCATTTCGAAATATTCTTTGAGAGTATGTGATTGATTTTGTTTATTGCTTATTTGTAGCGGAACGCTATACGGCCTTTGGAAAGATCGTAAGGCGACATTTCTACCTTTACCTTGTCGCCGGGGAGGATCTTGATGTAATGCATGCGCATCTTGCCTGAGATGTGGGCCGTTATCTCGTGACCGTTCTCAAGCTCGACACGGAACATTGCATTCGACAATGCCTCGACGATGGTTCCGTCTAATTCGATTGCAGCTTGTTTTGCCATATGTTTCTGTATGGTGGTATTTTGGGATATTGATGATCAGATGAATCTGTCTCCGAGTGCCTGCTGCACGTAGTCGAAGGTGGTTAGTATGCGCGGGCCTTCAGGCTCTATCACGAGGGTGTGCTCGTAATGGGCCGAGGGCTTGCGGTCCTTTGTGCGGCACTGCCAGCCGTCCTGCGAGATCACTATGTTGCGGCTCCCGAGGTTTATCATCGGCTCGATGCATATGCACATCCCTTTCTTGAGCACGGGTCCGCATCCGCGGCGTCCGTAGTTGGGCACTTCGGGGTCCTCGTGCATCTTGCGTCCTATTCCGTGGCCGCACATCTCGCGTACCACTGAATACCCGCGCTTCTCGCAGTAGGTCTGGACAGCGTTGGCTATGTCGCCTATGCGGCGTCCTTCCTGAGCTGCCTCGATGCCTTTGTAGAGTGATTCCTTGGTGGTGCGCAGGAGCGACATCACTTCGGGTGCCACCTCCCCTACCGGGAATGTGTAGCACATGTCGCCGTTGTAGCCGTCAAGCTCGACAACGGTGTCGATGCCTACTATATCTCCCTCACGGAGCTCGTAGCCCGATGGGAACCCGTGGACCACGGTCTCGTTGACCTCGATGCAAAGTGTGCCGGGAAATCCTCCGTAGCCGAGACAGGCCGGCTTTCCGCCGTTGTCGAGCATGAATTCCCGAGCGACATTGTCGAGATGGCGGGTAGTCACGCCGGGAGCCACACACTTGGCTATCTCGCCAAGTGTGCGGCTCAC
>CAJURI010000095.1 GCA_910588795.1 uncultured Duncaniella sp. | reverse complement strand
ATGCAATCTGTGCTTCAGGCGAGCCAGTGTCAGTCTTACCCTTACCGTACTTCTCAAAGATTTCTACTTTTTCATCAGAGTTCAAATGCATTGATACAGATGTTTAAAAGTGGATGAATATTGATAATTTACTCAAAAGAGCGTGCAAATTTAGCTATTTTCCCCGAGATACACAACACCCGGAGCTAACTTTTTTGTAGGCGGCATGATATCAACGGACTGCGTCCGGCATCACGCCCCACCGAAAAAGTGGGATCAGTCCTGATCTATGTCCTTGGACGGATTGCGATAATGGATCTTATGCTCCAGATACTCCTGCGTAGCGATCAGTGTCGGTTTAGGAAGTCGCTCGTAGAAACGTGAGATCTCAATCTGCTCGCGATTCTCGGAGATCTCCTCAAGATTGTCATTGAGAGAGGCAAACTCCTGAAGCTTCTTCTCAAGATCATGCTTCATCTCTGATGCAATCTGATTGGCACGCTTCGCGATGATACATACTGTTTCGTATACATTGCCGGTATCCTCGCTCATAGAGATGAGATCACGGGTCTGAGTGTTGAGAGGTGCGTTGGTCTTTTTGTAGTCCATTGTTTGGTATATACGATTGTTTTTTCTTTTTCCGAAAAAGCAGCACGGGCTGCATGCCTCCGCTGCGACTTATGTCACTCCTTTACGTAGCGGCTTGCTATCTTGAAAATGTTGTCGGCCTCTTCGCGGTTGGGGGTGTCAGGATAATTGTTGATGAATGAATAATACTCGTCTATCACCACTGAATAACGGTCAGCCTTCTTTTCATCGACGCTCTCACGGGCCTCCTGATAGCGGGCCTTCAGTATGAGCAGTTCGAGATCCTCCTTGTATTTTGAGTAAGGATAATCCTTTATGGCATTGCGCGCCACTATCACGGCACTCTCGTAATTGTTGCCGCGGTAAGTGCCGAGATTATAGTAAAGCTGGGCATTCTCAAGCTGCTTGAGCGTCAGCTTGTCCTGAAGCTCGAATATAGCGTTCTGTGCTATAGAGACTTTGTCACTGCGCGGGAAATAATCAAGAAAGCCCTGAAGTTCCTGAATGGCCTTCAGAGTGCCGGTCTGGTCGAGCTGCGGATCGGGAGAGTCCAGATAATATCCATATCCGGCATAGAACCGCGACAGCTCTGTGTGCTTCCCTTTGGGATACCGCTGATAATACTGCTTGAAATATGTCCCGGCTGTCTCATAGTCCTTGTTTTCATAATTGGACAGAGCGAGAAGATACAAGGCATCCTCCGCCTTTTCCGATCCTTTGAAAACCTGTGGGACATTCTCGAGGGCTGTTGCCGCCTGGGTGTATTTCTTCTCTTCAAACGCCCGTTTCGCGAAATCAAGACGATAGTCAGCGTCATTGCTTTTGAGCACACGCTGATATTCGCCACAGGACGAAAGGGCGACGGTTGCGAACAGCACTAAGAGGAATCTGTACATATTTAAAATTTGGGCTACGAGAGCGTTTGCGTTTCAACTTGCAAAATTAGTCATTTCCCCGAAAAAGACCAAGCCCGGGAGTGATTATTATTGAAAAATTAGTTAATTTTGCACCCGATATAACAAAATGGGAACCCTAAAACTGTCCATAATCCCCGGAATCATCACCATACTCCTGACACTGACATCAGTGACAGCATCGGCTCATTCTCTGAAAAGAGAGATGCGTGGAGTGTGGGTAGCAACAGTGTGGGGAATAGACTGGCCGAAACAGCAAGGTACCACAGAATCCATACGTCAACGGCAGCAACGTGAGCTGTCCGAAATCCTTGACAGGTGCAAACAGATGAACCTCACCACAGTGTGCTTTCAGGCAAGAGGTATGGCGGATGTAATGTTCCGTTCGCAGCTGGAGCCATGGAGCTCATTTGTGAGCGGGAAACGAGGGACAGATCCCGGCTGGGATCCGCTGGAATGGGTCACAGCCGAATGCCACAGGCGCGGACTTGAATGCTATGCATGGGTCAATCCGTTCAGATGGTCGTCAGGCACTGACTACAACACCCCTCAGGACAAAAAATGGAAAGAGAGCGGATGGCTGCTCCGACACGGCAAATACACCGTATTCAACCCCGGCATAGAAGAGGCAAGGCAACATATAGTGGATATATGCCGCGAGATTGTAGAAGGATATGATATAGACGGCCTGATATTCGATGACTATTTCTACCCGAACCGCATCCCCGAGACCCCCGACGCACCCGACTACTCTCTATACAGGGACGAGGCTCCATGGATGTCATTCGGCGACTGGCGAAGGGCCTGCGTGCACAAAACCATAGCCGATGTGAAAAGCATGATAAGTGACACCAAGCCATATGTCAGATTCGGGATCTCTCCGGCCGGAGTGGCAGGAAAGGACAAGGATTCCGCAACAAAATGGGGAGCCGAATGCGTGACTGTCAAAGCCTCCGACTGGCAATACAATGAGATATACTCCGATCCTCTCGGCCTCATGTATCAAGGCACTGTCGATTTCGTATCGCCTCAGATATACTGGCCGACCACACATGCCACAGCTCCTTACATACCGCTGGCAAAATGGTGGTACGCAACCGCCAACATGTACGGATCGCATATGTACCCGAGTGTCACTCTAGAACGCATCAACACAGGCGACCTCACCGAGCACCGCCGCGACCTCGGACGGCAGATCGACTGCAACCGCAACGTGTGTCCCGACGGCAATTACGGGATAATGATATACAGCGCGAAATTTCTCCCGAAAGTTTCGGACACACTTGTCTCCGACCGATTTGCATACCCGACACTCTCACCTGCGACAAAATGCATCGACGAGGAACCGTCATCACCCCAGCGGCTGAAACTCAGAGACGGCATACTGTCATGGAGCCCGGTAGAGGGAGCCCGCCGGTACACAGTGTATGCTGTTCCCGATGAAGTCCCGATCCCCGGAGCCATGGACGAGAATGGCGACGGAATAGACGGAGCGTTCCTATTAGGCGTGACATACGGGACTAAATATGATGTAGGCACAGAACCCGGCTATCGCTATGCCGTGTGCGTCTACACGGGATTCTCAACCGAAAGCGCACCTGCATGGCTTGACTGATCCGTCAATCTGACGCCCTTCACCCTGCGCTGCGGCACCGCACTCCGTGTCCTGAACCACATAGAAACGTATCATAGCATAAAGCATATTCTGCAGAGGAGTCATCGACTCCGACGGATCCATACCGAGAATGAACTCCGCACTGAGCGCATTGCTTATAGGGATACGGTCAGCTATAGGGAGAGAGTTGACCGTATCGATAACCCGCCGAGAAATTATGAATGATGTTGCCATAGTAGTGGTGCGATAAAAATCTAACCATTGTTATTAAAATATTAGTATTTAGT
>CAJURI010000094.1 GCA_910588795.1 uncultured Duncaniella sp. | reverse complement strand
ACGCATTAAAAAGTTTTGACGTTGTAAAAAATTAAGATGCGTCAGCCCTGAAAAACATCCTTGCGATACTTGTGACCGAGCTTGGCTATGAACATAAACGATAGATCCCAGTTTCTGTACTTGAATGCATTTATCAATGAAAGTTCGGTCTTCGGAACCGCCGTCCCGAGATATATGATATCGTCGACACTGGCATTCTGAGCATATTTCACCTCGCCGTCCTTACCATGGATAGTGACCATACCACGGTCATCAATACCTGCAAAATTATAGCCGAAGAGTCCGAACATCGGGTGTCCGGCCGCATGTATAGGCTGGCTCCATGCCCACATTGTCGGATAATTGCGGGCGACATTGTATTCCACCACTTTATTCTTGTTGAAACTCATGTTGAACATTATGTCCCAGCTGAAATCAGAGCTTCGCACAGGAGTGCCGTGAAGCGATATTTCCACGCCACGATTGTCGATAGCTCCAAGATTTTTGGTCATGCGGGATGTGCCTGTAGTGGGATCCGTTGCATCCGAGGCAAGTATATCGGTCGATTTCTTGTAATAGTAGTCAAGGCTGATGCCGAGGCGGTTGCCGAACACATCAAAATCCACTCCCACATTAGTGGTCTTGGTCTTCTCCCATCGCAAAGAGTTGTTAGGGAAGGATGCAATGCCGTTTGCCACACCTCCTGTAGTGGGGTTGAAGCTTCCGGCTGAGAGGATCAGATAAGGTCCTTCGGAAAGAGAGATGTTTCCGTTGACACCATACGATGCCCTGAGATTAAGCCTGTCGACCCATCCGGCATTAAAGAAATCCTCGTTGGCAATCTTCCATGTGCCGCCCACTGACCACAGAGGCTTGTGACGGTACTTCGGATCGGTGCCGAAGAAGTTGGTGAGATCCTCACGCACACTCCCGCTGACAAGATAACGGTTGTTGAACTCGTAGGAGCCATTAAAATACCATGACACGAAACGGCTGTCACGAAGCGAATAAGATCCATATTTAGGATAAAAGCCTGACGAGCCGCCTATCATGTCGCTATTGTACACGCCGCCCATGAGGTCCTTTATATTCACCGGAGAGAATGATCCTGCCGTACTGTTATACCCGAAACGTGTGGCATATTCGTTATTGTCATAGGATATACGGCGCACCTCATTACCTGCGAGCGCGCTCACACGGTGCAATCCGAAACTCTTTGAATAAGAGATCTGCGTACGCAGCGTCCAGTCCTCGCTTGTATAACGGATCTCATTGACAGCATCACCGTCGGGGATGTAATGATTGGTGGGATTGCTCATCGAAGTCGAGCTGTTGTAGGCATTGCGCATCACATAACTGCCTGAGCCGAAGATGGCGCGATAGGTGGAATTGGAACGGTTCCAGTTGCCGCCGACCTCAGCATACAGTCCCTCTATTATATTGAATCGTACAAAGCCGTTAAGCCTCGCCCCGAATGTGGCTGTCTTATTGTATGAGTCATACGAATCCTGTATGGGATTGTAGTACATATCCTTTGCACCGGCAATCCCGTCATAAAGCTGTTGCGACGCATATGACAGCGGCGATATATTGGTGAGACAGCCGTTGGCATCCATAAGACGCGAATATGGCTTTATGTACTGTCCGTAGTTGGTGTAAGTCTGCCATCCGGTGTTGGGCGCATGTGAACGCGAATAAGAGATACTGGTCCCTATCCCGACGGTCAGAAACCGGAACGGCTTCCACTCGTTGTTAAGGTCAACTATCACTCGGTTGGAATGCGTGTTGATGAATGATCCCTTTGTGTTGGTGTAATTGATCGCAAGATTGTAACGGTTTACCGATGTGCCTCCGCTTATGCCGAGATTGTGAGTCTGGGTAAGCTCTGTACGGAACATATACTTTTTCATATCGGCAAGGAAATCGTTCTGGCGCAGAGCCTCGATACCGGCATTGTACTCAGCGTCACTGATCATTCCTGCCTTGTTTTTTGCTATAAGGGTGCTCACCTCGCTCATGGTGCCGCGTCTGGCTATGGTCGTGCCTCCGGGATTCTGGTTGTAAAGCTCTATCTCCGCATCGATATAGTCGCTTGCTCCGGCCATGTGCAGATAATCAAGATCAGGTTTCGGGAGTATCTTCAGTGATCCGCGATAGCTCACCTTCATCTTGCCTTCCTCCCCCTGCCGGGTAGAGACGATTATCACACCGTTGGCTGAACGTGAACCATAGATCGAAGCCGCCACAGCATCCTTGAGCACTGTGATGTTGGATATGTTGTCGGGGTTAAGGTCGGAGAGCTTCAATTCGGTAGGATAACCGTCCACGACTACAAGCGGATCAGTCTCGGCATTGAGAGTCGCCCTGCCGCGTATGCTCATGCTTCCGTCCTTATTGAGAACCACACCTGCCATCTGCCCCTCAATGCGGTCAGCAAGATTGGTGGCGAGCTTGGACTCAAGTTTCTTGGAGGAGATTGTGCCGAACGATCCGGTGGCTCTCTCCTTGCTAAGAGTGGCATAACCTGTCACAATCACTTCATCAAGACGGTTATCGTCTTCCTGAAGCCTTATCTCCACCGGTCCTTTGATCATCGGGATCGCCATTTCCACAGGACGCATTCCTATGTAGGAGACATGGATTTTTCCGTCCTTTTTTGTGGCAGGGACCTTAAGTGTGAACCTGCCGTCGATATCCGTTGCCGTGGCGGTGGATGTGCCGGATACCGCGACTGTCGCTCCCGGCAACGGTTCTCCGTCATCGGACAGTACCGAACCTGTGATGACCACATGATTCTGAGCGATGACTGCCGAAACAGCCATGAGCACAAGCAGCAAGCTTGCAAATAATCTTCTAATCATGGTAAACAATTAATGAAATGTGATAAATTAGGAAGTATACATATAATTATTAAAATTCATCTAAAACTACACTCTTTTGATTAATAATTATATCTTTGTGCCAAATGTAGTAAAAAAATCACCCCCCCCAATTTATTAACATCAATTAACTGTATTTAACACGAAAATCCCGCTATCAGAATCTGATAACGGGACCGGGAGATTGTAAAAAATAAGCTCTAAACTTTACTCAGTAAAACAACTGAAGCAACTATAGGGCCAGCGCGTCATTTATGGCTTCGCGCACAGCCCCGCCACGCAAATGCTTGCGGAATATAGTACCGTCAGGAGCAATGCATATGATGAACGGGATACCGTTGAATCGGTAGGTCTTCATGGTCTCCTTACCGGCATCAGGAGCGAGAAGCTGCTCCCAAGGCATATTCTCTGCTTCCAGGGCTTTGATCCAGTCCTCTTTCTCGCTGTCGATGGACACGCTCAGGAAAGCGACCTTGTCATTGTCTTTGAACTCCTCATAGGTCTTCTTTAGCTTAGGAATCTCAGCACGGCATGGACCGCACCAGCTTGCCCAGAAATCAATAATAAGTACCTTACCCTTGAAAGAGCTGATACTCACCTTCTTGCCATCCACATTAGTGTAAGTGAAATCCGGAGCCGGAGCACCTATGGCCACAGCCCGCTCCCTCGCATTGCGCTCGTCACGCTCCTTACGGTAGTTCTGGACCACCTGTGCGCTGCCGGGGTGAGCCTTTATCACGGCATCCAGCGTCTCCTCCATAAAAGCGGAATCCTCGTCGGCTGACAGATACGGGAATAGAGCCACAACGCTTGTGATCGGGCCGTTGTCGGTGATGATCTTGCGCGCGTATTCGCCGTCGGTCTTGGAAGCAGCCTCAATGAGAGCCTTGCACAAAGCCACTCTTCTTGCTTCCGGCAACCGCTCTCCATGGGCAAGAGCATAGATCCTCATCGACCTGTCATGAGCCTGGGCACCCATGAAATTAGCCCAGTTCATCATCTCATTCTTAGGGCCACCGTCAATGTGTATCGGCTGCGAGGAACGTGATCGATCATTATCGGTCGGCATACCCGGGAAATCCACATTGAAATTCTCATCCTCAATCCATACTGACACCCGCTGATACGGACCGCATGAAAGGAGATGCACTCCGGCTTTCTCCACAGGCAGCGTCAATGAGTAGGAGCCGTCGGGGTTTATCTCGGTCTCTCCTACCTTTTGGGAGGAAAAGTCGCCACGATACATGAGTGTGATTTTGTCACCCTCCTTGAAATTTTTTACCTTTCCCTGCACAGTCACCGAATTCTGGCCCACCATAGCCAAAGGCAACAGCAGCATGGACAGAGCTGATAATAAAGACTTTTTCGGCACAAGCCGAATTCCCGGTGCATGGATTTAGGGAAAAGTGTTAAATTTG
>CAJURI010000093.1 GCA_910588795.1 uncultured Duncaniella sp. | reverse complement strand
CCGGGGACACAAGGATTTTCAGTCCTTTGCTCTACCAACTGAGCTATGGCACCTTGCTTTTTGTTTTTGCACTGCAAAGGTAAGACGTTTTTTTGGACTATACAAATTTTTGGACATTTTTTTATTCTTGAATCCATCATTTCATCTCACCCTTCATTCCATTTTACAATTTTACCCGCTTTATTTTGATGTAGGATGTCCAAATAATAGATGTCACAAATGATCACTTCTGCCTTGTGTTAAATACTATCATAAGATAAGCGATGCATAACGATCACAACTTATATCTCTAACAATTAATTATTTACCGATAGATATTCAATACAAATCAATCTGACAACCACCCAAAGTTATCCCGCATGATATAACTTCCTCCGGCCAGCAAGGAATCGACATTCACAGTCCGACACACCCGTGCAGGATCTGAAGGGTCACTTGCAATTGAACGTCGTAAAATTCTCCATAGCCCACCCGATGAGACTCTCGATATGCGGCATAAGGCTCTTACTCAGTTTCGTAAGAGAATATTCAACCTTGGGCGGAACCTCGGCATAAAGCTTTCTTGTCACCAATCCTGCCGCTTCGAGGCTCTTCAATGTATCTGTCAGTACTTTGGGCGAAATATCCGGGATCGCCTTTCCGATCTCGTTAAATCTTGTCGCCTCATTCTCCGACAGCACACACAACACAAGGATTGACCATTTACCGGAAAAACGTGCGATCACATTTCTTACCGGGCACGACTCGATGCCCGAATATTTTTTCAAATTTTCTTTGAGCGGTAACGCGTTCATAACCAATCATTACTTACCATCAGGTAACTATCTTTCGCAAACGTAACGTCTTGCAAATTTGGAATTTAGACAATATCTTTGCACTATCAAATCAATAGCTGCTTTCGCAAGCAAAGTTAATTATAAATTCTGAAAAACGTAAAACTATGAACGAAGTAAATGTGCTCAATTGCGGTGAAAAATTCGCACACGCCTCAGTCGGAAGCCTCCGCACATTCAAGGGGAAACAGTTTGTAAAAGATGCCACCGGTGCCACATCGTGCGAAATTTCTTTCGGCACACTCCTCACGGGCGAGGCCGTACCATTCTTCCACAGCCATAAAGAAAACGAAGAAAACTACATCATTCTCTCAGGAGCAGGCAGATTTCAGGTCGACGGAGAAGTGTTCAACGTGGCTGAAGGATCAGTGATACGCATTTCCACCGGATGTGACCGCAACCTGAAATGCACTTCTGACACCCCAATGACCTACATCTGCATCCAAGCCAAAGCGGGGAGTCTCGGAGGTTACACCCTGACCGATGCCGAGATCACCGAGCGCGAAAATCTGTTATAACCCTCTGGCCACAAATCGGCTTAGTAACTGAATTACCGGCCCAAAGCTCTTTGCCTTACAGCGATGTGGCCATATCAAAACTCTCTTCCTAAAGGGATTATCCTTGCCACATACATCTGCAGCAAGGATAATTCCTTTATATTTGGATATTATGACACATCCTCGTTATCATAATTCTTTCTGACAAAATGGTCATCCCTTTTACCTTATTTGGAATTCCACGAATGCAGTGTCACTTGGAGCAGTTCTCGGATAAGGCGGATAGCTGAAAGTCTTTGCAAGACGATACGTCCCCGGAGACCAGTCACATTCATAAAACCAAGGTTTAACAGTCATCTGAAAAGTCATTCCAGGACGCACTATCCAACCGACAGCAATAAAAATGACCGCCACTTCACCATCGGCATTCTCATATTTCCTATCATACGGAAGTTCTTTCCAGAGTCCGTCAGCCGACAGTCTCTCTATCCTGAACCATTCTCCTGTCAACCCCTCATTCCTAAGGGTATTACTGAACTCCACTGTCAATGAATCAATCCGCGACTTAACGACAACCGGCTCTATAATCCGCATAGTCATACCTTCAGCCGTCGAATAGCTCTTCTGAATCAACACATTCGGTATTCTGATTTTCTCGCCGAGGAAATGCGGCTGTTTTCCAAGCCATATGTCAAGCATCATCTTGTCACGAGCAAGCCACTCCCGCAATGCGAGACGCGTGCGCACCCATCTTCCCGCCCGGAGCGGAGCCGATATTGCCACGGCCGCAATCCCGTTAGCCTCGGCGAGATACAAGGCTCTCGCACTGTGGTCGGCCTGAGATATTATGGTCAACGAATCGCAACCGAATATCTCTTTGGCTCTCACAACTGAATCCAAAGTTCTGAATCCGGCAAAATCAAGAATTATCCTATCCTCCGGCACCCCATGCGCCATGAGCGAATCACGCATAGCAGTAGGCTCATCATACCCCCTTGTATGATTGTCACCGCTTGCGATGATGAATTCCACCTTCCCCGCATGATACAGTTCAGCCGCAGTCTTTATACGGTTGGTAAAATATGAATTTGGTCGGCCCCACCTGTTCAAAGGATTCGTGCCAAGAAGCAGTCCCACCTTGTTGTGCGGTATGGAATCCGCATCTTCATATATTAGCCCATCCGCCGCATCCTCGACCCGGATGTTGGCATACACCGTGAATGCGATTATAAGAAAAAGAAACGCGCAAAGGCTTAACGCAATGCCTCTGAGTATGATTCTTGATTTTGCAGTCATATCCTGATACGTTTCGACCGTATTCTGAATCAGTATTGCATCTGAAGCGAGAACACAGTCATTTATTTTAGGACAAAAATAGCTATTCTTGTCCTAAAATAAAATATCCGTATGACCCTATTTATTCATAAGATACTCATGTATGTCCTGTGCTGCCTTACGGCCAGAGCTTATGCAGCGCACCACAAGTGACGCACCTGTCGAAACATCGCCGGCTGCGAAAACCTTTTCAACCGACGTACGGCTATTTCCGTCAACCCTGACATTGCCTCTGGCGTCACGCTCCACACCAAGCTGTTGCAACAGGCCACAGGTCGCCGGCCCTGTGAATCCCATGGCAAGCAGCACAAGTTCAGCCTTGATTGTCTCTTTCCTGCCGGTGTGCACAAGCCTGGGTCTGCCTGTCTCAGGATCATTCTCCCACTCCACAGCCTCTACTTCGACTCCGCTCACGCAACCGTTCTCATCAGAGATAAAACGCCTGGTATCGAGAAGCCAGCGGCGGTCACACCCTTCAAGATGGCTGCTGGAAGTCTTGAGCACCACAGGCCAATAAGGCCATGACGTGGCGGGATTGTCACCTACCGGAGGCTTGGGCATGATCTCGATCTGTGTCACCGACAATGCACCCTGCCTGTGGGAAGTGCCCACACAATCGCTGCCGGTGTCACCGCCACCTATCACAAGGACATGCTTGTGCTTTGCCGTGATACGCTCGTCACACTTCACCTCACACCCGGCGTTCACACGGTTCTGCTGCTGAAGAAACTCAAGCGCGAAATGCACCCCCTTGAGTTCACGTCCCTCTACCTTAAGATCTCTCGGCGTCTCCGCCCCCATGGCGAGACACACAGCGTCATACTCGTCCAAAAGGTCATCGATCTGCAAGGTATCCCCTACCGTCACACCGCAACGGAATTCAATCCCCTCCTCCGTCAGCAACGCCAGACGCCGGTCTATGACACTCTTGTTAAGTTTGAAGTCAGGTATGCCGAAACGCAACAGACCTCCGGGATGTTCATTTTTCTCGAACACAGTGACAGTATGCCCCCTTTGGTTCAGCTGATTTGCACAAGCAAGCCCGGCCGGGCCGGAGCCGACAACAGCCACCTTGAAACCGGTGCGCTTCTTGGGCGGACATGCCGTCACATACCCTTCGGAAAAAGCCCGCTCCACAATCGCAGCCTCATTCTCACGTATCGTCACAGGCTCGTGCTGCTTGTTAAGCACACACCCCTTCTCACACAATGCCGGACACACCCTGCCGGTAAATTCAGGAAAGTCGTCGGTCATCGTAAGTAGACGGTACGCTCCCTTTATGTCATTTCTGTACAGACGGTCCTGCCATTCAGGCTGCCTGTTGCCCAGCGGACAACTCCAGTGGCAGAACGGAACGCCACACTCCATACAGCGTGACGCCTGCAGACGGCGGTCCTCGGTATTGAGAGTCTGCTCCACCTCGCCGTAATCATTGATACGGTCATGTATCGGACGGTAGCCCGCTTCCTTGCGGGGTATATTCAAAAATGCTTTAGGATTTCCCATGTCAGATATTTACATTTCAAGATTACACAAACGGATCAGTCCATCTGCACCGATGCGATCTTGCGGGCAAGACTCGCCACCTTTTCATCATGAAGCACCTTCTTGTACTCGATCGGAATCACTTTGATAAACTGCTCCACATATTCGTCCCACTTGTCGAGCATAGCTCCGGCAAGC
>CAJURI010000092.1 GCA_910588795.1 uncultured Duncaniella sp. | reverse complement strand
CAAATTTAACACTTTTCCCTAAATCCATGCACCGGGAATTCGGCTTGTGCCGAAATTTCACCGTATTATTTTTGCCACATTTTTCTTGGTTAATTTAAAAAATTGTATTTTTGCAATCATGATCATCAGTTATTTGGCAAGCCCTGACAGTGGATCACTGATGAGATAAAGACCTGAATATAATACCTAAGAAACAGCAATCGGCCATGAGACTCATTATCAAACGTGATTATGAACAGATGTCGGAATTTGCGGCAGACTATGTGATCAACCGCATCAATGCTCACGCCAAACGGTGTGACAGACCTTTCGTATTGGGATTGCCCACCGGATCGTCTCCGATAGGGATGTATGACCGGCTTGTCAAAGCTTATTCTGAAGGGAAAATATCGTTCAGGAATGTAGTGACATTCAACATGGATGAGTATGTCGGGCTTCCGGCCGATCATCCCGAGAGTTATCATTCGTTCATGAACAGACATCTTTTCGATCACATAGATTGTCCGAAAGAGAATATACACATCCTCGACGGTAATGCGACGGATCTTGTTGCGGAGTGCGCCGCTTATGAGAGAGCGATTGAAGGATACGGTGGTATAGACCTTTTTGTCGGCGGTATCGGCCCGGACGGCCACATCGCATTCAATGAGCCATTCTCATCATTCTCATCGCGTACGCGCATCAAGACCCTCACAAAAGACACGCGTATTGCAAACTCACGTTTTTTCAAAGATGACCCTGAAAGGGTACCGCAATGTGCGTTGACCGTAGGTGTAGCCACAGTGATGGATGCCAGAGAAGTACTGATACTTTGCAGCGGTCATAACAAGGCCCGCGCCCTTTATGCCGCAGTGGAGGGGCCTATATGTCAGGCTTGGACAATAAGCGCGCTGCAGAATCATCCGCGCGGAGTAATTGTGTGTGACGAAAATGCTACAGACGAATTAAAAGTCAGCACATACAGATATTTTAAGGACATTGAAAATCTATGACCTATGCGACTAAATCTCAGTTCTCAGATAGACATACAGCCGGTGCATGGAGAAAACATCTGGCTTAATGGCGATATAGAGTGGACACCGAGGCTTCTCCGCTCGGCTCTTGCATGGCTTTCGTGCAAACTCGGAAAATCTTTGCTCAAACTCACCGACAAGGACTACCGCGAGAACGGGCTGGCCCCGCTTCTCGGAATATACGGTTCGGCATATGATGTGAATATAAGAGTGTTCAATGACCTACAGCACACTATCACAGGATGGCCCGGCGGGAAGCCTGACGCTGACGACACTGACAGACCTGAGCGCGCATATCCCTACCCGAAGCGCATAGTCGTGTTCTCACCCCATCCCGATGACGATGTAATATCAATGGGTGGCACAATAGGCAGGCTTGTGCGTCAGAATCATGATATACACATAGCCTATGAGACCTCGGGCAACATTGCGGTCAATGACGAGGAAGTGATAAGGTTCATGCATTTTGTAAACGGATTCAGGAGCCTGTTTCTAAGCGGAACGGCGGCTGAAGAGGTATCGCGCACATATAAGAGCATAAAGAAATTCCTTTCCGAAAAGAAGGAGGGGGAATGCGACAGCCGGGATGTCCTGACTATAAAAGGGCTGATACGCCGTGGAGAAGCACGCACGGCGTGTGCCTATAACCGCATACCGAAAGACCACATACATTTTCTTGACCTTCCGTTCTATGAAAGCGGCAAAGTGGAAAAGCTCCCTATGGGTGAGGATGATGTGAGGATCGTGGAGCGTCTGCTCTCAGATATCAGACCACATCAGATATATATAGCCGGCGATCTGGCGGACCCCCACGGCACACACCGTAAATGCACGGATGCAGTCCTGGCCGCCATCGATGAGGCAAAATCCCGAAAAGAGCAATGGCTTGACGACTGCCGTATATGGATGTACCGTGGAGCCTGGGCGGAATGGGACATAGAGAATATAGAGATGGCAGTGCCCATCAGCCCAGAGGAATTGCGCATGAAGCGCAATGCGATACTTAAGCACTCGTCACAGATGGAATTCGCCCCGTTCCTCGGAAACGACAGCCGACTGTTTTGGCAGCGCGCCGAGGAGAGAAACCGCGCAACAGCAAAACTGTACCATGATCTCGGATTCGCCGACTATGAAGCCATAGAAGCATTTGTGGAATATCATCCGCTTTGAATCATGATATGAAAACGGCACAATAATCCGCCACATATTCAATTTCAAAGCTTATAAATGAAAATCGCCACGACTATGTATCGCAAAATGCGACATGTAATGCGTATCTTTGCAATCAAAATACAAATGATGTGACACAGTTGCAAAGAAAGATTTTGACCCCACTGAGTTCTATCTGCGTACTCTGCCATTGCATCCCGGCCAACAGCAGATCGAGGATTGCGGCACATATGCCGACTTCAGGGTTATATAAGAACGATTGAACATGCAGGATTTTGTAGCAATAGATTTTGAAACGGCCAATAGACAGCGGTCAAGCGTGTGCAGTGTCGGCATAGTTGTAGTGCGAGGAGGTGAAATTGTCGATAAATTCTACAGTCTCATTCAACCCACACCAAATTACTATACATACTGGACCACCGAGGTGCATGGACTGACCCGACGCGATACCGACGGACAGCCCCCATTTCCGGAAGTCTGGGCACAGATTGCCCCACGTATCCAAGGTCTGCCACTTGTGGCCCACAACCGGCCATTTGACGAAAGCTGCCTGAAAGCGGTATTCGCCGAATATGGAATGGAATATCCAGGATATGAGTTCCATTGCACCCTCGCAGCATCACGCCGCAACCTTAAACTGGCAAGCCACCAACTCCACATCTCGGCGGCAGCCTGCGGATACATCATGGAGCATCATCACCACGCGCTCGCCGACGCCGAAGCATGCGCAGCAATAGCACTGAAATTACTTTAGCCCAATCCCCTGTAAAGATAAATTTCCGAATAAGAATTGATTTCAATAACAAAGCAAAAACGGCACCGGTTGTGATAACCCGTGCCGTTTTGTTTTAATGATGTATGCGATAGTTCTTACCGATACTGCATTGGCTAAAATCTTAAAAACTGATTACTTTATCGGCTCTTTGATACGTGAGAGCACGATATATTCCGACGCTGCGCTGTTGAGACGCATTGTGCTATCATTGGCCATATCCACAGTGCGGATTTCAGGGAGGACTTTCTTGATCATATCCTCGACACGCATATTGTCGCAAGCCATTTCAGTGCATAGGCCGCTGTTCATCGTGATTGAATCGCCAGTCAATGTATATGAACCTTGAATGCTATTGCAATTAGTCATTATAGAATAGTTGCCATTATCAAAGGTGATATATGAGATCCGATCGGGAGTCTCTTCGGACGGGCGAACATTAAGAGTGTCATTGACAACAATGTTCTCAATCTGCCACTGACCGTCAAGCACGACAGCAGTCTGCGCCTGGATGGAATCACCGGCATTCTGAGATGCAGCCTGACTTTGGCCGCTGTTTGAGCATGAACATGCAAGTGCGGCAACAGACAGACAAGATACAAAAATTGATTTCATTTGTTTGTGTTTTACTTATGCGGGTTTAATTAACAATCTCTGTTATTTCAGGCACAAAAGTAAGCAAAAAAAAACGCGATTACTAAAATCATAATTCAAAAGTGCCTCTTAAAGGGACAATTATTTTACTCTATATACAGATTTAGCCTCGCTGTGGATCAGCGGAATAGCTCCACAGCGAGGTTTAATCCAAGCAGTTAAGATAATTATTTCTCGAGACGGCATTTTCACTGCCGCACACACTTTAACCGAACTTTATCTGTCGATCTGCGACAGAGCGTAATTGTATGCACCGATTGATATCGCCTTCGAGGCACCAATACGGCTTACAGCAACGCCCGTACGCTTCATAGGATCATAAATGACAGTCTTATCCGCTCCGGGGATACGAAGTTCTCTGGAATCACCGACAGCAAATACAGCCATGTCCTTATCGTCATCAAGATCAAACACCTGCATCGGCAGACGGCTGAGTTTATCTCCTGCAATGGTATCTATTGTCGAACGCATCTCTTTAAGCAATGCCGGCTTAATATACTTCATTGCGCCTGTGACACCTCCGCCCACAACGACTATCGAATCCGACAGCAATACGGCTGTAGCAAATACATCACCTGCAATTTCTCCGAATCGGGCAAAAGATTCCTGTGCGGCTTCCCGGTCACCCTCCTTCGTCCCCTCAGCGATCTTAAATATATCATACGGAGTAAGATCAGGCTCATCGCAACCTGACAGATTACGGTATTCACGTATCACCGCACGGATTGACACGCCATCCTCAGCTATGATTGCCGGATTGGATTTATTTCTCAGGAAGCAAGCTTCCACACAAGAGTTGTTACCTAAATTCAACTGTCCGTTTATCACCTGTCCTATGCCAAGGCCGGTCCCGAAAGTAAATCCGATAAGATTACGGTACACTTTATGCCCGCCAAGCTCGGCCACACGTCTGTTAATCTCAGGAAGGATTCCTCCGGTAGCCTCACCGAAAGCATAAAGGTCGCCATCATTGTTGATGAACACGGGCACATCGAACTTGTCTTCAAGGAAAGGTCCGAGTGCGACACCATCACGGAAAGATGGGAAATTTAGAAGATATCCACCGATTATACCGGAGGGATAGTCGGCAGGTCCAGGGAACGCGAAACTGATTGCGACAGGTTTTTCACCAAGGCGGGAAAATATCTCCGTGAATCCATCTACAATAGTCTGCAGACATAGCTCAAGATTGTCGGCTCGTGACGGAAGAGTAAGCGGCTCAGTGATATACTCACAACCACGCATGGCACCAAACACAAGATTTGTGCCGCCGGCATCAAGAGTCGCTACTATACGATTGTCTGATTTATACATGGCATCAAATTTTTATTTATATTAAGTAACTCTTATAAATTAGTTATTAGGGTGTTCAGTTCTATGTTCCAAAATTAGCTCGCTTTATTGAGTGTCTT
>CAJURI010000091.1 GCA_910588795.1 uncultured Duncaniella sp. | reverse complement strand
AAAAATATTGGGCTATTCAGAACGAGAATTTTTGCACTTCGTTATTGAATCCTCGTATGTCTTAAAAGGTATCACTGAAGGCTGCCCAACACAAGGAAAACCAGACCTATAAGCAGAACGGAAAGATCGATGAGCTTTGCACGTATGTTTTTCTCGTGCAGAGCTATGACCCCGTAGAAGAATGACACGATCACACTTCCACGACGTATCATCGACACCACCGCTATCATGGATCCATCCATTGACAGGGAATAGAAATAGGCTATGTCGGCTATGGTGAGGAACACCGATATCAACGGGATGGTCCATCGCCAGCGCAAGGGGACAGACATGCCGCTGACCTTCATTATGATCCAGAGCGCGGCACCCATTATGACAAGCTGGTAGAGCGAGTACCATGCCTGAACTTCAAGCGGCTCGAAGCGCGTGAGAAGGAACTTGTCGTAAAGCGCACTTACAGCCCCGAGAGAGGTTGCACCTATCGCCATCCACAGCCACCGGCTATGCTTGAGGGAAAATCCTTCTCTGCCCCCTACCCTGCTTATGAAGAAGAGAGACCAGAAACCGAGTATTACGCCGGCCCACTGCCATGCGTTAAGGCGTTCGCCGAATATAATGAGTGCGCCTACAAGGACAAGCACAGGGCGGGAGGCGTTCACGGGTCCGGCTATGGTGAGCGGCAGATGCTTGATGCTTGCATAGCCAAGGAGCCATGACCCGAGCACTATGCCGGATTTCACAAGTATGAAGCCGTGGCCGGCGAGTGTGTTGCCCAGCCCGTAATTGCCATGGGCGATCCCCGTTATTATCACAGGAAGCATGAAAAGCGCGCTGAAACATGTGTTGAGGAAAAGCACTCCGAGGACATTGTTGCCGCTTACGGAGAGCTTCTTCATCACATCATAAAAGCCAAGGCACAGAGCCGACAGAGTAGCGAGAAGAACCCACATATACAGGGAATTGAGATGTCATGGGGAGGGAGACAGGCTCCGTGAGTAAAATCACGCCATAGAGGGCCTGGGATCGGACACAGGGGCAAGCTTGTTGGCCATCACAACGGCCTTGGTAATATGGTCGCATATATGGTCCTCGCCAAGAAGCTTGTCCACACCGGCATTGACGAGCGCGGCGCGCACATTGTCCTTAACACCTGACAGTACCACATGTATCCCTTCATCGCGCGATGACTTTATCAGTGCCTCGAGGTTGTGTAGGCCGGTGGAATCGATGAACGGGACCTTGCGCATGCGTATTATACGCACGATGGGCTTGCGGCCGAGGGTAGTGCGCATCATCTCGTCAAACTTTGTCGCCACTCCGAAGAAGAACGGGCCGTCGATCTCGTAGACCTCTACTCCGGGATTGACATTGAGGACCTCATGGACCGTGGACTCCGAGCCTTCCGCTATGTCGAGCTGTTCGGAATACACCTTGATCTCGGTGTTCTCCATGACACGCCGCAGGAAGAGTATGACCGCAAGGAGCAGACCTATCTCTATGGCTATGGTGAGGTCGAATATGACTGTGAGGAGGAATGTCACCGCGAGCACCGATATGTCGCTCTTGGGGTTGTGGAATATAGCCCGTATCGTACGCCATCCGCTCATGTTGTAAGCCACGACTATGAGCACAGCTGCGAGACATGACATCGGGACAAGATTGATCAGAGGCATGAGGAAGAGGAATATCATAAACAGCACCACAGCGTGCACTATGCCGGCCACCGGTGTGCGTCCGCCGTTGGTGATATTGGTCATGGTGCGCGCTATAGCTCCTGTGACAGGGATTCCGCCGAAGAACGGGACAATGACATTTGCCATTCCCTGACCTATCAGTTCAGTGTTGGAGTTGGTGCGCGATCCTGTCACACCGTCGGCGACGGTAGCCGAAAGAAGGCTCTCTATGGCTCCGAGTATGGCAATTGTGAATGCCGACGGCAGCAGACGGTTGATCGTAGCCATGTTGAGCACGAATGCATGAGGCTGAGGAATATCGGTGGCAAGCTCTCCGAAACGGTCACCGATGGTCTCGACATGCACTCCCGGCATGAGCGACACCGCAGCAGTCACGATAATTATGGCGAGCAGCGCGCCCGGCAGACGCCTGGACACTTTGGGGGTTATCACAATGATCAGTAGTGACGCCACCCCTACGGCGAGTGTCGCGAGATCTATGGAAGCCAGATTGGTAAGATACATGCCCCACTTCGGAAGAAATTCACTTGGCACATTGCGCAGGCCAAGGCCGAAAAAATCATTGACCTGAGTGGAGAATATCGTTAGCGCGATACCTGCGGTGAAACCCACCACGATGGGATAAGGGATAAACTTTATGACTGTTCCGAGCCGGAACATGCCAAGCATGACAAGGATCAGACCCGCCATAAATGTAGCCACGGCGAGTCCTTCGAGACCAAACTCGGCGATAATGTTGTAGACAATGACTATGAACGCGCCCGTGGGGCCGCCGATCTGCACTGAACATCCACCTGCGGCGGAGACTATGAACCCGCCAATTATCGCTGTGATGAGTCCGACGGTAGGGTTAACGCCGCTTGCAATGCCAAATGCTATCGCCAAGGGCAAAGCCACAATACCAACCACGATTCCGGCCACAAGGTCGGTCTTGAATTTTTCAAAAGAATAATGACTCAAGGCGGAAAACAATTTCGGCCTAAAGTCCAGCGGACCTGTTAAATTCATCTTCGATTAATAAACTTTCTTACTCTTATCTATTGCTGGTGCAAAATTACATAAAAAAGCTTAATCAGTCACAAAAATATGACATATAATTTTGCCATTTTCACATTTATATGTTAATTTTGAGGCTAATTGTTAAAATGCGGGGTTGTTTAATTTGTTAAATTTTTACAACAATTACACGATCCAATTGTTAACATAATAAGAAACCGTCTTCCGCAACCGGAGGGATGTACACTCTACAAAAGAAATATGAAAAAGTCAACTATCTGGTTCCTAACCATAATCATGGCACTCACTTTGTCAGGGTTGCTCTATGTACAGATCATGTACATGAACAACATGAAGAAGATGCGTGACGACCAATTCGCCGAAGGGGTGAAGAGGTCGCTATATGCCGTGAGCACAAGTCTGGAACAGAATGAGGCAAAATATTTTCTGGAAGAGGACATGTCATCCCTTCAGTCGGACCTGTATCCACGCATCAACCCTGACGGCTCGGTGGGCATCAACAATAAGTTCACGACATCGGAAGGGATCAACTATGACCTGTCGCTCAAGATGAAGGTTGACCGACGCACGGTGTCGCCTTCAATGCGCGAGCTAATGCGAGGCAAGTATCTGTATCAGAAAGGACTTCTTGACGAGGTGATACTGTCGATACTAAACCAGTCAAGCAACCGCCCTATCACGGAGCGTGCTGACTCGGCCGAGGTGGCACGCTATCTGCGCTCGGAGCTTGACAACAACGGCCTTTCGCTGCCGTTTGAGTTTGCGGTAGTCAACCGTGTGGGAGCTTTTGTGTACAAGTCGTCAGGATTCAGCCCGTCGGTCAAGGACCAGTCGAGCATGTTCGTGCAGACATTGTTCCCTAATGACCCAAAGAACAAGATGTATTATCTCAAGGTCTATTTCCCGACCCGCAGCGACTACATCTTCGACTCTATCAGGTTCATGATACCGTCGTTCATCTTCACTTTCATACTTGTCGTGACCTTTGTGTGCACGATCATTCTTGCGTTCAGGCAGAAAAAGCTCACAGAGATGAAGAATGACTTTATCAACAACATGACTCATGAGTTCAAGACACCGATATCGACCATCTCGCTTGCTGCGCAGATGCTCAACGACAATGCCGTGCTTAAATCGCCGGCTATGCTCGGACATATCTCGACAGTGATCAATGACGAGACAAAGCGTCTGAGATTTCAGGTGGAGAAAGTGCTCCAGATGTCGATGTTCGACCGCCAGAAGGCCACTCTGCGCCTACAGGACGTGGACGCCAATCAGGTCATAGCCGGAATCACATCTACATTCAAGCTCAAAGTAGAGAAATACGGCGGGCATATAGAGACATTCCTCGGGGCCAAGGAGTCGACGGTCAATGTCGACGAGATGCATTTCACCAATGTGATATTCAACCTGCTGGACAATGCCGTCAAGTACAGGCGCGAGGATGTTCCTCTTGAACTCAAAGTCACGACAAGGGATGTGAAGGTCCACGGCGAGGAGCGATTTCAGGTGGAGGTCCATGACAACGGCATAGGAATGCGCCGTGAGGACCTGAAAAAGATATTCGAGAAATTTTACCGTGTCTCCACGGGTAACCGCCATGATGTGAAAGGGTTCGGACTCGGACTTGCATATGTCAAGAAGATGGTCGGCGAGCTCGGCGGCGAGATCAGCGTGGAGAGCGAGATGAACGTAGGAACAAAATTTATAATAACTCTACCAATAACACTAAATTAAGAAATTATGGAAGATCGTTTGCGCATACTACTATGTGAGGATGACGAGAACCTCGGAATGCTGCTCAGGGAATACCTGCAGGCCAAGGGTCTCAACGCCGACCTCTTTCCCGACGGCGAAAGTGGATACAAGGCTTTCCTCAAAGGGAAGTACGACCTGTGTGTGCTTGACGTGATGATGCCCAAGAAGGACGGATTCGCACTCGCACAGGAGATACGCACTGTCAACTCCGAAGTCCCCATCATCTTCCTCACCGCAAAGTCCCTTAAGGAGGATATCCTGGAAGGTTTCAAGATCGGTGCGGACGACTATATCACCAAGCCATTCTCCATGGAGGAACTTGTGTTCCGTATCGAGGCAATCCTTCGCCGCGTCAAGGGGAAGAAGGGCAAGGAGATCACTATGTACAAGATAGGCAAGTTCACCTTCGATACACAGAAGCAGGTGCTTCTCATAGATGACAAGGTGACCAAGCTTACCACCAAGGAATCGGAGCTGCTGAGTCTGCTCTGTGCCCATGTCAACGAAATTCTGGAGAGGAATTTCGCGCTGAAGACAATCTGGATCGATGACAATTACTTCAACGCCCGCTCCATGGATGTGTACATCACAAAGCTGCGCAAGCACCTGAAGGACGATCCGTCGATAGAGATCATCAATATCCACGGAAAGGGATATAAGCTTATCGCCCCCGAGGTGGAGGCTGGCAACTGATTCTTAGAGTTATCCGGGACTAAGGATTGTATTATCATATAAGAGGGTGCAGTTCATAATGCCCCGCCATAAAGATTTGAGGATGTTTTATAACGTCCGTATATAAAGAAGTTGGGGCTGTGTCGTAATTAAGGTTTACGTCGCAGCCTCTCTTTTTTTGACCTAT
>CAJURI010000090.1 GCA_910588795.1 uncultured Duncaniella sp. | reverse complement strand
GAGTCTGTCGGATATTCGGTTAGCCCTGCCACGGAACTACGCCGCTGCTCCTATTTATAGCGTTCCTGCGACGGGCGTGTAATTTGGCAGATTGTTCCACTAAGGCTATGAATGAAGAACTTTTGCCCAACAAATTGGTCAAAAAAGGAAAAAGAGTGAGCGGCATGGGGCGGTTTATACTCCGCCGGGGGTGATGATGAGAGAGAAATTGAGTAACTTTGCGGCGGTAAAAATGATTGAAAATGGATAAAGATGTAAATTATGCCGTTGAGTTCCAGTCGGAGTCGCTCTGCTTCGGGCCTGTGAGGCTGGAGGGAGCCGGCGGATTGGGTATCCCTGCGGGGCTTACGGCCGTGACAGGCGCGAACGGCTCCGGAAAGACTACGCTCGGATATGTCATAGAGCGTGGCCGCTGGGGATTCGGCAACCGTGTGAGGTTCATGCGGGAGGGTATGACCGTCAAGCTGATAGCCTTCACTGATATCCATTCTTTTACCGGGGTGGATGTGCTGAGGTATGACCAGCGGCTTGAGTCGAGCGAGAACGAGTATGTGCCGGCTGTGAGCGACATTTTCGGCAAGGCAATGGAGAGCGGTCTGTGGCATGACATGTGCGGGCGGCTTTCGCTCGACGGCATAGCCCATAAGAAGATCAATTACCTGTCGAGCGGGGAACTGAGGAAGCTTCTGGTGATCAATGCCCTGCTTGCCGCGCCTGACATACTTGTGCTCGACAATCCGTTCATAGGGCTTGACGCTCCGTCGCGTGCGGAGCTCAGGGAGGCCCTGCTTGCGCTGCGTGACCGCGGGCTGCACATAGTGCTGCTGCTCAGCGATGCGGCCGAGGTGCCCGACGGGACTGACGCTATGCTCATGCTTGAGGGGTGCCGTTTCACCGGGATGGTCACCGGGCGTGAGGCGGTGAGGCGTAATGCCTCGGCAGTGGCTGAGGCCGACGTGGCTGCGGCATGCCGCCAGGCTCCGGTGACGCTTCCCGAGGCTCCGGACGGCATACCGGCCCACGAGGTGGCGTTCAGCATACGTGACGGCCGTGCGGGATATGGCGGGCGCGAGGTGTTTGCCGGGATCAACTGGGAGGTGCGTCGCGGGGAGCGGTGGATGCTGACAGGTCCTAACGGATCGGGCAAGTCGCTGCTGCTCAGCATGGTGTGTGGTGACAATCCTCAGGCTTACGCCAACGATATAGTGATATTCGACCATAAGCGCGGGTCGGGCGAGTCGATATGGGACATAAAGAACAATGTGGGGTATGTGTGCCCCGAGATGCAGCTTTATTTCCGGAGCCGTCTGCCGGTGAGGGGTATTGTGGCCGAGGGTATGCGCCCTGTGCTTGAGCGTTTCCGCAAGTACACACCCGAGGAGTATGCCGTGGCCGAGGCTTGGCTTGGGTGTCTCGGCATATCCGGACTTGCCGACAGGGATTTCGCCACTTTGTCGTCGGGGGAGCAGAAGATGGTGCTCCTTGCCCGTGCGTTTGCGCGCCAGCCGGCCATGCTTGTGCTCGACGAGCCTTTCCAGGGGCTTGATGCCTCGGCAAAGGAGCGTATGCGCAGGGTGATCGACGCGTTGACTGAGAGCCGTGGGTCGTCGCTGATATTTGTGACGCATTATCCCGAGGAGCTGCCTGCAAGCGTTGACCGTCGTTTCAGCCTCAGGTGACCCCCCACGTGGTGGCGGAAGGGATCAGCATGGGGCATATCGGCGCATAAGAAACTAAGAGCTTGTTTAATAATAAATGTTGTCGATAGGGTCGCATAGCTTGAGTCGGTTTTCGACATGCGACGAAGGAGTGTACTTGATGTACACGACTGAGGAACAGGGCGAAAAGCGGCCAAGATATGCGAAACAAAGGTAACTTTATCATCATACAAGCTCATCAGATGAATGTGAACTGTTTTAAGTATTTGATAATAAATTGCACAAAGAATAATTCCGGGCGGTCATTCACCGGCATCTTTCCGCTTGCTTTTCGGTCGTTATGGAACCCCATAACTCCCTCATCACAACCGGAAATCTGCTCGGCGACTGACCGCCCTATCGGTAACATTTATTATTAAACAAGCTCTAGTTTTGAGCGTCGGGTGGTCAATTTAGAGAAATTATCCGTAACTTTGCATCCGTTACCGGAAGCGGCGTTAGCCGTCAAGCGACCGGCGACCGAACATTTCAACTACAATAAGCGTACATATATTATTATGGCAAAAAAAGCATTGTTAATCATCCTTGACGGATGGGGTATAGGCAATCACTCCAAGAGCGATGCCATCTATTCGACTCCCACCCCTTACTGGGACTATCTTATGAAGACTTATCCTCACAGCGAGCTTCAGGCGTCGGGTGAGAATGTGGGTCTGCCTGACGGGCAGATGGGCAATTCGGAGGTGGGGCACCTCAACATAGGTGCCGGCCGCGTGGTGTATCAGGATCTTGTGAAGATCAACAAGGCCTGTGCCGACGGGTCGATACTCAAGAATCCGGAGATCGTGAGCGCGTTCTCATATGCCCGCGACCATGACAAGGCCATCCATTTCATGGGGCTCACCAGCGACGGCGGCGTTCACTCATCACTCGACCATCTCTATGCCCTGTGTGACATAGCCAGGGAGTACGGGCTCAGCAAGGTGTATATCCACTGCTTCATGGACGGGCGTGACACTGACCCGCGCAGCGGCAAGGGGTTCATAGAGGCACTGCAGGCCCATTGCGCCAAGAGCGCGGGCACTGTGGCTTCGATCATAGGCCGCTACTATGCCATGGACCGCGACAAGCGGTGGGAGCGTGTGAAAGTAGCCTACGACCTGCTGGTCAAGGGTGAGGGCAAGCAGGCTTCCGACATGGCTCAGGCTGTGCAGGAGAGCTATGACGAAGGTGTGACCGACGAGTTCATCAAGCCGATCAACAATTCGACAGTCGACGGCACCATCAAGGAGGGTGACGCTGTGATATTCTTCAATTACCGCAATGACCGCGCCAAGGAGCTGACCATCGCGCTTACGCAGCATGACATCCCCGAGGCCGGCATGACCACTGTGCCTGATCTGCAGTACTACTGCATGACCCCCTATGACGCATCGTTCACCGGCGTGCACATCCTTTTCCCGAAGGAGAATGTGGAGAACACCCTCGGGGAGTATCTGTCAGGTAAGGGGCTGAAGCAGCTTCACATAGCCGAGACTGAGAAGTATGCCCATGTGACATTCTTCTTCAACGGAGGCCGTGAGGCTCCCTATGAAGGTGAGGAGCGCATCCTTGTGGCTTCGCCCAAGGTGGCTACATATGACCTGAAGCCTGAGATGAGTGCCTATGAGGTCAAGGACAAGCTCGTGGAGGCTATCAGGGAGGAGAAGTATGATTTCATTGTGGTCAATTATGCCAACGGTGACATGGTGGGCCACACCGGGGTCTACGAGGCCATATGCAAGGCCGTGAAGGCTGTCGACGAGTGTGTGCATGACACAGTGGAGGCCGCCAAGGCTGCCGGCTACGAGACCATAATCATAGCTGACCACGGCAATGCCGACCACGCCATCAACAGTGACGGCACTCCCAACACGGCGCATTCGCTCAATCCTGTGCCTTGCGTGTATGTTTCGGAGGACAAGGCCGCTCATGTGGACAACGGCCGTCTTGCCGACGTGGCTCCGACCATCCTTGAGATCATGGGGCTTCCCCAGCCTAAGGAGATGACCGGCCGCCCCCTCATAAAGGGTTGACCGTGACAGGCATTCAGGGGCTTTGTCAGGAGACATTGTGACACAGCCCCGTGCCTTTCCGCACAGGAATCCGAAAGCCGCATAAGAAGAACCGGCGCGACACAGGTTATGGACCGGATGATACCGGAATATAACGCTGGCTGTCGTGCCGGTTCTTCTTATGCGGCTTTCGGATTTCTGTGCGGGGTGTTATTCCCCTGATGTCAGATAGTGTTCGAGGGCCTCAGCGGCGGGCATGGTGTAAGGTGTGCCGTCGGGGTGGGCGTAGACAACGCTCTCTCCGAGGGCGGCTTTGCGCCGGAGAGTCTTTTCGGCTGATATCTCGAGAGCGCGCTGGATGTTTTCGATAAAGTCTTTGTGCTCCTGTGCGGTCATTGGTTCATTATTTTTTCAAATGTGGTGTGGTCGAATGTCTCGTTGTTTGTGGCTATGATCCTGGGTTTGCTGTTGCTGTTGTCGATTATGACCCATGTGTCCACGATGGGCATGTATATGCTGTGAAGGTTCTCGATGCCGTTGCGGTATCTGCGCCGGATCACGTCGGAGGGGATGTGGTGGCCTCCCTCTATGACTCGTTTGGCCACGCGCTGTATGGCCTGTTCGGGCGAGGGCAGATAAAAGAATATCAGCACTGTGCAGTAGCCGAGGGCGCGGGCTTTCTTTATGAGCACAGTGTAGCTCTTTGTGGCGAGTGTTGTCTCTACGGCAAATGTCTCCCGTGCCGCCATGAGGGTGTCGATCCGCTGGAGCATGAGTTTGCCGGCGAGTATCGCCATCTGCTCCGGGCGGAATGGTGACAGCCCCTTGGCGATCTCATCGGCGTTGACGAATTCGCGGCACTTCAGGAGTCCCGGGAGCATGCTGTAGGAGGCGGTGGTCTTTCCGGCACCGTTGCATCCGGCTATTATGTAGAGAGTGGGTTGCATATCCCGCAAATATAGTCAATAAGATTGATATGGCAAAAAAAATGTTCAGGGCGCGGACACGTGTAGAGTCAAGTATAGTCAAGTGGCAAGTGCGAAATTATGTGGAATCAACAAGCGACCTCGAAGAATTGTTTCATGCAAATGTTTTCGTGTAAGAAGAGAGTTAGTGTAGTTTCTACATTATATATAAGGTGTAATCAGTGTGTGCGGTATGGCTCGGAGGTTTTTCGATGGTATTTTCGACCCGGTTTTTGCTGCTTTTGATCCGCATCTCTTGGCGAGAGATGCGACGGTGTCCGAAAACTCTGTGATTCTGTGCATTGTGAACGTTTCGGTGGAAATTTGCTAAACAATCGTGAAATTTAACAGACAATTTGAAATTTAAATTGCCTGTTGGCTAAAAATTAAAAATGTTTAAACTGTTTGTAGTTAAGCAAAATAATGCATACTTTTGTATGCTTGTAATTTTATGCATCTCTCGCCAAGAGAATTGGGTTCAGAGAGGTGTGTCATTCAGGCCTGATACCATCAAAAACTAATTGTCAAACACCAAGATACACACTGTATGCACTGTATATGACCCATATATCATATATACCCCATATATCATATATAATGTATATATCCTAAAATCCGCAACTATCATCCAATACACGATTAAGGGTAGATTTATGAG
>CAJURI010000089.1 GCA_910588795.1 uncultured Duncaniella sp. | reverse complement strand
CGACCCCCTGATTAACAGTCAGGTGCTCTAACCAACTGAGCTACTGAAGCAATTTTACATCGGCAGGAAAACATCCCTTCCCGCTTTTGCGATGCAAAATTACATCTAATATTTGAACTGTGCAACCTTTTTGGAGAAAAATTAGTTTTTCACGTGATTTTTTGACTTTTTGACCTGTCGTGTGTTATATAAGTTATAGAAATTGAGTAATTTTATACCCACGTTTTCAACGACCATACAATCGCATATGAAGAAACTCACCATTTTCGCCGCCGCGCTAATCGTGCTGTCCCTGCTCACCTCGGCCGCCACACGCAGCAAAAAAAGTGAAATCTCACGAAACCTCGACATATTCAACTCCCTCTACAAGGAGCTGCAGACATTCTACGTCGACTCGATCGACGCCGAAAAGTCCATCAACATCGCCATCGCCGCGATGCTCAACGACATCGACCCCTACACGGAATACATCCCGGCCAAGGACCAGGAACAGTTCCGCACCATGACCACCGGAGAGTACGGCGGCATAGGCTCGGTGATCCAGGAGACTCCCCGCGGAGTGATCATTGCCGATCCTTACGAAGGAAGCCCCGCACAGCGCGCAGGGCTCCGTCCGGGCGACCTCATAGTAATGATCGACTCCGACTCAGTGGCCGGATGGAAATCAGCCAAGGTGAGCGAACATCTCAAGGGGCAGAACGGCACCATGCTGCGCGTGCTGGTCAACCGTCCCTATGTCAGCGACTCGATGCTGTCGTTTGACATCAAGCGCGCCAAGATACAGATCCCGTCCGTTCCTTACTACGGCATGCTCAAGGACGGCATTGGCTATATAAGCCTCAACACATTCTCCGAGAAAAGCTATCCCGAGGTGCGCGACGCACTCGAAAAACTCACAAAGGAGGGTGCCAAAGGGATAGTGCTTGATCTCCGCGGCAACGGCGGAGGCCTTGTGGAAAGTGCCGTACAGATACTCGGGCTCTTCCTTCCCAAAGGCACAACAGTGCTCAACACACGCGGCAAAGGCGTGCTCAACGAGAAGGTCTACAAGACCTCGGTATCACCTGTCGACACAAAGATCCCTCTCGCGGTGCTCATTGACGGAGCATCGGCCTCGGCCTCCGAGATCGTGACCGGAGCAATCCAGGACCTTGACCGCGGAGTGGTGATAGGTAACCGCTCATTCGGCAAAGGGCTCGTGCAGTCAACCCGCCAGCTCCCGTACGACGGGCTACTGAAAGTCACCATAGCAAAATACTATATCCCGTCGGGCCGTCTCATACAGGCCATCGACTACTCCCACCGCAATCCCGACGGCTCCGTGGCGCGCATACCTGACTCGCTGACAAATGTGTTCCACACGGCAGGCGGACGCGAAGTGCGCGACGGAGGAGGCATCACCCCCGACATAACTATCGAGTTGCCCGACGTGAACCGCCTCACCTACAATGTGGTGCGTGACAACTGGGCTTTCGACTTCGCCAACCGCTACGCGGCGACCCACAGCAGCATACCCGCCCCCGAGGAGTTCGAGATAACCGACACGATATACGAGGAATTCAAAAACTTCATCGACCCGGCCCGCTTCAACTATGACAAAGTGTGCGAGAGCGCGGTAGACCAGCTCCGCAAGATAGCCGAGGCCGAAGGATACATGAACGACTCGACAAAGGCCCAGTTTGACATACTCGCCGGGATGATGAAACATGACCTCGGGCACGACCTCGATATCAACCGCAAGAACATATCCCCATATCTTGCCGGCGAGATAGTGAGCCGCTACTATCACCAGAAAGGCGAGATCATCAACTCGCTGCGCGACGACCGCACCGTCGACACGGCCGTGACCGTGCTCACGACACCTCGCTACAACAAAATAATCCATCCGTAAAAATAATCCACCCGTAATTTGCCACGACAGGCAAATAAGATGACCCTACAGGAACTCAGCGAAAAATTCCTCTCCTCCCCACGCGGCAAAGCCCTGGGCAAAGCTCTCGGGAGCCGCACACGCATAATCTCGGCCTACAATCTTTCAGGCTCCGCTCCGGCCATGATGCTCGGGGCTCTCCAGGCCCGCAAGGTGCCCACTGTAGTCATCGCCGACTCGCTCGACGATGCGGGCTATCTCTATCATGACCTGACGAGAATAATCGGCGAGGACAGAGTGGCGATGTTCCCGTCGGGTTACAAGCGCGACATCAAGTACGGTCAGGTCGACCCTCCCTCACAGATACTGCGCACCGAAGCCCTCAACCGCTGGCACTCGGGTTCAGCCCCGCAGTATGTGGTCACATATCCCGAAGCACTGGCCGAAAAAGTAGCCTCGCGCAAGACAATCGACGACCACACCATCCGCCTCGCATCGGGAAGCGAAGCCGACCTCACGGAGATAATAAGATGGCTTAGAGAAAACGGATTCACGGAGACCGACTACGTCTACGAGCCCGGCCAGTTCGCATCCCGAGGCTCCATACTCGACATATTCGGCTACAGCAATGAACTCCCGCTGCGCATAGACTTCTTCGGCGACGAGATCGATTCCATACGCATGTTCAACATCGAGACCCAGCTCTCGGAGCAGAAGCTCCGGGAGGTGTCGATCACATCAGGCATAGCATCGGAAAACTCATCAGGGGAGTCACTTCTGGAGTATATCGATCCCGCCACACTGTTTGTCGTACGCGATGCCGACTACACAGTCAGCCGCATCCGCGCCATAGCCGGCGAAGGATTCTCCGACAGCGCGCTCTTGGCCGGCGAGGGGGACGCCTCGGCTATGGACCAGGTGATCGATCCGGAAGAATTCAGCCGGAAGTTCGCAGAGTTCCGGCAGCTGCGCTTCACATCGGGCGCACAGCCCGACAGCGGGGCGGGAGCAAGCATCGACTTCGGATGTACCCCCCAGATAATATACCACAAGAACTTCGACCTCATCGCCGACTCCTTCACCAGGTTCATCAGCGAGGGATACACCATATATATATTAAGCGACAGCGAGAAACAGATCGAGCGGCTCAAAAGCATATTCGACGACCGCGGCAACGACATATCATTCTTGCCGGTGCTCCCCACCCTCCACGAGGGATTCAGCGACAAGGACCTGAAGATATGCGTGTTCACCGATCATCAGATATTTGACCGATTCCATAAATACACCCTCAAAAGCGACCGCGCCCGCTCAGGCAAGCTTGCGCTGTCGCTCAAAGAGCTTAGCGCGATAGAGCCGGGCGACTACATAGTACATGTCGACCACGGCGTAGGACGGTTCGCCGGGCTGCTCCGCACCAATGTCAACGGACGCACCCAGGAGATGATCAAGCTCGTATATGCCAACGACGACATCATATTCGTATCCATCCACGCACTGCACAAGCTCGCGAAGTACAGGGGCAAGGAAGGGGTGCCGCCCAAGATCAACAAACTCGGCACCGGAGCATGGAACAAGCTGAAGGAACGCACCAAGAGCAAACTGAAGGACATAGCCCGTGACCTTATACGCCTCTATGCCGCCCGCAAGGAGGAAAAAGGGCATGCCTTCTCTCCCGACAGCTACCTGCAACAGGAGCTTGAGGCATCGTTCATATATGAAGACACCCCCGACCAGCTCACCGCCACAAAGGCCGTCAAGGCCGACATGGAGAGCCCGAGGCCGATGGACCGACTGATATGCGGCGATGTGGGATTCGGCAAGACCGAAGTGGCGATACGCGCAGCATTCAAGGCTGCGGTCGACGGCAAGCAGACCGCGGTGTTGGTGCCTACCACTGTGCTCGCCTACCAGCACTTCCGCACATTCACCGACCGACTGAAGGATCTTCCGGTGCGCGTGGACTATCTGTCAAGGGCGCGCACAGCCAAGCAGACCAAAGAGATTCTACGCAGCCTCGCCGAAGGGAAGATCGACATTCTCATAGGCACCCACAAGATAATAGGCAAAGAGGTCCGTTTCAAGGATCTGGGGCTCCTGATAATCGACGAAGAGCAGAAATTCGGAGTCGCTGTCAAGGAAAAACTCAAGCAGATGAAGGTGAATGTCGACACGCTCACCATGAGCGCGACCCCTATCCCACGCACTCTTCAGTTCTCACTCATGGGCGCGCGCGACCTTTCAGCCATCAACACCCCTCCGCCAAACCGCTATCCCATCATCACGTCGGTCAATGCCGGCGGTGACGACATAATAACCGAAGCTGTCAACTTCGAGCTGTCGCGCAACGGACAGGTGTTCATAGTCAACAACCGCATCGAAGGCCTCTACGACCTCGAAGCTCAGGTGAGACGCCTCGTACCCGACGCAAGGATCATAACCGGACACGGACAGATGCCTCCCGAACAGCTTGAGAAAGCAATCATTGACTTCGCCAACCATGACTATGACGTGCTCATAGCAACCACCATCATCGAAAGCGGCATAGACATGCCCAATGTCAACACCATAATAGTCAACAACGCTCAGAACTTCGGACTCTCCGAGCTTCACCAGCTGCGCGGCCGAGTGGGCAGGAGCAACCGCAAGGCTTTCTGCTATCTGCTTGTGCCTCCTCACATACCGCTCACTCCGGTGGCGCGCCGACGCCTCCAGGCCATAGAGAGCTTCAGCGAGCTGGGCAGCGGAATACACATAGCCATGCAGGACCTCGACATACGCGGCGCGGGCAACCTGCTGGGGGCCGAACAGAGCGGATTCATTGCCGACCTCGGATACGAGACATACCAGAAGATCCTCAAGGAGGCGGTGACCGAACTGCGCACACAGGAATTCGCCGATCTCGACAAGGCCGGCACCATCGAAGGCGCGCAGGAGGAGTATGTGGCCGACTGTGTGATCGAAAGCGACATGGAGCTGCTGCTGCCCTCCGACTATGTCCCCACCGAAAGCGAACGCATCTCCCTCTATCAGGAGCTCGACGGCATAGAGCGGGAGAGCGATCTGCTGGAATTCCGCTCCCGCCTCACCGACAGATTCGGCAGCATACCCGACGTGACGCTCGAACTCCTGCGCATACCGCGCCTGCGACGGCTCGCACGACGGCTCGGAATAGAGAAAGTAGCTCTAAAGCAGGGCAAGATGTTCACCTATTTCGTTGACGACAGCAACAAGGCATACTACCAGAGCGACATGTTCGGACGTCTCATCAACTATCTCACCTCCCATCCAAGGCGCGTACAGATACGCGAAAAGAATGAGCGAAAATCATTCGCATTCCTCAACGTGCCCACAGTGGAGACTGCCGTAGCCATACTCCAGGAGGTCATAGGAGAGGACTGCGACGGCTGACGGCATAAACGGACCAGAACCAATCTTACCATAAAAACCAATACCACACCACATCATGCTCATAAAGACTTACGGAGCCGCAGTGCAAGGCATCGACGCCATAATCGTCACCATAGAGGTGGCTGCTGAAAAAGGCGTGTCATTCTCCCTCGTTGGGATGGCTGACACAGCAGTCAGGGAGAGCCATGAACGGGTGGTATCGGCCATGACGCAATGCGGATTCTCATGGCCGCGCCGTCGCATAGTGGTCAATCTATCTCCCGCCGACGTGCGCAAAGAAGGCGCAGCCTACGACTTGCCTATAGCCATAGGGATACTTGCCGCCACCGAGCAGATACAGTGCACACATCCGCTCGAAAGCTATATGATAATGGGAGAACTCTCGCTCGACGGCTCAGTGCTCCCCATACGTGGCGCGCTCCCAATGGCGATAAAAGCACGCGAGCTCGGATTCAAGGGCATGATCGTGCCGCAAGCCAATGTCTCGGAAGCAGCCGTGGTCAACAATCTCGATGTATATGGAGTCACTTCCCTTTCGGAAGTCATAGATTTTTTCACCGGGAAAAAACTTCCCTTAATTCCGCAACACTATAATTTAACTTTATTTATAAGTTCCTGAGCAACAAA
>CAJURI010000088.1 GCA_910588795.1 uncultured Duncaniella sp. | reverse complement strand
TTAACACTTTATCCTCTCGATTGTAACAAATGCACCGGGAATTCGGCTTGACCCGGAATGACCGCACGCCTTTCAGTGAGCATGATTAAATCGCTTTAAGCGTAACATATCGGATTGTGGAAGTGTACAAATGTCAGGATTGCAGACGTCTATGTACGGTTGTGGAGAAGAGGAGAATTGTCAGTTGGGGGGGGTGTCCTGTGGGTGTTGGAGGGGAATGATTGATTGTCTGTATAGTATAAAGAGCGGAAGCTCTTTGGGGAAAGGGATCGCTTATGCCGGGCATGTGGCGATATGAGGGACCGGATATTTATAAATAATATAAATCTTGGTTTATAAAAGATATAAATATTGACGAAAGTACTGCGCTTCAGTGACGGTGTTGTAGAGTTCTTATGCGCTAATACATACTTAAAAAATCGTGACTCTGATGAAGCATGTTCATCAGGTCACGACAAAGGTAAGCTATAAATTTTTAGAAACCAAATATTATTGGGAATATTTGAGAAATAAATTAAATATTAATCAAATTTTAGTGAATTTCTGTCCCGGCCCATGTGCATCGGGCTTCTGACGCGAAAGGCGCGGGCGTCAGAATGCGACTGACTTCATGGTCAGACCTGTGGTCTCCTGTAGCCCGAACAGCAGGTTCATGGTGTGTACCGCATTGCCAGCCGCTCCTTTGAGCAGATTGTCTATGACCGCTGTTATCAGCAGCTTGCCGTCGATTTTGTCAAGGTGGATTATACATTTGTTGGTATTGACCACATCCTTCAGGTCAGGGATTTTTGATGTTATGAACGTGAAATTGTGGTCATCGTAATAATCCTGGTATAGCTTGATGATCTGTGCAAGTTCCAGAGGGCAGTCCAGATAGGTCACAGCCATTATGCCGCGCGAGAAAGCCCCGCGTATCGGCACCATATTGAGCTTTGACTTGAAGCTCTGCTGCATGGCCGAGAGAGTCTGGATTATTTCCTGCTCCTGAGAGTGCTTGAACGGACGGTACACGACCATATTGTCGTTGCGCCAGGCATAGTGGGTCGTGGGCCGCGATTCAGCTCCCTCGCTCGTTGCTCCGGTGATCACGGTGGTGTGAATGTCGGAGTTGAGCAGAAGATTCTTGGCGAGGGGTATCAGTGACAGCTCCACTGCCATTGCGAGGCATCCGGGGTTTGCCACATGCTTTGCTCCGCGCACCATTGGTTTGCGGTTGAGCTCGGATAGCCCGTATATGAAATCATGTTCCGGATCGGACAGCCGGAAATCACGGGAAAGGTCTATGATTTTCAGCCCTTCGGGCACTTCGTTTTCAGCGAGGAATTCACGTGTCTTGCCGGCCGGGCGGCAGCAGAACAGCACATCGATCCCTTTCAGGTCATATGTGCTTGAGAAAGTCATATCTATTTCTCCGTGCAGTCCCTGATGCACGTCTACTATGCGCTGTCCCGCCACTGTGCGAGAGTGGACCCATTTCAGCTCCACATCAGGGTGGTTGATAAGTATGCGCACAAGTTCGCCTGCGGCATAGCCCGAACCTCCGATTATTCCGGCTTTGATCATTGTTGGACAGGTTTTATTGAGGTGATGCCGCGCTCCATGCGCCGTACAGTCTCGTCAAGGCCGATGAGTTCGGTTATGTCGAATATGTGCGGTCCCTTGCATTCACCCACAAGGGTGAGACGCCATGCGTTCATTACGTTGCCGAGATGGTATCCGTTGTCCTCGACCCATTTGAGCACTATGGGCTCTGCATCTACGCTCTTGAAGGACGGGAGGTTGCGGAGCACTCCGATAAGTTTGGTGAGTATTGCCGGGGTATCCTCTTTCCAGCGTTTACGGATATCCTTTTCGGCATATTCTGTCGGTGCCGTGAAGAAGAAGCGTGCCTGCTCCCAGAGGTCGGCTACGAAGTTGATGCGTCCCTTGACGAGCGATACGGCGCGCGTGATGTATTCCTCGCTGAAGTTGTCGGGGTTTACTCCATGAGCTTCAAGAACGGGGCGGAAGAGGGCGGCAAGCCGTTCGTCAGGGGTGTTCTGGAGATATTCGTGGTTGAACCAGCGGCCCTTCTCGTAGGCGAATTTTGCGCCGGCTTTCGAGCAGTGTTCAAACGAGAATTTCCTTGTCAGTTCATCCATCGACATAATCTCGGTGTCATCGCCCGGATTCCATCCGAGCAAGGCGAGAAAGTTTATGACGGCTTCGGGCAGATAGCCTGATTCACGGTATCCGGCGGATATCGCGCCTGACGCCGGATCGTGCCATTCGAGCGGGAACACGGGGAATCCGAGACGGTCGCCGTCGCGCTTGGACAGCTTGCCTTTGCCGTCGGGCTTGAGCAGGAGCGGCAGATGCACGAAGTCGGGACGGGTGTCGGCCCATCCGAAGGCTTCGTAGAGCAGCACATGCAGTGGTGCTGACGGAAGCCATTCCTCGCCGCGTATCACGTGGGTGATCTCCATGAGGTGGTCGTCGACAATATTGGCGAGATGGTAGGTGGGGAGGTCATCGGCACTCTTGTAGAGCACCTTGTCATCGAGGATTGAAGAGTTGATCGTGACATTGCCGCGTACAAGATCATTGACCACCACATCGCGTCCGGGCTCGATGAGAAATCGCACCACATAGGGCGTGCCGTTGTCGATCAGTGCCTTTACCTCATCGGCGGGCATGGACAGTGAGTTGCGCATGGACATGCGGGTGGAAGCGTCATACTGGAAGTTGGGCGTGGCTGCACGGGCTGCGTCGAGTTCGGCTGGGGTGTCGAATGCTATATAGGCTTTGCCATTGTCAAGAAGCTGTCTGACATATTTGCGGTATATGTCGCGGCGTTCGCTCTGCTTGTATGGTCCGTATGCGCCTCCCTCGCGCACACCTTCGTCGACTTTGATGCCGAGCCATGCAAGCGACTCGTTGATGTAGTCCTCGGCTCCCGGTACGAATCTCTGTGAGTCGGTGTCCTCGATGCGGAGTATCATGTCACCGCCGTGTCGGCGGGCGAAAAGGTAGTTGTATAGTGCGGTGCGGACTCCTCCTATGTGAAGGGGGCCTGTGGGTGACGGTGCAAATCTGACTCTGACTTTACGGTCCATTGTATATTATATGTGTTGTTTTAGCGTTTGAATTAAAAGTATTTGGCACAAAAATACTCAAAATTCATGGCATCTCTAAATTTTAGAGAAAAAATTACTAATTTTGTGCCTCAGAAACTTCCTAATATGATGGAAACACCTCGACATCCTTATGTTCCTGAACCGGCGATACGCCGCTTGCCGTGGTATCTCGCCTGTGTGCAACGCCTCAGAGCCCAGGGCGTTGAGTATGTGTCGTCGACGGCTATTTCGAGCCAGCTCAATGTGGATGCCTCCCAGATAGCAAAGGATTTGTCATATCTTAACATTAAAGGCAAGACCCGCATCGGGTATGAGGTGGCCCAGCTGGAGCAGGGGCTGAATGATTTTCTCGGGTTTCATAAGTGTCACAATGCAGTGATGATGGGTGTGGGAAGTCTCGGTAAGGCATTGATAATGGACTCGGGCCTTTCGAGATATGGCCTTGACATAGTCGCCGGCTTTGATGTGAATCCTGATGTGATAGGTACTGAGATAGCCGGCACGCCTGTGTATGACATATCCGAGCTTGCCGCACGCAGGGAATCGCTCGGCGCGGAGATTGCGGTGCTGGCGGTGCCTGTTGAGTATGCTGCTGAGGTCACTGAGCAGTGTGTGGCTGCGGGGATCAAGGCGTTATGGAATTTTACGCCGTTCCACTTCAAGACCTCTCCTGAAATAACTATTGAGAACACGTCGATATACGCGCATCTTGCAGTGATGTACAACCGTATGGAGCAGCGATGAGATGAAGATAATACGTGTCATAACCTCCGGCCAAGGCTTTGATGTGGATTTCCATCCTGATTCATCCATCCTGCTTACAGGTAGGCCTATGTTTTATCCCGATTTCAGTGAGGGCTGGAGGGTGTTGCCCTATGTGGCTGTGCATGTCAGCAGACTCGGAAAAGGGATGGGCCTGAAGTTCGCGTCGAGGTATTACGATTCACTCGCATTGGCTGTGAGACTGGTGCCGGGCGACAGTTGCGCTGTGCCTCACGGGCTTCTGTCGGGCATGGACTGTTCGATAACATGTGGCGAATGGCTTGTCCCGCAGGAATTCCTTTCGCTCGGAGAGATAAGGCTTGGTGAAGTGCCGGTGGATGCTTCGTCGGTTACGGCTGATTTGATTGACATGGCTGTGTGTGAAGCGGGAAGGCTCACGACTTTACGCATGGGGGATCTGATACTTATTCCCGTGTCTCCCGAAGCCGGAGTGGAGATATCCCCGAGGATGCGCCTGATGGCGTGGTCGGGCGGCGGTTCACGCGAATTGCTTAATGTCAAGGTGGTTTAGGACGGAAATATTTAGACCGTAAATATAAAGTCGGGTTGTTCTCACGAACAGCCCGACTGTTTTATTCACTTTATGGGTTGGAGTAAAAGTGAATAAGGGATGGGGATGATTTATGGGGCAAAGTTATGAAAGTTTTTTGATTGTGTCAATGGATTTGTCCCGAATTTTGGATTATCGGTGGATTTTGATTAGATTTGTGCGTGATATCCAATACACTCACTAATATGCAAGAGGTAAACATTATCGTGAGGGACCTGATGGAATTCCTCGACAAGAGCCCTGTGAATTTTTATGCGGCCCGCACGGTGGCCGAGCGTCTTGACATGGCGGGTTACACCCGTCTCGACCAGTCGGAGGCATGGGACATAAAGCCGGGAGGCAAGTACTATATGGTGAAGAACGGCAGCGCGGTGTTTGCAGTCGATGTGGCTAAAGCCGCCCCGTCGGCAGGTTTCCGCATAATCGCGGCCCACAGTGATTCGCCTACATTCCGCATTAAGCCTCATCCCGAGATGGTTAGTGACGGTGGGGTCGTGAAGCTCAATGTCGAGGTGTACGGAGGTCCGATAATGTACACATGGTTTGACCGGCCTCTGTCAATAGCCGGCAGGGTTGTACTCAAGAGCGATGACCCGCTTCATCCGCGCGTCGAGCTGGTGAAGTTTGACCGTCCGCTGCTCACTATTCCTCATCTTGCCATCCATTTCAACCGTCAGGTGAACGAGGGCAACAGGCTCTCCGCCCAGAAGGACATGCTCCCTGTGATCGGGATTGTCAAGGAGCGGGCCGAGGCCGACGGGATGCTTGTGCGCCTTGTGGCGGATGCTCTCGGGTGCAAGGTGGAGGATATCCTTGATTTTGACCTCTCGCTCTATGATACCACTCCGGCATGCCTTGTTGGCATGAATGACGAGTTTGTGACATCAGGCCGTCTTGATGATCTCAGCATGGTGCATGCGGCTCTCACGGCTCTGACCGGATCGGAGGGCGATTGCGGTCAGACACGTGTCATGGCTATTTTTGACAATGAGGAGACCGGGTCGGGCACCAAGCAGGGTGCGGCATCGCCTGTGCTTGTATCGATGCTGCGCCGTGTAGTGGAATCGCTTGGGGGCACAAGTGAGGATTTCTACCGCAGCATAGCCAATTCATTCATGGTTTCGGCCGACAATGCTCACGCTTACCATCCCAATTATGGTGAGAAGTATGACCCCACCAATCATCCTGTGCCTGGAGGAGGTCCTGTGATCAAGATCAATGCGCGATGCAAATATATGACTGATGCTGACTCGGCAGGCGTGTTCCGTGCCATATGTGATAGGGCGGGTGTTCCGTGCCAGACGTTTGTCAACCACAGCGATGTGCCCGGTGGATCGACGCTCGGCAACATCCTGACCTCTCAGATGGATCTGCGCGGCGTGGACATGGGGAATGCTCTCTGGGCTATGCACTCTGTGCGCGAGACGGCATCGGCTGTCGACCAGGCATACACTGTAAGGGCTTTTAAAGAATTTTTTAAGTAATTGGCCTCGAAATTTGGTATTTCTTATAAAAAGCATTACCTTTGTGACCGCAAAAAGGCAATGAACCAAGAATGCCAATCGGGGTGTAGCACAGTTGGCAGCGCGCCACGTTCGGGACGTGGAGGT
>CAJURI010000087.1 GCA_910588795.1 uncultured Duncaniella sp. | reverse complement strand
TGCCGTTCAAGAAGTTGGACTCACTATTTTATGGTTTAGCGGACAGTAATAATTTATATTGTTAACACAGAGGGTGTGCAATAACGCCCTTTTTTGAAGAAATTACCCTTGCCACAGATAGCTGTAGCAAGGGTAAAATATTTGGACATTATGACGCATCCAAGTGCGTCATGATTGCCGGGCTGTTTTCAGGAGAGAGCCTGCTCTATGTCGGCTATAATGTCGTTGACATCCTCTATGCCTACCGACAGACGTATGAGGTCGGGTGCCACTCCGGCCTCGCGCAGCTGTTCGTCGGTGAGCTGGCGGTGTGTGTGGCTGGCCGGATGGAGCACACAGGTGCGGGCGTCTGCCACATGGGTGACTATTGCTATGAATTTAAGCCGGTCCATGAATTTTATGGCGTCCTCGCGTGTGCCGTGAAGCCCGAATGCTATCACTCCGCATGATCCGGAGGGCATGTATTTCTGTGACAGGCTGTGATATTTGTTGGATGGCAGTCCGCTGTAGTTCACCCATTTTACTTTGGGGTTGTTTTCGAGCCATTTTGCCACAGTGAGTGCGTTTTCGCAGTGGCGGGGCACGCGTAGGTGGAGTGTCTCAAGTCCGAGATTGAGCAGAAAGGCATTCTGCGGCGATTGTATCGACCCGAGGTCGCGCATGAGCTGTGCGGTTGCCTTGGTGATGTAGGCGTTACGGCCGAAGGCTTTGGTATATGTCAGCCCGTGGTAGGATTCGTCGGGGGTGGTGAGTCCGGGGAACTTGTCAGCGTATTTGTCCCATGGGAAATTGCCGCTGTCCACAATGACGCCGCCTACGCTTGTGGCATGGCCGTCCATGTATTTTGTCGTGGAGTGTGTCACGATGTCGGCACCCCATTCGATCGGGCGGCAGTTTATTGGAGTGGGGAAGGTGTTGTCGACTATCAGAGGCACTCCGTGGTTGTGGGCTATACGGGCGAATTTCTCTATGTCGAGCACCTCGCATCCGGGATTGGATATGGTCTCGCCGAAAAGCAGTTTGGTGTTGGGGCGGAATGCTGCGGCGATCTCTTCCTCGGAGGCGTTGGGGTCAACGAAGGTGCATTCGATTCCGAGTTTGCGCAGTGTGACACCGAACAGGTTGTAAGTGCCCCCGTAGATGTTGGATGATGTCACGAGGTGGTCTCCGGCCTGACATATGTTGAACACAGCATAGAAATTGGCGGCCTGTCCCGATGAGGTGAGCATCGCTCCTGTGCCGCCTTCCAGGGCGGCTATCTTGGAGGCTACTGCATCGTTGGTGGGATTCTGCAGGCGTGTGTAGAAGTATCCTGATTCCTCAAGGTCGAAGAGGCGTGCCATTTGCTCGCTCGAGTCATACTTGAATGTTGTGCTCTGATATATCGGGAGCACTCTCGGCTCGCCGTTCTTGGGCTGCCATCCCCCCTGCACACATATTGTTGCGGCGGTGTATTTTCTGCTGCTGTCCATTGTTATGTGTAATGATTATGATATTGTATATATGGTGAAATAAATCAAGGACTCCCCTCAGATATTATCGGGAAGTCCTTGGAGTTGTTTCAGTGTTTTTTTGGTAAGGATCTGCTTTCTGTTAAGCGTTCTTTACCTTGTCGACAACTGCCTTGAAAGCGGCGGGGTTGTTGAGGGCGAGGTCGGCGAGCACCTTGCGGTTGATCTCGATACCGGCCTTGTGGATGAGCCCCATGAGCTTGGAGTATGAGAGATCCTCGAGGCGGGCTGCGGCGTTGATACGCTGGATCCAGAGGGCGCGGAAGTTGTTCTTCTTGTCCTTGCGGTCGCGGTAAGCGTAGGTGAGACCCTTTTCCCAAGTGTTCTTGGCAACGGTCCACACGTTGCGGCGGCATCCGAAGTAGCCACGGGTGAGTTTGAGGATTTTCTTGCGGCGAGCTCTTGAAGCTACATGATTTACTGATCTTGGCATTTTGTGAAATGTTTTGTGAACGTCAGCGGCACATTATGCTCTTGGTTTGAATAGTTCGGGGTGGCTGACCGTTCGGTTAACGGAATTGGAATTAAATCACGTTTTTTCTCGATCGGAGAAAAGATGTCGTTTTAGTCTCGGCTCTTGTGAGATTACTTGAGTGCGAGGAGCTCTTTGACACTTGACTTGTTGGCGTTGGCTACGGTGCTGACGTGGGTCAGGTTGCGCTTCTGCTTCTTGGTCTTTTTGGTCAGGATGTGGCTCTTGTAGGCATGTTTTCTCTTGATCTTTCCTGTTCCGGTAAGGGCGAACCTCTTTTTGGCACCGGAATTAGTCTTAATCTTTGGCATTTTGAATGTTGTTAAAAATATGATTTGATTCTTGGCGGCCGGTGATCAATTGGGACCGGCGCGCCTGTAGTTGCTTTTTCTGGTGTGCGGCTTGTCGTGAACTGACAGGCCTGCGCGGGGGTGACGGCTACTTCTTCTTGGGGCTGAGCATTATGATCATGCGCTTCCCTTCGAGCACGGGCATCTGGTCTACTTTGCCGTATTCCTCAAGATCGTTGGCAAACCTCAGGAGCAGCACTTCGCCTTGCTCCTTGAAGAGGATGGAACGTCCTTTGAAGAACACGTAGGCCTTGACTTTGGCACCTTCCTGCAGGAAGCCGATGGCATGCTTGAGCTTGAAGTTGTAGTCATGGTCGTCAGTCTGCGGACCGAAACGGATCTCCTTGACCACTACCTTGGTCGCCTTGGCTTTCTGTTCCTTCTGACGCTTCTTCTGCTGGTAGAGGAATTTCTGATAGTCAAGTATCTTGCATACCGGCGGCTCGGCGGTGGGTGAGATCTCTATAAGGTCGAGCTCCAGTTCCTCGGCAAGCTTCAACGCTTCCTGGATGGAGTAGATGCCTGTCTCAACGTTGTCGCCTACGAGTCGCACTTCGCGTGCACGGATGCGCTCATTGGTAGCGTAGGGGTCTTTCTCTTTGTTGGGGACAAAGGGGCGACGGGGCCCGTTGTTGGGACGGGGAGGACGAGGGGTGAAAGGTTTTTTCTCCATTCAGGGGTTGTAAAAGTCTTGTTTTTAGGGTTACTGGTTAATCATCTCGTTGACTTCGCGAGTCAATTCGGCTGCAAAGTTAGCAATTTTCATCGAACCTTTATCACCTTCGCCCTGTTTTCTTACAGAAATTTCACCATTTTCGGCTTCTTTTTCGCCTACGATGAGCATATAGGGGATGCGTTTAAGTTCGTTGTCGCGTATTTTCTTACCGATCTTCTCGTTGCGGTCGTCGACCTGGGTGCGTATGTCCTGTGCGTTGAGCTGCTTTGCAACCTCGTAGGCATAGTCGTTGAACTTCTCTGATATGGGAAGCACCACTGCCTGTTCGGGAGCGAGCCAAAGCGGGAAACGTCCGGCGGTGTGCTCGAGGAGCACAGCCACGAATCGTTCCATCGATCCGAATGGCGCGCGGTGTATCATCACCGGACGGTGCTTCTGGTTGTCGCTGCCGGTGTATTCGAGCTGGAAGCGTTCGGGCAGGTTGTAGTCGACCTGTATTGTCCCGAGCTGCCAGCGGCGTCCGAGCGCGTCCTTGACCATGAAGTCGAGTTTGGGCCCGTAGAATGCTGCCTCGCCAAGCTCTGTGCGGGCTTTCAGGCCTTTCTCTGCACAGGCGTCTATGATGGCCTGCTCGGCAAGATGCCAGTTCTCGTCGCTTCCGATGTACTTCTCTTTGTGAGCCGGGTCGCGGAGCGATATCTGAGCCTCGAAGTTGTCGAACTTAAGGGCCTTGAAGATGTAGAAGATGATGTCCATCACCTTGAGGAATTCACCCTTTATCTGGTCGGGAGCGCAGTAGATGTGTGCGTCGTCCTGCGTGAAGCCTCTCACTCGGGTCAGCCCGTGGAGCTCGCCGCTCTGCTCGTAGCGATACACTGTGCCGAATTCGGCGAGACGCAGCGGCAGGTCGCGGTAGCTGCGCGGCAATGCGCGGAATATCTCGCAGTGGTGAGGGCAGTTCATGGGTTTGAGCAGGTATTCCTCACCTTCCTCGGGTGTGTGTATGGGCTGGAAGGAGTCTTTGCCGTACTTTGCATAGTGCCCGGAGGTGACGTAGAGATTCTTGTTGCCTATGTGGGGAGTGATAACCTGCTGGTAGCCATACTGCTTCTGTATCTTGCGGAGGAACTGCTCCAGGCGGTCGCGCAGTGCGGTGCCTTTGGGGAGCCAGAGGGGAAGTCCTGCTCCTACGTTCTGAGAGAATGCGAAGAGCTCCATCTCCTTTCCGAGCTTGCGGTGGTCGCGCTTCTTGGCCTCTTCAAGGAGTGTCAGGTATTCGTCGAGCATCTTCTTCTTTGGGAATGTGATGCCGTACACGCGCACGAGCTGCTTGCGCTTTTCGTCGCCGCGCCAGAATGCTCCGGCAAGCGAGGTGACCTTTGCAGCCTTGATGGGGGCGGTGTTGGGGATATGGGGCCCGCGGCACAGGTCGGTGAACGAGCCTTGGGTGTATGTGGTGATGTGTCCGTCCTCAAGCTCGGATATCAGTTCGCATTTGTACTCTTCGCCGCGGTCGCCAAACATCTTGAGAGCATCGGCTTTGGAGATGTCAGCGCGTACGATTGGCTGCTTCTCCTGGGCGAGCTCGATCATCTTTTTCTCGATTTTTGCGAAGTCGGCCGATGTGAGCTGGTTCTCTCCCGGATCTATGTCGTAATAGAAACCGTTTTCGATAGCCGGTCCGATGCCGAATTTCACACCGGGATACAGTTCCTGCAGTGCCTCTGCGAGAAGATGGGCCGATGAGTGCCAGAATGCGTGCTTGCCTTCGGGGTCCTCCCACTTGTGGAGTTTCAGGGTGGCGTCTTCGTCGATGGGGCGTGCGAGGTCCCATTCTTTGTCATTGACTGTGGCTGCGAGCACATCGCGTGCCAACTGTGACGACAGGCTTTCAGCTATCTGCAGTGGGGTCGAGCCCTTGGCGTATTGCTTTACGCTGCCGTCGGGGAATGTGATATTGATTGATTCCATTATATTATATATGTGGGGGAGACATACGGACGACTCCCCGCTGTTTCTGTTTCAGTTTGCAAAGGTAACGAAAAATGTGTAATTTTGCAATTGATTCAACGTCATAATGTTTTTGTTTCATTTTTGACGTGGATTTAGTGGTTGGACATCGGGAGGGATCCCGGTGTCCTTTTTCTATGTAGCACCAAAGCGTTGTTGATTTTCAGTGTTTTATGATAAAAGTGCGCTTTTCACATCTTGAAATTTGGTAATCTCGGAAAGTTTTTGTATATTAATATAGACTGTCCGGGAGGATAGTATAAAAGACATTCCAGATTGGGAGTTATTGAACGGCGAAAAAGAATAACTGAGACACCAAAACGTCGCCTGATTTTCAAAAATATGTGTCCCTACACATCTACAATTTGGATATGTCTGAGATTTTTTGTAACTTAAATAAGGGATTGCGAAGAGTCGCTTTCCGGCAATCTTAATTTATTGGCTTAACGTGGAAAACATCGGACGCGTATCGGACAACGCACGACTTATTCAAGACAATTCGGGCTAAAATGTTAAAAATTCACTTGTCGAGTGAACTTTTTTGAAAGCCGTGTGTTGCGAAGTCATAAGGGGCATTTTCCATGACCTCGCCGACGCAGACAGACGCGTCACAAATCCGCACGGAAGCGGATAAGGTCTTCATGCACCCATACGCGCCAAAATTCCCTCAAAGGCAGAGGGAGGATTCCTTATACCCATATCGTAACATAACGCGATACCTACCGAACGCATTTCGACATGCGCCACGATAAGTGTCCGGCTTGTCTTGTATCTACCCGAAATCTAAGAAAATAAAACACACTTCATCATTCTTCCGAATTTTGCATGGTACAGACCCCAGTAAATCAAATTAATTTTGCGGTCGGTCTTGATGGCTTCGCCACCGCGCACCGGCTTCGCCGACATGCGCTTCAAGCCGACTCGCTATTTTCAATTGTCAACCGTCACAGCGGCTAAATCCCTCCGGGTGTAGCCGAGGCCGCCGTGACGTTTTCAACCCTCTCGGCAACACCCAAGATATTGGTATGGAAGAAACCATATTCAGAGTTAATCACCCTGTAAGCCTATGCGCTATGAGTCTCTAAACAAAAATTCCAACCCCACTAAATCCAATCCAACAATGAACACAAGTATTATGAATCCTTTGCCCGCCGACAACGCGGGCATCATCGGTATGCTCAAAGAGCTTATCCGAAGTGTGTCGACAGAAGTTTTTCATGAACTGATAGAGGAACTCCGACCCTCGCAGCGTCAGGAAAGCCAAGTCGAAGACTCCGATCATTTGGGTGTCAAGGGAGCACTGGACTTCCTCAATTCGAGAGGCTACAAGATCT
>CAJURI010000086.1 GCA_910588795.1 uncultured Duncaniella sp. | reverse complement strand
CTAAATACTAATATTTTAATAACAATGGTTAGATTTTTATCGCACCACTACTAATAGGAAACTAACAATAGCATGCCTATGGCCGGTACATTTTCATCTTACCTTAAACAATCTTTTCTCTTATTATATCAAATCATTATAGGCTTCTGCCTATTTTGCATGAAACATTTATACGACAAAGATAGTGCCCCGAGATTTCAGATGCAATAGGACTATACATAATCATATTATATATGCGACATATACGCACGGATTTTATGATACTCCGCCGATGCCCGAGACATCAGTATAAGAAAAAGATTCCTATCAATACTGCATTCATGCTGTCGCCCACACGGACACATCGGACTACAGACCTACCGACGGGCCTACATACGAATCACGCAGACCGCCCCAGTCGACCACGACCCTCTGTATGATCTGGCCCGCATCTATGGCGTGAAGAGTCAAAGTGTGATTCTTTTTCTGAGGGTCGATCGTGAAACGGAACTTATTTTCAGTACTGTTGCGCAACACATTCGCCTTCCATTCCGCCGACCATTCCACAGGATGATACGATGCGACTGCAATGTCTCCTCCATCTACGGATACACCGTAACGGGTATCACACCCGGAATTGGAAGGGAACAACGGCAATGCGTAGACCGTCACTTCTATTGTGTCGCACGACATCTCCGGCAGCTCATACACAGCCACAGCCCCCGCGACATCCGCGTCCGGACGGTCTTCCCCCAGCTGCACCACTTTCCAGTCAAAACCGAGCCCGTCAACGATATTGATCAGTCCGGATTTATATTTCGGGGACGCAATGTCAACCACACAGCATCCTTCCATACAACGTTGATCCGGTTCCGGGTCTATAGTACCCTCGACAGCGGCAACATTGTCCGTCATGACTATATCAGGCATATTCTGGTATTTCGCCACAAATCCTTTAGGGACCGACATCATGCCGGACCATTTACCCCCAAGCAAAGAATTATACATCCGGTTAAGAGCATTTATGCTGTCGTAAGCAAGCCTTGCCTGTTCACCTGCCCAATTGGCACGCGCGCGGTCACCCTTCTCAAGATATTCCCTGTTGAGTTGCGCCATGAGGAACTTACGATTCATCTGATATGACGCCATGACAGGATATCCGATCATCTCAAACAAAGGTGCCCTGAGAGCATCAGGCAGCTCACTCATTATCGCGGACACATCATCGGATATCACCCTGTAATCCTTCAGCCTGTCTCGGGCATCGTTGTAATTATCAAACGAGAAATCTGTGGGGCGGAGCTGTTCAAGAGCGGGAGCATCCCACTCATATTCCCATCCCATATATTCAGGCTTGCGGCTCCATGCAAGCCGGTAATAATCGTCAAGCAATTTTTGGAAACGCGGAAGCATACCCTCCCCGAAAATTTCCGCCAGCATCAACGGCTGATGAGTGTTGACGCTATGTATGTCAAAGGCATCCACATTCCATGCCATATCAAAAAATGTCTGTATGGCCATCTCCATAGGTTTTATATCACCCACATTGAGAAGCCAATATCTGTCCGCGCCATAATCATAAGCCTTTTTAAGCTCCTCATACATAAACACAGGGGGCGTGGTGCATAACCATAGATAATCATGCGGCGTTCCGAGATAAGATGTATGGTAATACACTCCTGAACCGCCCACACGACTGCGCTCGACAGAATCATTGAGATGCTTCATGTATCCGTAATTATCGTCAGGCCATACGATCGTTATGTCGTCAGGAATATTAAGGCCCGCCTCATAGACATCCAGAGTCTCCTTGTAAGGGACAAATATCTGCGGCACGTCAGCCGCACTGCGTCCGAGATGCTTCTCAAGTATCCCCCTCTGGTCCTGAATTACCTCGGTCAGCACCTCTATACGCTTCTCCATAGAGAGATTGCCACGCATGCCCTCGTCGTGCACACCACGCATGGCCATGGTGTAGATATTCTCATACGGGGCGGCCTCCTTTACTCGCGCATCCATTTTAGAGTATATGACAGGCTTGTTAGTCACATAGTTCCATTCACCGTCACGTCGACTGTCCCACTCTGACTTTGCAGCATTGTTGAAAAGCATAGGCTCGCAATGAGATGTCGTGATGATTATTCCACAACTGTCGGCCACAGCCTTGCTCTCGGGATGAGAATAAAACGCGCCGGTACATGCATGCATCGCCGGCGCAAGCATATTGCCTTTAAGCCTCAGCAACAGCTCGCACACCCGCTCATAAGTACGCGGCCCTATGTCGCCAAGTTCCTTCTCATAGTTGGAAGCAGCCCAAGGGAGCAGCCCCCAGTCCTCGTCGTTTATGAATATTCCACGGTATTTCACCGATGGAGACTCCGACTGAAAATCAGCATATATCCTTACATTTTCTCTTCTTCTGACAGGCACATCAGCCCACCATTCCCATGGAGATACCCCCATAGCCTCACTTATCGACAAGGCACCGTAAGCAGCTCCGCGGCGGTCACTTCCGGCAACGACAAGGGCTTCAGAGATTCCCGGCAACGGATCATTGACAATTGTTATGCTGTAACGTTCCCATCCGCCGGTGATACGGCTCACATCAAGAGCCCCTTTATACACAAGAGAATCTATGTAACGGCTATGACCTATGGTACCAATTATCACCGCTCTTGAATCGCGTTTCGGGACATATGACACACCGGTCTCCACCCCTGTGACGCGGGTCACATCTGATGCAAACATTTCTGCCGCCTTTTTTATCACAGGCGAATCTTTCTCATCTATAAGGATATAACATCCGGCCGGGTCAAACGGTCTTATACCTGCTGACACCTCGGGAGCAGCAACATCTCCAAAACGGACCTCCAATAACGATCCTTGAGTGCGTGCAGCGGAACTCTCCCCCACAGACACTACAGTCATGACCAATGACAATATCCCAGCAACAATGCCTTTACTTCTGTTCATGAAAATGATCTTTTTAAGATATTACTTCAATCTCCAGTAGTCAAATCTCAGTACCTCAGGATCATCGTCGCCACGGAACAGCAGATATACATCATGCACACCCTCAACATCACCAATTTCGGCTGACTGTTCCTGCCATTTGTCCCAACCTCCGGTAGGCTTTACCTCAAGCCGCGCCACAGGCTTATTGCCAAGGGCATCAATACGCATTTCAATTGAAGAACCGGGCCGAAGAGCCGAAACATTGGCAAAAAAATTCCTGCCGTCTTTGCCATTTCCAAAATCCACGGCCTTCACCATGATCCAGTCTCCATTGTCAACCGATTTTAGATAATGACGTTCAGGCCCCTTGTTACGGTCAGTCCTGACGCCATAACTGTCAGCCATGGTCTCAGCCTCCACCCTTGCATAAGGATCCAGATTTTTCAACGGAGTCTTCACTCCTTCATCAGTGAACGGAATGAACGGAATGGAACCGTCATCGCCATACGAGAACTCCTCGACACATGAGGACCTGCGGAAACCGCCGCCATTTGGCAACTTACCGTTATGATAGAACATGAAGTTCCTGCCACCGATCTCGATAAGTCCGCCATGTATTGTAAAACTATTTTCAGCCTCGTCCATGATACGCCCGCGATACGTCCACGGGCCATTGATATTTTCGGCAGTAGAATACGCCATAAACTCAGGCACACCACCTGCGGCATACACAAGATAGTACAGACCGTCTCTTTTGCTTATCCAAGGGGCTTCCTCAAAATTACTCTTCAACATCCGCTTGTTAAGAGCATAGTCGCGCTTCATCACTTTGGGACCGAAGGCCTTCTCATCATCAAGCTCATCTATATACTTTACTTCGCCGTCAAGAGATATCATATCTCTGTTGAGCTTAGCCATCCACAATCCGTTGTTTCCCCAGAAAAGATAAGCCTGTCCGTCATCATCTATGAAAACCGACGGGTCGATGAACCCGAATCCCGGCTTGGTAAGAGGACGCCCTATCGCATCTCTGTAAGGGCCTTCAGGAGCGTCAGCCACAGCCACGCCTACAGCATCCAGCCCTGATTCGGCGTCCTGGGCGCATATATACCAATACCATTTTCCATCTCGCTCTATGGCCTGCGAAGCCCATGCCTTATCCCCCTGTGTAGCCCATGAAAAAGTTTCTGTAGATATCGGCGCGCCTCTGTAGGTCCAGTTGACCATATCGTCAGTCGAATACAGAAGCCAGTCCTTCATCAGAAAATACTGGGCATCATTCTCATCATGATCCACAAAAAGATACACCGTATCGCCATGGACATACGGAGCCGGATCGGGGGTGAAATTAGACTGTATTATAGGGTTAACGGCATGCATGAGCCCCATGCATGACAGCATCATCACGGATGTGATTAATTTTGATTTCATACTTGAATTATGTGACTTGATGGTTATCACAAAATTACAAGTTCTCACACAGTCCGCCTGTAAAAAACGTAACAAGAGGATACTTATTTGTAGAAACAGGCATATATGTATGTGCTCATTTCATTCACACATGTAACATCCGTGCCGTAACGTATGTATTGACCGATACTGCACGGCCAACATTCCCTCTGTCACTTCAGTTTTATAATAAATCCGCCTCTCGGTTTCATTATCACAATTGACGGTATTTTATCGATTTCACATATCTTCCATGTTTTGTCCGCGTCAGGGCTATCGGTGATCATAACCATTTTTTTGCCATGCATGATGCCCGGCAGACGATCAACGTCAATGGATATCTCTCGGGAAGAGTCATTGCCATTGATGCCGCAAATGTACCACTCATCACCTTTCTGTCTTGCCATGACCACATAATCCCCCGGATATCCGCCAAGCAGAAAAGTATCATCCCATGCTGTAGGCAGCTCAGAAAGAAATTCCCTTATTTCATACGGCTGTGAAAGAAAACTCTCCGGACGGTCGGCAAGATGCTGTATGCCTGACTCAAAGAGCACCGTCAGCGCAAGTTCATGAGCATCAGTAGTGATGTGAGGATGCTGAGAATCGGTAAACGCACATGGTGTGTAATCCATCGAACCTATGACATTGCGGGTAAACGGAAGCGTGGCATTATGACGGGCAGCCTTATCGGTAAAAGTCGAGACATTATTGTACCACTCGGCACCGTACACAGCCTCCATGCTCACAAGATTGGGATAGGTTCTCTGCCATCCACGCGGTATCGTCACGCCATGGAAATTCACAAGCAGACGGTGCCTGGCGGCACATTCGAGAAGATCCATCATATATTTTATATTTCGATTGGTGTCTCCGGAGAAAAAATCGATCTTAACACCGGCTATACCATTCTCCTCACACCAGGCGAACTCCTTTTCCCTGTTCTCCGGCTCATTCAGCCTGAATTTAGGCCCCGGGGCACCATTTACCCAACCTACGGATGAATTGTACCATATCATAGGTCTAACACCTTTCTCCAAGGCATATGACACTGCATCATGTATTGAATGTCCGTTCTTCATCTCATCCCATTCAGCATCTATAAGCACGTAAGGGAGAGACAGCTCACAAGCCATATCGACATATCTACGTATGATATCAAAATCATTTGAACCATGATTATACGCCCAATATACCCATGAAGCCACCCCGGGTTTTATCCAGGAGACATCATCCAATCTGTCAACCGGTGAATTGTCATTAATCAATGTCGATTCCACGACATCACTCAATGAGCCGATCACAGCGGTCTGCCATCCGGGATATTCTTCTCCGTCAGGCCTGATCTCATACACTCCAGTCCTACCGGTATCGTAAAGACTCGCGGCTGCATTGTCAGCACCTATGGATGATTCCGACAAAAGGAGAAACACATCGCGGTCACCGTATTCAAACAATGCCGGATAACCGTAACGGCTTCCGTATTTACTCCCCTTGTCCTTATTATAAAATCCCTCGTAGCAATCACTCCAGTCCTGCAGCCAGCTATGTGAAGCTCCTGAAAGATCCACTTCATATCCTCTGCACCCTGTCCAGGCAATGCCGTCATCATAGACTCTCACACTCAGAGTATCGGAATTTTCAAGCAGATACTTGACTTCAGAAAATTCATTCCGGCAATGTCTGCGTTTACCGCAAACCATATAATAGTCTACATTATGTACGCTGACACTCCCGGGGATCTGTCTTATCTTTCCACAATCAATCCTCATCAACCGCCTCTCTTTTCCATTCATTACAGCAACCGAAAGCGACGAGTCTTCAGATATGGATAGTGTGATTTTTCCATTGGGAGACATCACATCGGCATTGATCGCATTAGCTATGCACAGAAAAAGAACTGTGACTAAAATTTTTGGATTCATGTGTTTACGATATTGACGTGAAATAACATATTATGCAAATGTACGGAGAATTCCTATAAAATCAAGATTTAGCCCCGATTCTACATTTTAACATAATTTATATAATATATAAAATTTAAATTAAATATGATGATTTACTTATAATTTCTAAATATACAGTAGCCGATATCATAGCAAAATTAACAAATTCAAAGCCACGATCGCTTCCTCTGTTAATTTCAAGGGCAGTGATTTTTAATACGGATTGTAGATTCCAAAACGAAGTGCAACGTTTTGGAGACTAAAAATGGTAGATTCA
>CAJURI010000085.1 GCA_910588795.1 uncultured Duncaniella sp. | reverse complement strand
TTGCTACTGTTGATAATCAAGCATTTGGGCACATTTAGATACCTGAGTAGTTACTGAATAGCTTTATCTCTTAGGGTCGAATCCTCTTCTCTGAAGGGCCCGTAGCATGCCATAGTTCATGGCTTCCCGGTAGTATGACAGGATATGCGAGGCCCAGTCGTTGTCGGTCTTGTCGCCGGATCGCGTGCGGTTGTATTCCTTTATGGTCTCGTTGTATTCCATTATGTCGGCTGTCATCTCGGCATCGTCCTGGGGGTAATGGTTATGGAACACCACGAGTTCGCGTGGCTGTTTGGGTTTCATGTCGGGAAGCTCCCGGGGCACGCCTATTGAGAGCCCGCATACGACAAATGTCTTTTTGGGCAGCCCGAGCAGCACGGAGATTGCTTCGGGGGCGACAGTGCGTGCATATCCTATGGGGCAGCATCCGAGTCCGAGTGACTCGGTCATTGCAACGGCACTCATCATGGCGAGCGAGGCGTCGACTATGCCTACGGCGAGTCCGTCGATGGTGTTGTTGAATTCAGGCATGTCCTCGCCAATGGCGTTGGCGGCAAGCTCTATCTTGTGGTAGTCGACAAGGAACAGCAGGAAATGGTTGCACGTCTTGATCTGTTTCTGACCGATCAGTTCGTACAGTTTCAGTTTCATTTCGGGGTCGGTGACGTCGATCACCGAAAATTGCTGTCCGTTGTAGCTGGTGGGGGTATTGCGTATCGCATCGAAGATGAGTCTCATGTCATCGTCGCTGATGTCTTCGCGTTCATAACGTCGGATGCTGCGTCGCTCCAGTAGGGATTCTTTTACACTTTTCATGATGAGAGAGTTTTTTGCAAATGTGTATCTTTAAAGTAATGGGAATGTGTCTTCAGAGATAACAAATTTGACAAGGAATGAGTTCGCGTTCCGTTGCGAAAAATTTGTATATGCGATAATTTGTTTTATATTTCGCAAATATAACTTTATAATGTAATAAAAACAAGTAAAATTACGATAAATATTAAGATGGCCGGTTTTTTTTAGACAAAGGGACGAGGATGCTGGAAAAATAGAGCTAAAATGAATGTGAAAGAGATAAAAAATCCGTAACTTTGCATCCCGAAAAAGTTCTAAAATACTCGACTCGAATGAGACAGACTAAGCGCGCTTTCCTCATACTGGAGGACGGCACCACTTTTGAAGGGAAATCATTTGGCCACGAATCGTCAACGGCCGGTGAGGTAGTGTTTAACACCGCAATGACGGGTTATCCCGAGAGTCTGACCGATCCTTCCTATGAAGGGCAGATACTTGTGACGACTTATCCGATATTGGGTAATTATGGTGTCCCTCCGCACCGAGAGAAGGATGATGTGAGTGAGTATTATGAGAGCGATCACATACATTGCCGTGCCATAGTGGCTCAGGATTATTCTTTCGATCATTCCCACTGGCAGGCCGACCGCTCCCTTGCGCAGTGGCTCGAGGAGGAGAAGATACCGGGTATATACGGGATTGACACGCGTGCTCTCACCAAGCATCTGCGCGAGCACGGGTCAATGCTCGGAAAGATAGTGATGGAGGGGGGCGATGATTGCGGGTTCTATGACCCGAATCTTGAGAACCTTGTGGGCAAAGTGTCGTGCAAGGAGGTCGAGGTCCATGGCGAAGGTGAAAAGACCGTGGTGCTTGTGGACTGTGGAGTCAAGCATAATATAATAAGGTGTCTCACGCGCCGCGGTGTCAGGGTGGTGCGTGTGCCCTGGGACTATGACTTCAATACCATTCCTTATGACGGACTGTTCATATCCAACGGTCCGGGCAATCCTGATATGGCTGAGGCTACGGTGGTGAACATACGCAAGGCCATGGCCACGGGCAAGCCTATATGCGGAATATGCATGGGCAATCAGCTTCTTGCCAAGGCAGCCGGAGCCAGTACATATAAACTTAAGTACGGTCACCGCAGCCATAACCAGCCGGTGAGAAGGGTTGGCACAGACAGCTGCTTCATCACTTCGCAGAACCATGGTTTCGCGGTCGACAATGATACGCTCCCTGCCGACTGGGAGCCCCTGTTCGTCAACATGAACGACGGCACCAATGAGGGTATAAGGCATAAGAGCAAGCCTTTCTTCTCGGCGCAGTTCCATCCTGAGGCAAGTTCAGGACCTAAGGACACGGAATTCCTGTTCGATGAATTCATAAGCATGCTTTAACCTCCACTGTCACTATATATAATTTTAGGTGTATGCGTAACGAAAAAATAAAGAAGGTGCTCCTGCTCGGCAGCGGAGCGTTGAAGATAGGTGAGGCCGGTGAGTTTGACTACTCCGGGTCACAGGCTCTCAAGGCCATGAAGGAGGAGGGGATCACCACTGTGCTCATCAACCCGAATATCGCAACAGTGCAGACCTCAGAGGGTTTTGCCGACAAGATATATTTTCTTCCCGTCACTCCATATTTTGTGGAGAAGGTTATAGCCAAAGAACAGCCTGACGGGATACTGCTCGCATTCGGAGGCCAGACGGCTCTTAACTGCGGCGTGGAGCTGTACCGCTCGGGAATCCTGGAGAAGTATGGCGTGGAGGTGCTCGGAACACCGGTGCAGGCCATAATGGATACCGAGGACCGTGAACTGTTTGTGCGCAAGCTCGATGAGATCGATGTTCGCACTATAAAGAGCGAGGCTGTCAATTCTGTGTCAGATGCCATAGAGGCGGCTTCTGCTTTGGGCTATCCGGTGATAGTGCGTGCCGCATATGCTCTCGGCGGACTCGGATCGGGTTTCTGTGACAATGAGCAGGAGCTTGTGAGTCTTGTCGAAAAGGCTCTCGCGTTCTCTCCGCAGGTGCTTGTGGAGAAGTCGCTTAAGGGATGGAAAGAGGTGGAATACGAAGTGGTGCGTGACCGGTTTGACAATTGTATCACGGTATGCAACATGGAGAATTTCGATCCCTTGGGAATACACACCGGAGAGTCCATCGTGGTTGCGCCTTCCCAGACTCTGTCAAACGAGGACTACCATTGGCTGCGCAAACTCGCCATAAAGATCATACGCCATATAGGGATTGTGGGTGAGTGCAATGTGCAGTATGCATTCGATCCGGAGTCAATGGATTATAGGGTGATAGAGGTCAACGCGCGCCTGAGCCGTTCGTCGGCTCTTGCGTCCAAGGCCACCGGCTATCCGCTCGCTTTTGTGGCGGCCAAGCTCGGCCTGGGCTACGGCCTGTTTGACCTTAAGAATTCCGTCACCAAGGAGACTTCGGCCTTTTTTGAGCCGGCTCTTGACTATATAGTGTGCAAGATCCCGCGCTGGGACCTCGGCAAATTCCATGGAGTGCGACGTGAGATAGGTTCGTCGATGAAGTCGGTGGGCGAGGTCATGGCCATAGGCCGCACATTCGAGGAGGTGATACAGAAGGGCCTGCGCATGATAGGGCAGGGCATGCATGGTTTTGTGGGCAACAATCAGCGTGACATACCTGAACTTGAGCACGCCCTGAGCGAGCCTACCGACAAGCGCATACTCGCCATAGCCCAGGCCTTCTTCAAGGGGTACACTGTGGAGAGGATACATGAACTGACCAAGATAGACCGGTGGTTCCTTTACCGATTGCAGAACATCATAAACACCGCGCGCGAACTGCATGGCTATGATGACCTTGACGCGCTTCCGGAGCCCCTTTTGCGTCAGGCGAAAGAGCAGGGCTTCAGCGATTTTCAGGTGGCGCGCGAGGTACTGAAGGAGGATATGGTCGAGGCCGAGAAGTCCAATCTGCTTGTCCGCGCTCTCAGAAAGAAGCTCGGGGTGTTGCCCGTTGTCAAGCAGATCGACACACTTGCAGCCGAGTATCCTGCACAGACCAACTATCTGTATCTGACTTACAATGGCAGGGAGAATGATGTGGATTATCTGCATGATCACCGTTCGATAGTGGTGCTCGGTTCCGGTGCCTACCGCATCGGGTCGTCCGTGGAGTTTGACTGGTGCTCGGTCAATGCCCTGCTCACTGTAAAGAAGGAGGGATGGAGATCGGTAATGATCAATTATAACCCAGAGACGGTGTCGACCGACTACGATATATGTGACCGCCTGTATTTCGACGAGCTCACTTTTGAGCGCGTGATGGATATACTCGACCTTGAACAGCCTCACGGCACCATTCTCTCCGTCGGCGGCCAGATCCCCAATAACCTTGCCACAAGGCTTGACGAGCAGGGAGTCAACATACTTGGCACTACTGCTGCAAGCATAGACAATGCCGAGGACCGCAACAAGTTCTCCGCCATGCTTGACCGCCTTGGTGTGGACCAGCCGCGCTGGCGTGAGCTGACAAGCATGGAGGACATCAACGAATTTATCGAAGAGGTCGGTTTCCCGGTTCTTGTCCGCCCGAGCTATGTGCTTTCGGGCGCGGCTATGAATGTGTGCTACAATCAGGAACAGCTCACGCGCTTCCTGCGCCTTGCCGCGAATGTGTCCAAGAAGCATCCTGTGGTGGTGTCGCAGTTCATATCTGGAGCCAAGGAGATAGAGATGGACGCAGTGGCCAAGGACGGTGACATAGTGGTCTATGCAATCTCGGAGCACATAGAGTATGCAGGTGTGCATTCCGGTGACGCCACCATACAGTTCCCCCCGCAGAAACTTTACGTGGAGACTGTGCGGCGCATACGCAGGATATCGCGCCAGATAGCGAGCGCGCTCGAGATATCAGGTCCGTTCAATATCCAGTTCCTTGCAAAGAACAACGACATAAAGGTCATAGAGTGCAACCTTCGGGCCTCACGCTCGTTCCCGTTTGTGTCAAAGGTCCTGAAGATCAACTTTATCGACATAGCTACGCGTGTGATGCTCGGCCTTGATGTCGAGAAGCCTCACAAGAATGCTTTCGATCTCGACTATGTGGGCATCAAGGCGTCGCAGTTCAGCTTCTCGCGCCTTCAGGGTGCCGATCCTGTGCTCGGAGTCGACATGGCGTCGACTGGCGAGGTGGGCTGCATAGGCAACGATTCCGCCGAGGCTCTCATAAAAGCTATGATCTCGGTGGGCAACCGCGTCCCTGCAAAAAGTGTGCTTCTTTCCACCGGTACCCCAAAGCAGAAAGCGGATATGCTCGATGCCGCACATGAGCTTGCCAACCGCGGTTACACGATATACGCCACCGGAGGCACGCATTCGTATCTCAACGATAACGGCATACCGGCCATACGTGTCTACTGGCCGTCGCAGCCCGACATGCAGCCTCAGGCCATCGACCTGCTCCATGAGCATAAGGTCGACATGGTGGTCAATATCCCGAAGAATTTCACTGACATGGAGCTGAGCAACGGCTATAAGATACGTCGTGCGGCTATTGATCTCAATATACCGCTGCTCACCAATGCCCGTCTGGCTTCGGCTTATATCGACGCCTTCACAACCCATCCGCTCGACAGTGTCGAGATCAAGAGCTGGGACGAGTATTGACGGTGGAGCTGACGCCTGCTTCCTGATCCAAATATTTTTGATAAAGCTGTGATAATCTGAAAAAATTGCTTAAATTTGCATCGCAATTGTAATGACAATAGGTTAAAACAATTTTTTATATATTCAAGTAACTATGAAGATTGAGAAAATTATCGGTCGTGAAGTCCTTGACTCACGAGGCAATCCTACCGTCGAGGTAGACGTAATCCTTGAATCCGGCGCACGTGGCCGTGCATCTGTTCCCTCCGGGGCTTCTACAGGTGTCAACGAGGCTCTCGAACTCCGTGACGGTGACAAGTCTCGCTATATGGGCAAGGGCGTGCAGAAGGCTGTGGCCAATGTGAACGGCCCTATCGCCGAGGCTCTCAAGGGCATGAACGCTCTTGACCAGATCAGGATTGACGAGACTATGCTCGCACTCGACGGCACAGACACCAAGAGCAATCTCGGTGCCAACGCTATCCTCGGCGTGTCTCTCGCTGTTGCCAAGGCAGCTGCCGATTACCTTGACCTCCCCCTCTACAAATATATCGGCGGATGCAACACTTGCTGCCTCCCCGTGCCTATGATGAACATCATCAACGGTGGTGCTCACTCTGACGCCCCCATCTGCTTCCAGGAGTTCATGATCCGTCCTATCGGCGCATGCTGCTTCAAGGAGGGTATCCGTATGGGCACTGAAGTGTTCCACAACCTCAAGAAGGTGCTCCATGACCGCGGTCTCTCTACCGCAGTGGGCGACGAGGGTGGTTTCGCTCCCGCTCTTGACGGCACCGAGGATGCTCTTAACGTCATCATCAAGGCTATTGAGGCTGCCGGATATGTTCCCGGCAAGGATGTGACCATCGGTCTTGACTGCGCTTCTTCCGAGTTCTACAAGGACGGTGTGTATGATTACACCTGGAAAGAGGGCGAAGGTGCTCCCAAGCGCACTTCAGAGCAGCAGGCTCAGTACCTCAAAGAACTTGTCGAGAAGTTCCCCATCGATTCAATCGAGGACGGTATGAGCGAGAACGACTGGGCTGGCTGGAAGGTGCTCACCGACCTTATCGGCGACCGTTGCCAGCTCGTTGGCGATGACCTCTTCGTGACCAATGTAAAATACCTCAAGCGTGGTATTGAGGAAGGATGTGCTAACTCCATCCTTGTTAAGGTTAACCAGATCGGTTCTCTTACAGAGACCCTCCGTGCTGTAGAGCTCGCTCAGCGCAACGGCTACACAGCTGTCATCTCTCACCGTTCAGGCGAGACCGAGGACGCTACTATCGCCGATATCGCTGTTGCTACCAACGCCGGCCAGATCAAGACCGGTTCTGCAAGCCGTTCTGACCGTATGGCCAAGTACAACCAGCTTCTCCG
>CAJURI010000084.1 GCA_910588795.1 uncultured Duncaniella sp. | reverse complement strand
ACGCAAATTTAACACTTTTCCCTAAATCCATGCACCGGGATTTCGGCTTGTGCCCATTGATGTCACTCTTGACGAGGATCTTCAGAACCTCGAGGAGGTAGTGGTGATAGGTTATGGCACCATGCGCCGCAAGGACCTTACCGGAGCTGTGGCTTCTGTAAAGGGTGAAGACCTTGTAGCAAATCCTGTATCCAATGTCACCCAGGCACTCCAGGGCCGTCTCCCCGGTGTGAATGTAGTGTCGCAGGACGGACGTCCCGGTGCGACTATTTCGGTGCGTGTGCGCGGAGGCGGTTCCATAACCCAGAGCAATGAGCCTCTGTATGTGGTCGACGGTTTCCCCGTGGGCAATATCGACAATATAGCCGCATCCGAGATCGAGTCTATCGACGTGCTCAAGGATGCCGCATCCACAGCCATCTACGGTGCCCGCGGTGCCAATGGCGTTATCCTTGTGACCACCAAGAGCGGACAGGAAGGTAAGGCTAAGGTAACTTACGAAGGATATGTCCAGTTCAAGAATGTGGCCAAGAAGCAGGATGTACTCTCGGCACAGGAGTATGTGCTTGACAGCTGGAGCTATGCCGCCTCGCGCGGAACGGGCCATAAGGATGCCATGGAGAAATATTTCGGACTTGGCTCAAAGTATGGCAACCATTATGCCGATTATGCCAATGTTGCGGCACATCAATATGATGAAGATATATTGCGCACAGGTTTCTCCCACAACCATAATCTCAGTATCACCGGTGGTTCGGAGAACACAAAGATGGCATTCAATATAGGCTATATAGATGACGAAGGTATCCGTATAAATTCTGACTATAATCGTTTTACCACCTCTCTCAAGATACAGCAGAAGATATTCAGCAACCTTACATTCAATGCCGAGGCACGTTACGACGAGTCCACCCTCAATGGTGCAGGAGCTCGCTACACTGCAGGAGCATACCACTACAAGCCCATAGACAATCCTCTGGGTGGAATACCTTACACAGACGTAAGTTCTGGCTTCAGCTTCGGCGTGCAGAACATCGATGACTCTCACAATCCTGTTGATCTCATCAATGACATAACAAGCGAGAACTATCGCCGCAATTTCCGTGGCAATGCGGCTCTGACATGGGAGATCATTCCCGGTCTCACCGCCCGCTCTGAGATAGCGATGACACGAGGCTCGTCCAAGAATACATATTATGAGAACGGATACACCAACGGTGACAAGCGTGCCAACATCACACGCGGCACCTCCAAGGGACTCCGCTGGGTAACCACAGCCAACTACATGTTTGACCTGAAGGACATACATTCGTTCAATATTCTTGCCGGTTACGAGCTCCTCAGAAGCGAGGACGAATCCATTTATGCCGAGGGCCGCGGATTCCCCGACACATTCGACTATGACCATGCCATAGCCATGATGCATACTGCCACCTACAGCAGCTCATTCTATAACACATTCGGTGTTCCTGACCGCACTATATCATGGTTTGGCCGTTTCAATTACACACTCCTTGACCGTTATCTGTTTACCGCCACATTCCGTGCCGACGGTTCCTCAAAGTTCGCTCCCAATAACCGCTGGGGATATTTCCCTGCAGTGGCTGCCGGATGGCGCATTTCCGAGGAGAATTTCATGGAAGGAACTCGCGACTGGCTCTCCAACCTCAAGCTGCGTCTGTCATGGGGCGAGTCGGGAAGCGACAATATCAACTCCAACCTCTGGCGCGAGACATGGTCAAGCTCTACCAACAACAAGCTGCCTATCAACGGAGAGTTCGGTCCGTTCTATCGTCCGGACGGTCTGAAGGCTAATCCTGACCTGAAATGGGAGACCACCGTGTCACGCAACCTCGGTGTAGACTTCGGTTTCCTCAACAACCGTATCAACGGTGCTGTCGAGGTGTACTGGAACACTACCAAGGACCTCCTGATGCTTGTCCCTGTCGACAATACCTCAGGTTATTCACACCAGTATCAGAACTTCGGCCAGATATCCAACCGCGGTGTCGAGATCTCGGTCAATGCTGATATCTACCGCAACAAGGATTTCCGTTTCAGCGCGGGAGCCATCTACAACTACAACCGCAATAACCTCGACAAGATGCAGAATGCCGACCAGTATATCTACTCTTCCTACTGGGGCTCATCGGCACAGACCCCGTCGATGGACTGGATGCTCGCAGTGGACAAGCCTATCGGACTCGTGCGCGGTTATGTGGCCGACGGTTTCTACACCACAGCCGATTTCAACTACTCCAACGGCACATACACACTCAAAGACGGTGTTCCTGACCTCACAAAGGATATAACAGCCACTTACATGCATCCGTTCACTCTTCCTACCGGCCAGGTAGCATTCCCGGGCGCGCCCAAGTTCGTGGATTCTGACAACAGCGGAAAGATCGATGCTAAAGATGCCGTCAATCTCGGCGAGGTGCGTCCGCGTCACACAGGTAGCTTCCATCTTGATTTCGGATACAAGGGATGGGACCTCTCAGCTAATTTCAACTGGGCTTACGGAGGCAAGGTCTACAATGCCAACGCCATGATGGACGCTTCGGGCAACGAGTATGTCGGCCTTACCCGCCAGTACAGCGCATGGCGTGCAAACTGCTATAAAGTCTACAATGTGGATAATACAGGCAATCTCTATGCCGTTACAGATCCTGCCGAGCTCAATGCTCTCAATGCCAATGCCACATCGGCACTTCCTTACCACCAGAGCGGCATAGTGTCGTCCGAATTCCTTGAGGATGGTTCATATCTGCGTCTGCAGACCCTCACACTCGGATACACATTGCCTCAGCAGGTCACCAGGAAGGCGCATATCTCCAATTTCCGTCTTTATGTGACAGCCGGCAACCTCTTTACAATCACAGGTTACAAGGGTCTTGATCCCGAGGTCAATACCAACACAGCCGGTACAGTGGGATTCGGTAGCGATATCCGCAATTTCCCGATGTTCAACATGGACTACGGTACATATCCGCGTGCCCGCACATGGACCATCGGTGCATCTCTGTCATTCTAATAGCTTAAACCTTAAAAATATAATACGATACCATAATATGAACAAGTTTATAAATATAGCACTCGTTTCAGCCTTTGCTCTTGGAGCTACGGGTTGCGAGGACTACCTCGATACCAACTCTCCGAGCGTCTCTGACCGTGAGTTTGTATTCTCGAGCGAGGAGTCGGCACGCGGTGCCCTCAATTATGGCTACGAACTTCTTCGCGCCAACCGCGATCTCCACTCGGTAGGTATCTTCTGGAGCCCTATATGGGGATCTGACATGGAGGGCCTGCAGGATGGCTATCAGGATGGTGATGCCGGACAGCTTGAAAAAGGTTTCTACCCGACCGGCACATCGGCAATCAACATTAACGGTCTGCAGGGATCTGGGGTTTTTGGTGACCTCTACAAGACCATCGGAGTCTGCAATGCCCTTATCGACAGCTTTGAGTCTCTTGAAAATTTCGGCACACTCATGAGCGGTGAGCCCAATTCTCTTTCAGATATCTATGGTCAGGCTGTGGCTCTTCGTGCCACATGTTATTTCGAACTGTGCCGCTATTACGGTGATGTACCTATGGTGGAGCATGCCGGAGAGAGTGCCCAGGGTCTAAAGTCCCGTTATGCCATATATGACTGGTGTATCGAAAAGTTAATGGCTGTAGAGCCCCATATGTATCGTGCCGGAGAGAACGGTGTGCGTGCCGACGTCATGAACCGCAATTATGCGCAGGGTCTTATCGGGCGAATCGCTCTCTATAATGCAGGCTACAGCACACGCCGCACAGATCTTCAGGCAGGTTTTTATGTCGACGGTAAGGGTGAAGTGCTCTCCTTTGACGATCTCTGTGCCGAGGATACTCAGAACAAGGCTGTCTATGGCCGTCGTGCCGATTGGCGCAAGGTGCTTGAGAATGCCCGCCCGTATCTCGAGGCATGTGTTCAGCATCCCGGCATCATACAGTTCTATTTGACCGACCCACGTGGCACGGATGCGCTGGGCCGACTCTACAATAGCCCCTATCAGTATGCGTTCAATCAGATGCACAAGGACAATTCCGTTGATGTCGCCGATGAGAGCGTCTACGAGATACCGTTTATGCTCAACGGCGGTGCCGACCGTCCCGGATATATCGGACGAGCTTCCACCGGCGGCAACTATGGTGCGCCTTGTATATGTTGCGGACAGAACCGTATACAGCCCCATGTGTATTACGGATGGTTTGACCCTGCAGACGCACGTCGCGATGCTTCATGCTGCGTGACCGGCACTGACGGCAACGGCCGTGAGTTTCTGCTGTCGCTCGATATAAACAATTGGGGTAAGGTGGGTATCACCTGCAACAAATGGGACTGGAACCGCATGAAGAAGCCTGACACTGCTACATATGGCAATTCGGCTATCAATGTCAGCTATATGCGCATGTCAGATGTATATCTGATGCTCGCAGAGGTGTATGCTGCTCTCGGTCAAGACGGACAGGCTCGCACTTGGCTCGAAAAAGTGCACAACCGTAACTTCCCCGGCGGTGTCGACAGCAAGCTTGACGCATGGATCGCGGCATGCGGCAATGAGTTCTCCTCTACTGATTGGAGCGCGATGTACAAGGCTGTCATAAAGGAGCGTGCTCTTGAATTCGTGGGCGAGGGTGTTCGCCGTTTCGATCTCATACGCACAGGATTGCTTCCCGAGGCTGCCGTCAACAACCGTCGTGACATGACCAAGGTGCTTCAGGATATCGAGACCAAGGGATATGCCGAGTTCGGTAACGGAAATCAGCTTCCGGCTTATGTATGGGTCAAGAAGGTCGACAGCCGCACGCTTTACGGTTACCGTCTGACAGCCGGCACACCTGCCGGTCAGGAGAATGACCCCGTGCTCTATCCCGGATGGCGTGGCGTACATGATGATTGGGACGGTGTGCTTAGCTCGTTTGGCTATGCTACATTCAATCACAATGCTACCAACTTGGCTATCAAGGGCCTGTTTGAATATGTGGCACCCGGATCGGCCAAGGCTCAGGAATGGGAAGCCGATGGTTATGAACAGACCCCTTGGGGCATTGATCTCATAAAGGATGACAAGAACTGGCAGACTCACGCTTACAAGGTGCTTGCCGGTATAACCGAAGCCGATTATCAGGCTCACAAGTCTCCTGTCACAGTTCGTCCGTTCAGATATCAGGACCTTCTGAACTCAGGGATTACAAACGGTTATGGTTTCCGTCAGGAATAATGATTGATACATATAATTTAAGGTTAATCGAGAGGAACTTTAGGTAATATTTAAGGTAAACCTTCTTATATGGGCCCGAAGGGATTTCGGGTCCATATTTTATTATCGAACGGCTTTTGATGAGCCTGAAATTTGCCGTATCTTTGTAAATAATTTTACGACATTATCGCACTATATATAACAATTTAGTATTTTGCCATGAAAAGAATCTTTGCATACATATCGTTGGCTGCGATGGCCCTTGCGGTGTCGGCACAGTCTGAAAAGACTGATGTGCCCCACTCGTCAAAGTATGAGATAGAGAGAGACATGCCGGTGTTCCTTGACCGCATACAGGAGGAACTGACCTATCCGCTGGCCTGGGGCAACAGCGATATCAGTGATTACAGCGAGTGGAACCGCACTGCCCGTGCCAAAGTGATAGAGCTGATGCTCACCCCTCCCAGGCATTCGTCGTCATGGTCTCCTGAGATAGTGGCCGAGGAGAAGCGTGACGGGTATACGGCCAGTAAGGTGGCGTTCAATCTCACGGATTATTCCCGTGTGGAGGCTTATGTGCTGACTCCTGACGGAGACGGGCCTTTTCCTGCCATAGTCGCGCTTCATGACCATGGAGGCCATTATACTATAGGAAAGGAGAAGATGATACGCCCGTTTGATGTGGATGGCTGGGTGTATGAAGATGCCGACAGTTGGGCTGACAATCTTTATGAGGGGCAATATCTTGGGGACTATCTTGCAAAAAACGGGTATGTGGTTATCTCGGTCGATGCCCTGTTCTGGGGTGACCGTGGGCGCAAGGAGGGTCCTGACGGAAGCAAGCATGCCAATATCGCCGGCAATTTCCAGATGCTCGGGCGCAACATGAGCGCGTGGATGAATTTCGAGGACATGTACACCGCCGAGTTTCTCGCCACTCTTCCTAAGGTGGATCCTGAGAGGATCGGTTGCATCGGATTGTCCATGGGCGCGTATCGTTCCTGGATGCTTGCCGCCCTATCGCCAATCATCAAAGCCGGGGTGGCTGTGTGCTGGATGACTACCACCGACATACAGCTCTCATGGGAGTACGGCAGGGAGAGGGGTGGCTTTGCCAATTGCCTCCTCGGTGTGCGCAACTATCTCGACTATCCGCATGTAGCCTCGCTTGCCTGTCCGAAGCCTATGTTCTTCCTTAACGGTGAGACCGACAAGCTGTTTCCGCCTGTGGCCGTGAACAAGGCTTTCAGTGAGATGCGCAAGGTGTGGGCAAGCCAGGGCGCGTCAGACAATCTGCGCACCGAATTGTGGAACATCGGCCACCAGTGCCATAAGAAGGAGCAGTCGGAATGCCTCAAATTTCTTGACAAACATTTGAAGTAGCAATATAATAAGTAACTCGCATAAATTAGCTGACACATAATTATGAAGTATTTTCGAGAGATTTTCGAGATGGAGCGAAGGAGTGTAGCGAGCTACACGACTGAGCTACAGCGCGAAAATCGCCGAAAAGACGAATAAGGATGTGTCAGCCAGAAGGGTTACCCTAAAATCCGCAACTATCATCCAATACACGATTAAGGGTAGATTTATGAG
>CAJURI010000083.1 GCA_910588795.1 uncultured Duncaniella sp. | reverse complement strand
AGCCTTTTAACACTATTTTAACATTAAAGGCGAACTTTTAGCCCGTTTCGTTGTTTCATGCCCCTCGCAACACCGATTTTTACATACATAGTGCGACTCATAGAATAACCGGAGTCGGCATGACTCACATTCAAAAATCGCACATCATAAAACCATAGTATAAATATAATTTGCACATACCACGGATTCTTGTTAATTTTGAGGAGTGAAAAAAAATGTGCAAATCACTGTAATCTATGAAACGGACCATCACATTATTATATATAGCAATCTTATCGACAGTACTCACGGGCAGGATTTCCGCATCATATCCCGGCGAAGTGAGATGGCACAATGAAGCATCCGACACGACAAAGATAAACAGCATACTTATCGACGCATACAACTACGGAGACAAATCGCCCAATGAACTCATGATATACATAGGAGCGAAATTTGAAGGCACTCCATATGCGCCGGGCACCCTTGAAGGCAGTCCGGAGATGCTGACGGTAAACATCGACGAGATGGACTGCACCACCTTCGTAGAGACAGTAGCCGCAATGGTGCTCACCGTGAAAGAGAGAAGAAACTCATGGCAAGACTTCCTATACAATCTGGAGCAGATTCGCTACCGCCAAGGCCGCGCCGACGGATATGCGTCAAGGCTCCACTACATAAGTGACTGGATTGTCGACAACACGCACCGCGGCAACATGCGCGACATCACTGACCGCCTGCCGGGCATAAAATATCAGATCAAGACCCTAGACTACATGTCGCACCACCGCGACGCCTACCCGGCCATGAAGGACGACGCAATATACGAGAAAATCAAGAGTTGTGAAGTCGGCTACAGGTCACACCGCTTCCCCTACATACGCAGCTCGGCTTTGATGTCAAAAAAATCCCCTTCCTGGATAAAAGAAGGGGATGTGATAGCTTTCACGACCAAGACAGAGGGACTCGACATCTCACACATAGGAATCGTAATCTTCAAGGACGGAGTGCCACACCTTCTGCACGCCTCATCGAAACAAGGCAAAGTCATAATCGACCCTATGCCCTTGAGCGAATATCTACGCAAAAACAACAACCTGACAGGGGCAAGATTCATCCGCATAGGTGAACAACGATAGCCCAATGACAATCAGGCCGGGTCATTCCATCCCATACTCCTTGATCTTGCGGTAGAGAGTCCGCTCGGATATATTCAGTTCAGCCGCTGTAGCCTTACGGCGGCCTCCGTTACGCTCAAGAGCACGGCGTATGGTCTCACGCTCGGTCTCCTCAAGTGTCGCCGGAGACACGGATGCATCAACGTCACGCGAGGCTCCATCGCGCTCGACCGAACGCAAAGGAGAGCAGAAAGGCTCGAACTTCACTATCGAAGAGGGCATGGACGGAGCCGCACCGGCATCACGGGTCTCCACTGTATCGATGAACGGCGTATGCGCCGATGATTCGCGGTCAAGCCTGTCACGCAACGAGTCGATCTGCTGCTGCAGCCTCACAATCATGCCAAGCAGCATCTCCCGCTCCACAGCATAGTCGTGGGGATTATCGGCCCCGGCGGCATGCACCGTAGCAAGCCCCGAACCGCCATTGCCGGGCAGATACGAGCGCAACATTCCCGAATCCACATCCTCACCCGCGTGAAACAGAGCTATCTGCTCCACCACATTCTTAAGCTGACGCACGTTGCCGGGCCAGCGGTAAGCCATGAACAGCTGCCGTGCAGTATCGTCAAACGTGACGCGCGGCATGGTGTAACGCTCGGCAAAGTCAGCGGCAAACTTACGGGCAAGCAGCGGTATGTCGGCTCCACGGTCACGCAAAGGGGGTATAGAGATCGACACGGTAGAGAGCCTGTAATAGAGATCCTCCCTGAAACGGCCTTCGGCCACAGCCCTCGCCATATCCACATTCGTGGCGGCAACTATACGCACATTGGCGCGCTGCACAGTGGACGATCCGACTTTTATGAACTCGCCGCTCTCGAGCACACGCAACAGGCGGGCCTGAGTGGTGAGCGGCAGTTCGGCAACCTCATCAAGAAAAATAGTGCCGCCATCCGCCTCCTCAAAATATCCTTTACGTGTGGCCACAGCTCCCGTAAACGCGCCCTTTTCATGCCCGAACAGTTCGGAATCGATGGTGCCTTCAGGGATCGCGCCACAGTTGACGGCAATATACCTGGCATGTTTACGCGAAGAGAATCCATGGATTATCTTCGGGAAAAACTCTTTTCCGCTCCCGCTCTCTCCGGTGACAAGCACCGACAGATCGATAGGAGCCACCCTTACCGCACGCGCGATCGACTCCATCAGGGCGGGCGAATTGCCTATTATTCCGAAACGCTGCTTGGCCTGAAGAACCTGCGACGGGTAATCAAGACTTTCAAGTTCCATCATTTCAGTTTTTTAAGCTCATAGGTCTTGGACTTAAGCCACGTCCCGAGCTCAGCCACCGATCCGGAATGGGCCTTGATCTCCTCGGGCGATATCACGTCGCCCACCGATATGTGCAACGTATCACCTTTGCGCCGGAACACCTCGGCAGGAAGGCGCAGCGTGCGCAACTGCCAGCTGATGATACCGAGCAATCGGAACCACCAACTGTTGAGCCCGTGGAAGAATATCGGTATCACAGGCACGCCGAGCTGCATAATGAGCCGAATCACCACAGGCTGCCATTCACGGTCCTCAAACCGCAGATGCCTGTTGTAATTACCAACAGCACCGGCCGGGAAGAAACCTATCGGATACCCCTTGCGCACCTGCATCATAGCCTCCTTGATGCCGCGCATCGACACTGCCTTCTTAGCAGGATCGTCGCTCGCAGCCTGATCGACCGCCATGAAGTTAGGCCGCATAGCAGTGATGCGATTGAGTATCATGTTGACCATCACCTTATATTCAGGCCGGCGGCTCCCGATCAGATCGATAAGCGTTATGCCGTCCAAAGCCCCGAAAGGATGATTGCTCACGGTGATAAACGGGCCTTCAGGCAGATTGTCAAGAAGCTGCTCATTGTCGATCCTGAGCTTTATGTCAAGATCATTAAGCAGGCCACGGCAGAACCGAGGGCCCGGAGTATCGAAATTATGGTCGTGGATCCAGTTGACCTTATCTATGTCGAGCATCTTCATAATGCGCTCCACAAGGCGTCGTTTCCCCTTAAAGAAAGGGACCATCCCGACTATATCGTCATAGTCGAGCACCGTGCGCTTGACAGGAGCTTCCTGCCCGGAAACATTAGGATTATCCATAGCTTCAAAATTTTACACAAAGGTAATAAAAAACATCCTACTCAACCCCCTATACAGCAAAAAAGAGGGAAAAACGAACAAAAAGGGGATAATTCAAGCCCTGTTTCAATAAATTAACACATAAAATATGGCACAAAGCGACAAAAAATGTGAAAAAATTTCTAACTTTGCCCCCTGCAAAAAGCGCAGAATGGCAAAGTTAACCGGCATGCGCCACCATATTGTCACAGGAATCAACGATGAATTTACTGCAAGAGAAACTCAGCAAGTACACAGCCCCTCAGGAAGCAAAGGCCGCAGGTGTGTACCCCTACTTCAGGGCCATATCGAGCGAACAAGACCCTGAGGTGATAATCAATGGGAAGAAAGTGCTGATGTTCGGATCCAACTGCTACACCGGACTCGTCAACGACCCACGCATAAAGGAAGCGGCCATAGCCGCGACACGCAAATACGGCACCGGATGTGCCGGATCACCTTTTCTCAACGGGACACTTGACCTGCACAAGGAACTCGAGGCCAAGCTCGCCGAATACACCGGCAAAGAGGACGTCATGGTCTACTCGACAGGCTTCGAAGTCAATCTCGGCGTCGTGTCGACACTCACGGGCCGCGAGGACTACATACTCTGGGACGAGCAGGACCATGCATCCATCATAGAAGGACGCCGACTCTCTTTCAGCCAGCAGCTCAAGTACAAGCACAACGACATGGAGTCGCTTGAAAAGCAGCTCAAGAAGTGCGATCCCGACAAAGTGAAGCTGATAGTCAGTGACAGTGTGTTCTCCATGGAAGGCGATGTCGCCAACGTGAAAGAGATAGTGCGCCTCGCCAAGCAGTACAACGCAAGCGTCATGATCGACGAAGCCCACGGCATAGGCGTATTCGGGCCCGGCGGCCGCGGAGTGTGCCATGATCAGGGAGTAGCCGCCGATGTGGACCTTATCATGGGAACATTCTCCAAATCGTTCGCTTCACTCGGAGGATTCATAGCCACCAATAAGGAGATCACCAACTTCCTTCGCCACCACTCCCGCTCCTACATCTTCACCGCCAGCATCACACCGGCGTCGACAGCCGCAGCACTCAAAGCACTTGAGATCATGCAGACCGAACCGGAACGGCAGGAGAACCTGTGGAAACTCACGCGCCATGCACTCGAGGGATTCCGTCAGGCAGGATTCGAGATCGGCAACACCTCGACACCCATCATCCCGCTGTTCATACGCGACGACTTCAAGACATTCACCATCACCCGCGATCTCCTCGACAACGGAATATTCGTCAACCCCGTAGTCTCACCGGCTGTGGCTCCGACCGACACTCTTATCAGATTCAGCCTCATGGCCACACATTCCATGGAGCAGGTCGACCGCGCACTCGAGACTATCACCCGGGTATTCAAAAAACACGGTGTGCTGAAATAGCGCAGACATTCCCCTGACCACGTTCAGAAAAATATAAGGCAACATCAAAAGCCGCAGAAGGCACGGAATTTTTTCCGTGCCTTCTGCGGCTTTTGGCATACCACCGTCAGACTATCGGACACTGTTTACATATGCCCGCGACTCCGTCATTCACTCACAGCATCACGGCTGACAGTAGCCTCCTGATTCTCGCTTTCAAGTTGCTCCTGAAGTTTGAGATCGCGCTTAAACTTCAGTTCATCGAAGCCCTGCCCATACACACCGTTGACATTGGCCTGTGAGATAAATGCCGTGGGATCAATGCTCTTGACAATTCGGAATATGGTCACCGACTCAATCTTGCGACACACTATGAGCAGAATCTTAACAGAATGCTTGGTGTACCACCCCATGCCGTCCATCACCGTGACTCCACGGCGGGCATGAAGATTGACGGCCGTTGCTATGCGCTCCCAATTGGGAGATATGATAAGGAATTGCACGGCCTGCCTGTTGGTGTTGATCACGAGGTCCACCATATAAGATGTGATGATGAGCACCACAAAACCATAAAGCACCTTTGAGATCTCGTGCGTGAGCAGGAATGAAGATGATATTATGGCAAAATCCACAAAAAGCATCGTGCGGCCTATGGTGACATTAGTGCGCTTAGCCACTATGGCAGCCACAATATCAGTGCCTCCGGTACTCCCATTGTGAATGAACACAAGGCCGAGAGCTATGCCCGTGAATATGCCTCCTATGCACACATTCATGAAAGGCTGGCCCGGCACAAGAGGGCCGTCAAACAACGACGGCATCACAGACACTACAATCGAGATCACAGTCGCGCCAAAGATAGTCTTGATCACAAACTGCTTGCCGACCACGAAATAAGCTATGCCGAGAAGCACAAGGTTTATAATATACTGCGTCAGACCAATCATATAGGTCTTGCCCGTGATAAGATAGGCAATGGTACCCACACCGGTCACGCCCCCTATCACCACCTTCTCAGGTAGAATGAACGCCGAAAAGCCAAAACCAAAAATAAAGATAGCCACGACTATCATCACGTAATCGCGAGCCGACATCCATAATTTTTTCCCAGACAGGACCATAGTGACATTTATTAAATTTCGGCACAAAAGTATGCAAAATTTCAACATCCACAAAAAAAATCACACACCCAGGCACATATCTCAACCCTCGGATTATCACAGATTTGATTTAAAATTTTAAGCCAACAGGCACGTGCCGCTTCAAAAACGCCTACAAACTGTAAGTCAGGCATGCTAAAATGAAAGAAAATCAGTGTCCGGCCAATACAAGACACCCTCGCGTCACAGTACACAAACGACAACATGACGGACTACGGTTCCCCAAAAACGCGAAGCAGCAATGTTAATAATACTTAACAACATATGGATAATTCAAAGGGAATCACTACCTTTGCAGTCCGATTATGTCCAATTAATAACCAATGGCAAAGCAAGCCCGAGCTTTTGGCCGAGCGGAGGCAGCCCTGAGCCTAAACAGTAACTATCTATTAATTAAGCATTAAAACGTGGATACTTTAAGCTACAAGACCCTCACACCCAACGCCCAGAGCGTTGAGCACAAGTGGGTCGTAATCGATGCGACCGACCAGGTACTCGGCCGCCTATGCGCCACAATCGCCCTCATTCTCCGCGGCAAGAACAAGCCCACCTACTCACCCAACGTAGAGTGCGGCGACAATGTGATCGTCATCAACGCCGACAAGGTACGTCTCACCGGCAACAAATGGACCGGCCGTGAATACCTTTCATACACAGGCTATCCCGGCGGCCAGCGTGTAGCTACCCCCGAGATCATGATGAAGAAATCACACAACAAGCACCTCAAGCCCGGCTACCATCCCCTCTTCATCAAGGTTGTCAAAGGCATGCTCCCCAAGAACCGTCTCGGACGCCGCATCATCGAGAACATGCACGTGTACAACGGACCTACACATCCCCATGAGGCTCAGAACCCCGAAGTCATCGATATTAACAAAATCAAATAATTGAAGAATGGAAACAGTTAATGCAGTAGGCCGCCGCAAGGCCGCCGTGGCCCGCGTTATTGTCAAGGAAGGCAACGGCCAAATCACCATCAACAAGCGTCCCATCGACGTTTACTTCCCCTCTTCAATACTCCAGTACATCGTGAAGCAGCCCCTGCTCACCCTCGACTCAACCGAGAAATATGACATTCATGTCAATCTCGACGGTGGAGGCTACAAGGGACAGGCCGAGGCACTCCGCCTTGCTATCGCACGCGCCCTCGTTAAGATCAACCCCGAGGACAAGCATGCACTCCGCGTGGAAGGCTTCATGACACGCGACCCTCGCGTCGTAGAACGCAAGAAGCCGGGTCGTCCCAAAGCCCGCAAGCGTTTCCAGTTCTCCAAGCGTTAATGATATCGCCCAAGAGATCACAGGATCGCGCGTAGCATAGAAAATCTATAGTGTTTAGCATCTAAACCCCGGAGATGGACACGTTCCCTACTCCCCGGTTGTAAATTTCACAGAACGTAAACAACACCCATCGACAACAACATGTCAACACCCAATTTCGACCAACTCCTCGAAGCAGGCTGCCATTTTGGCCACATGAAAAGAAAATGGAATCCTGCAATGGCTCCTTACATCTTCATGGAGCGCAACGGTA
>CAJURI010000082.1 GCA_910588795.1 uncultured Duncaniella sp. | reverse complement strand
ATGGACGACCTTGACTTCCCATACTATGCGTGAGTTCTAATGACCGATTTGGGTTCAATATGTTAGGCGTGTGATATATGTGAGGTGTCGAATGTTAAAGTGTGTTTAAACATGATGGTGTACAAAACACATGGCTTGCCATGCGGGTATGCAGTCGGCAAGCCATGTGTCGATGTTGAAAGTTCTGATCGGGTCGGATGCCGGTCTCAGAACAGCATGGGATCGAACGAATCGGCCGGTAGCTGGGGCTTGGCCGACAGCGCGTTGACAATGTTCCGGAGCATGGCGGCATAGCCTATATCAAGGCATGCGGCTCCTGAAGGAGACATGTCGTTGCGCAGAGTGCTGTCCGGACGGCTGGGGCGCGGCATCTGCATGAGGGTGTCGATGTCCTTGAGGTGGGACTTTGCTTCCGTGAGTGCTTTGTCAGTCTCCCCGAGTCTTATAAGACTCATCAGATATGGAAAGGTGAGTCCGGGGGTAGGCATCCTTAGTTCGGAGAGCCCGCTGATGGACTCTTCCGTGATGTCGATCACTTCGCGGTACATCTTGTTGAAGTACCACAGCTCGGTAAGAAAGTTCAGTTCCGGTGCCCCGACAAAGCGGTCGCGGAACAGTCTCAGCAACTCGGCGGCAATGTCGATGCGCCCGTTTGACATGTGTTCGCGGGCCCATGCCACCAGTGTGTCTCTGGTGAACGATGTACGCTCCGCCACCTGAAGTATGAACGGTGTGGCACGCCGGAAATCGATATTCATAAGCAGGTCGATCGGCACCTGTGAGAGGGGATAGCGCGATATGGTCTCCTCAAGCAGTCTGACGGCCTCATCGGTCCTCCCGAGCTCCACTATTGTGGCTGCGTAGGCTGTGGCATCGGAATCGTTGGCCTCGGGGTGGTCAAGGACTGTGCGGAACACCTCGGCCACTTTTTCGCGTGGCTGGTCAAGCCGGTAAAGGGCTCTCCCTTTCAGCCTCATTGCCTCGATATAGTTGCTGTCGATGGCAAGCGCGTAGTCGGCCGATCCTAAAGCGTCATCGTAAAGGCCTTCAAGCAGCTGCACGTTGGCAAGCCTTACCCAGAAGTCCACAGTAAACGGCTCCATCATGGTCAGTTCCTCAAACAGCCGGTGGGCTGTCGGCAGGTCGCTGATCTCCTCGGCGCGGTCGGCATATTCATATATCAGCGTCGGGGTGTAGGAGCATTTCTCCTCGATTCGGTTGCGGTTCTTCTCCACCCAGTCGAGCATATCGTTTTCGGCACAGAAGTCCACAAGCTGTATCACATCCTCGTCACCGAATTCCTTGGTGTCATCGACGATCCCGTCAAGGCGAGCGCGTGTGTCGGGGGAGTCGGTGGCTCCCTCGGCGCGGAGCGACAGGAGGCGGTTGAGGAATCCTCCGTTGCTCACACGGCTGTTGACATCGGCAGCGGCTTCCATCTCACCGAACGATGAGTAGAACCAGGCACGGCGCGTGGCGAGGGCTTCGCTTGTCGGATAGTGGCGCGCGCCATAGAGAAGGACCTCCATCTTCACGATATAGTTGTCCATGTCGGAAGCGTAGTCGAATATCTCGATGAGATCGTTTTCATCGAAATAGGCTTCCGGATTTCCTGCCTTGACTATTTCCGACTCGAATTCGTTGTAAAGCCCCTGCCTGGTATCGTCGTTGTTGTCTTCCATATTGGAGGTGAGGTTACTTGTTGATCTTCTCCCAGGAGTCCTTCAGGGCTATGGTGCGGTTGAATATAAGGTTGTCCTGTGTGGAGTCCGGGTCGAGGGTGAAGTATCCTATGCGCTGGAACTGCAGCGGGACTCCCGGCTTGGCTATCTCTGCGAGATAAGGTTCTACTTTTATCCCTTCCACTACTTTGAGTGAGTCGGGGTTGAGCATTTCGCGGAAGTCACGCTCTGTCTCGGCGGCAGGGTTTTCGACACAGAACAGACGGTCGTATATTCTGGCTGTAGCATTGACTGCTGTCGGTGCCGACACCCAATGGAGCGTGCCTTTCACCTTGCGGGCAGCTCCCGGAAGACCGCTGCGTGTGTCGGGGTCATATGTGCAGTAGATCTCCTCGATATTCCCTTCGGCATCTTTCTTCACTCCGGTGCATTTCACTATGTATGCTCCCTTGAGACGCACTTCACCGTCGGGTGCAAGACGGAAGAACTTCTTGGGCGGATTTTCCATGAAATCGTCACGCTCGATGTATATCTCGCGTGAGAAAGGCATCTTGTGAGAGCCTGATTCCGGATCCTCGGGGTTGTTCTCCATTTCCACGGTTTCGGTCTGTCCTTCCGGATAGTTCGTGATCACTACCTTTACGGGATTGATGACGGCCATTCCTCGTGTGGCTATCCTGTTGAGGTCGTCGCGTACGGCATGCTCAAGGAGGGAGATGGAGTTCAGTGCCTCATATTTTGTATATCCTATGGCATCGATGAAGTTGCGTATGGAGCGCGGTGTGAACCCTCGGCGGCGCAATCCGGAGATGGTTGGCATGCGCGGATCGTCCCATCCGGCCACAAGCCCCTCTTTGACGAGCTGAAGGAGTTTGCGTTTCGACATCACTGTGTAGGTGAGGTTGAGACGGTTGAACTCTATCTGTCGCGGGCAGTAGCTCTCGTCGGCAAGTTCCTTGACGAAGTATTCATAGAGCGGGCGGTGAGGCACGAACTCAAGCGTGCATATAGAGTGGGTGACACCTTCGAAATAGTCGCTCTGGCCGTGGGCGAAGTCATACATAGGATAGACTTTCCACTTGGTGCCTGTGCGGTGGTGTGGTGTCTTGATGATGCGGTACATGATGGGGTCGCGGAAGTGCATGTTGGAGTTTGCCATGTCGATTTTGGCGCGCAGCACACGCGATCCTTCCTCGAATTCTCCGGCGTTCATGCGCATGAACAGATCGAGGTTCTCCTCCACGCTGCGGTTGCGGTAAGGGCTTTCGGTGCCGGGCTGGGTGGGTGTGCCTTTCTGAGAGGCTATCTGTTCGGAAGTCTGGTCGTCGACATACGCTTTCCCTTCTTTTATGAGGCGTACAGCCAGATCAAAGAGCTGTGGAAAATAGTCGGAGGCATAGTATTCGCGGTCTCCCCAGTCGAAACCGAGCCATTTGATGTCCTCGCGTATGGAATCGACATACTCCACATCTTCCTTTACGGGGTTGGTGTCGTCGAAACGCAGGTTGCATGTCCCTCCGAATTTTTCAGCGATGCCGAAGTCCATGCAGATTGCTTTGGCGTGTCCTATGTGCAGGTAGCCGTTAGGCTCGGGTGGGAACCGGGTGTTGAGGCGTCCGCCATTCTTCCCCTCCTTGAGATCGTTTTTCACGATCTCTTCTACGAAATTGAGGCCCTTGGCCTCCGGCATTGTATTTTCGTTACTTTCCATTTATGTGAGAATGTATCGATGATTAGAATATTACCAGTTTGAGTATATATACTATGATGAGGGCATATGTCCCGGCAAGGACGTCATCCATCATCACGCCCCATCCTCCGGGGCACACTTGTTCGATCTTTCGGCAGCCTAACGGCTTGGTTATGTCAATGAGCCGGAACAGTCCGAACCCCAGAAGCGCGAATATCCAGGTGTATTCCCCGCATGGAGCTACGAGAAGCGGTATCCAGCACCCTACATATTCGTCGATGACTACAGCGCGCGGGTCAGGACCCCAGTATCGCTCCATAACCGATGATGTCCATGCGCCAGCCACTGTGGTCGCGACAATAAGTGCGATTGTTGTGAGTGTCAGTGCCAGCGGTGTGAGTGTCAGATACAGCACGTACCATATGATCAGTGCCGTGAATGCCGCGTATGTGCCCGGTGCTCCCGGCAGAAGCCCGGTGTAAAAGCCTGTGGAGAGAATTTCATGAAAGCGGGGTGCGACCCCAAGTTTCCTGTAGTTGTTGTCGCTCATAGTGAAAACTCTGCTTGAAATGCAAAATTACGCAATTTCCTGCATATTCTCCTCCTCGGGCTCTAAAAATTTGGCTCTCGGGTGTAAATTCTCATCGAATTGTTGTATTTTTGCAGAAATTATCACCGAATTTCTAATATCGAGACAAAATTTAAACATGGAGTACAGAGAGATAGGCAAGACGGGGCTTAAGGTGTCCTGTCTCAGTTATGGTGCGTCGTCGCTCGGAAGTGTGTTTCACGAGACCGATGACAGTGTCGCCATAAAAGCGGTGCATACCGCCATAGAGAAAGGTATGAACTTTATCGATGTGTCGCCCTACTACGGGCATTACAAGGCAGAGACTGTGCTTGGTAAGGCTTTGAGGGATATTGACCGTTCCGCCTACTATCTTTCCACAAAGGTGGGCCGTTACGGCAAGGACGGTGTCAATACATGGGATTACTCGGCAAAACGTGCCAAGGAGAGTGTCTATGAGAGCATGGACCGCCTCGGTATAGATTACATAGATATAATAAATGTACACGATGTGGAGTTTGCCGATCTCAATCAGGTGGTCGGCGAGACACTTCCTGCTCTTGTGGAGCTCAGGGATAAAGGTGTGGTGGGACATGTGGGTGTCACTGACCTTCAGCTTGAGAATCTCAAGTGGGTGATCGAGCATGCAGCCCCGGGTTCGGTGGAGAGTGTGCTGAGTTTCTGCCATTATGCACTTAATGATGACAAACTGATTGATTTCCTTGATTTCTTCGAGGCAAACGGTGTCGGGGTCATAAACGCCTCGCCGCTGTCAATGGGTCTGCTGTCGCAGCGCGGTGTGCCGGCATGGCATCCTGCTCCCAAGCCTCTTGTCGAGGCTTGCCGCAAGGCTGTGCAGCATTGCGCCGCAAAGGGGTATCCTATAGAGAAGCTTGCCATGCAGTTCTCCGTTTCCAATCCTCGTATAGCTACCACGCTGTTCAGTTCGGCAAATCCTGACAATGTGAAGAGAAACATCGACTACATAAGTGAGCCCGCAGACATGCAGCTCGTAGAGGAGGTGCGCGAGATTATAGGTGACCAGAAGCGTGTGAGCTGGGCCAATTCTTAGCCAGTTCGTTAGGTCTTTTTATAGGAAGTGTCATGAAGATTATTGATGCGCATGCCCATCTGTGGCTGAGACAGGACACGGTAGTGAACGGTCTTCCCATACGTCCGCTCCCTAACGGGCGCGCTGACTTTATGGGCGAGGAAAGGCAGATGCTCCCGCCGTTCATGATTGACGGCAGGAACAGTGCCGAAGTTTTTCTCTCCAATATGGATTATGCTCAGGTGTCGGCTGCCGTGATAGTACAGGAGTTTATCGACGGAAACCAGAACGAGTATCTTGAGGAAGTGGCGCGCCGCTATCCCGACAGGTTCTTCGTGTGTGGATTCTGCGAGGTGCGCCGTCCGGGGTTCTATGCCCAGGTGGAGGATCTTCACCGCCGCGGGTTCAAGGCTGTGGCGGTGCCTGCCCACCGTCTGTTCCTTCCTGAGGGGAGGGTGTGGCTCACTTCTGACGAGATGATGGCGATGTTCAGATACATGGAGCGCAATGGCATGATCCTTTCCATAACGCTTGCCGACGGTGATGCCCAGGTGGCAGAGATGGAGGAGGTGATTGCTGAATGTCCGCGTCTTAAGATCGCTGTCGGGCATTTCGGCATGGTGACAGTGCCCAGATGGCTTGAGCAGATACGTCTTGCGCGCCACGAGAATGTGTCGGTTGAGTCAGGCGGGATCACGTGGCTGTTCAATTCCGAATTCTATCCTTTCCCGAGTGCCATAAAGGCCATACGCACGGCGGCTGATGAGGTTGGATTCGGGAAGCTTATGTGGGGCTCGGACTATCCGCGCACCATAACGGCTATCACTTACAGGATGTCGTATGACTTCGTGTCTAAATCCAAAGAGCTTAGCGATGAGGAGAAGCGTCTGTTCCTCGGTGAGAATGCCCGGAGATTCTATGGGTTCGGAGAACTTGTCGACCTTCCTTATGTAAAGAACATGTCGGAATAAGTAAGTGTCAGCCCTAAGGAAGGGTTACTTGAGATTATTTTAATTATAACTAATTTATAAGAGTTATTTAATATGTTATCAATTCAGATTTCCTCTCCAGGTGAAGTCAGACTGGTGGAACAGGACAGACCTGTGCTCCTTTCCGATCAGGTGCTTATAAAAATACATTATGTGGGGTTCTGCGGATCGGACCTCAACACTTATCTCGGACGCAATCCTATGGCTATCTCGCCCGTGATTCCCGGTCATGAGATCGGTGGTACTGTTGAGGCCATAGGCAAGGATGTCCCTGAGGGTCTGTTCTCCGAGGGTATGAGTGTGACCGTGAATCCTTACACTGCGTGCGGCAAGTGTTCTTCCTGCCGCAAGGGACGCCCCAATGCCTGCGAGCACAACCAGACTCTTGGCGTGCAGCGCAACGGAGCGATGTGTGGCTATATAGCTGTGCCCTGGAGCAAAGTGATCCCTGCTCCAGGCATCTCGCCGCGCGACTGTGCCCTCATTGAGCCCATGAGTGTGGGGTTCCATGCCGTAGACCGCGGTGCTGTCAGTGACATTGACACTGTGATGGTGATTGGCTGCGGTATGATAGGTCTCGGAGCTGTGGTGAGGGCGTCGATGCGCGGGGCTACGGTGATTGCTGTGGACCTTGACGATGAAAAGCTCGAGCTTGCCAAAAGACTCGGCGCGGCACACGCGCTCAACTCTAAGTCGGCCGATTTCCATAAGGAGCTTATGGCTCTTACCGGTGGTTGCGGCCCTGACGTGGTGGTCGAGGCTGTGGGGTCCCCTGTGACATATGTCCTTGCTGTCGATGAAGTGGCGTTTGCCGGACGTGTGGTGTGCATAGGGTATGCCAAGTCGGATGTGTCGTTCCACACCAAACTTTTTGTGCAGAAAGAGCTCGACATACGCGGCTCACGCAATGCCATGCCTTCCGACTTCAATGCTGTGATCCGCTATCTTTCACGCGGAAATTGTCCTGTGGAGGAGCTTATCAGCCGCATAGTAAGCCCCGAGGAGGTGTCGGACGCTCTCAAGTACTGGTCGGAGAATCCGGGCAAGGTGTTCCGTATTCTTGCAAAGTTTGAATGACATGGACCATAACGGCTATCCTGTGAGGCAATATGACCGGCCAGTAAAGCGTTATTGCCAGACAATGGACATCAAGGACGATGAGAGGCTTATCGCTGCTTATCGTGAGTGCCATAGCCGGTCCAAGGCGTGGCGTGAGATTCTTGACGGCATACGGGAGGTAGGAATCTTTGAGATGGAGATATATATCCTCGGCAACAGGCTGTTCATGATAGTCGAGACTCCTCTTGATTTCCAGTGGGATGAGGCTATGGCAAAACTCGCCACTCTGCCGCGTCAGGCCGAGTGGGAGAAGTATGTCTCACTGTTCCAGGGCTGTGATCCCGACGCCACATCCGATCAGAAATGGCAGTTGATGGAGCGTATGTTCTATCTTTACGACTGACATTACATATTCTCATTGCATATACAACCCCTTGAATGGCTCCGCATTATGGATATTGCCATTCAAGGGGTTGTATGATTCTATAGATTTCAGAGTATTACTGTCCGCTAAACCATAAAATAGTGAGTCCAACTTCTTGAACGGCAGAA
>CAJURI010000081.1 GCA_910588795.1 uncultured Duncaniella sp. | reverse complement strand
CTTGAATCTACCATTTTTAGTCTCCAAAACGTTGCACTTCGTTTTGGAATCTACACAAAAAAGTGGTCCGTGCCTCAGGCGCGGACCACTATGCATTTATCCTTGTCTATACAGGATATCGATTACTTGTTAGCCTTGATGGTAACGGCACGGTCGAGAGAAACGTACTCCTTGCCATCGCCGAAGAGGTTGGCGTCGTTGGTAGTAACATCGAGCTGGCTTGCATTCACGCCATTGCGGAGGAGCACACGCTCAACACCGTTGGCACGGGCCTTGCGGAGACGGTCGTTCACAGCGGGAGTACCGGTGTAGTTGTCGGCATAGCCGCATACGGTGTACTTCTTGCTGGTGTCAGCCTTCATAACGTTGGCAACTGCATTGAGCACCTTGTTGTCCACGCGTGAGATGCGTGAGCTACCGATGGTGTAGTAGATTGTGCAGAGAGGACCTTCCTCAGCTTCAACCACCTGCTGAACAGGACGGTTGAGGCAGTCACGGAGCTGACGCTCGAGATCGGCGATACGGCCGTTGGCAGCCTGAAGGCGAGCCTCAACCTCGTCGCAGTTGGGAATCTCGGGGATAACGGGAACGATAGGTGCGCTCCAGGTAGACTTGTTGAAGTTGTAAGTAACACCTACGTAAGCCTGAAGGTCTACATAGTTCTTGTGATACTCTGTGTACTTGAAGTCGTCGGTAAGGAGAAGAGCGCGGAGGTCAAGATAAAGGCCGAAACGGTCATTGAGACGGAAGTTGTTGATAAGACCTACACTTGCTGTGAGGTTGTCATCGTTTCCGTGGCACCATCCGTCACGACGGTCGTTGGGTGTCCATTTGGGAACTGTCTGCCAGTTGTAACCCACACCTGCATAGAGGATACCGTTGTAGAGACGGTCAGCACGATAGCCGCACCACCAATTTGTGAGGTTCAGCATAGCCTGAAGATGAAGACCGAACTCGTTGCGCTTGTATTTCTCAAACTCAACGTTGCCGTCACGGAAATCGCCGTAGTAGCCGACACCGCCCTCATTGCTGAGGCCCTTGACCTGAGTGAAGTTGAGACCGGCACGAAGACCGATGATGGGTGAGAACCACTTGCCTACCCAAAGGCCGGCATTGGGTGAGAAACGGTCGAAGAAGTCACGCTTGCCGTTGTCATGACCAAGATAGTAGTTGATACCACCTTCAGCTGATACAAACCAGTTGTTTGCGAAGCTGTTAAAAAGATAGCCCTGAGCAGGATCCTCAACATAGGTGATCTCCTGTGCGCTCTGAGCCATTGCGCTTTGGCCCATGAAGAGAGCGGCTACGAAGCCAAGAAGGATACTCTTTTTCATAAATAATTAATTATTGGAAAATAGTTGAAAATTATTGTCTGTTATAATATCGGTAACGATTAATATTTATTGAAACCTCTTCTTTACAGTTGCATTGGCCACGATGCATATGACAGCAATAGGCCAAACGTAATTTCAGGTCAAAGTTATAACAAATTTTCCGAATAATCTAAATTTTAGCAAAAAAAGCTTTAATAGACACCAAAAATATTCCTTTTTGGCGAATTTAGGGGCAAAAAGTGGCCCCGCAGGCCAAATTATGGAACTGCGGGGCATGTTTATCCTATGATATGCGTGGGCCGCAGACTGATCCGGAGCCACGCGCTATCGGGGGGGCTGTCACTGCAATCACTTGCCGAGGAAGGCGAGCACACGCTCCTTTACGGCAGCGGCTGTAAAGCCAAACTTCTCGTCAAGGACCTTGTAGGGGGCGGATGCACCGAAGTGGTCAAGACCGAAAATCACTCCGTCGGAGCCTACCACACCACGAAGAGTGGAAGGCAGGCCGGCTGTGAGGCCGAATGTGGGCACGCCAGGTGTGAGCACGGCCTGACGGTAATCCACCGGCTGATTGTTGAAACGTCCTATCGAGGGAACTGACACCACTCTTGCTTTCAGACCCTGCTCGGACAGCTGCGCAGCCACGTCGCAGAGGAGTGAAACCTCCGATCCGTTGGCAACGAGTATCACATCGGGAGCCTGGGCATCCACAACTATATATCCGCCACGGCGGCAACCGGCCTCAGCTTCAGCGAAGCGGTCGCCCGAAGCCGCAGGAAGGTCGGGCAGGTTCTGACGTGAAAGCACAAGAGCCGACGGAGTCTCGAAGTTCTCCATAGCCATCTCCCATGCCACAGAGGTCTCGGCGGCATCGGCCGGACGGAGCACGAGCATCGAGGGCTTGCCGCTGAGATTGCGGAGCTCCTCCATGAGGCGCAGCTGTGCCTCCTGCTCTACAGGCTCATGTGTAGGCCCGTCCTCTCCCACGCGGAATGCGTCGTGAGTCCAGATGTATTTTACTGGAAGCTCCATGAGGGCTGCCATGCGGACTGCCGGCTTCATATAATCGGAGAACACAAAGAATGTGCCGCATGCTCCGATGACTCCGCCATGGAGTGCTATGCCGTTCATCACGGCAGCCATGGTCAGCTCAGTGACACCTGCATGCAGGAACGCGCCTGAGAAATCACCCTTGACAAAAGGATGAGTCTTCTTGAGGAACGCGTCGGTCTTATCGGAATTGGCAAGGTCGGCCGACGATACTATCATGTTGCCCACCTTTTCAGCGAGGACGCCGAGCACATCGGCCGAAGCCTGACGGCTTGCGATGTTCGGCTTATGGGGTATTGCGGCCCAGTCGATCTCGGGGAGCTTGTTGTCAAGATAGCCGTGAAGCTCCTTGGCAAGTTCGGGATTTGCAGCTTCCCATGCAGCCTGTTCGGCGCGACGGGCCTTGACGATCTCACGCAGCTGAGCGCGGCGTGCCTCATAGAGAGCCTTGACATCCTCGAATATGACCCATGGATTCTCGGGATCGGCCCCAAGATTCTTCATTGTGGCGGCATAGTCGGCACCGGATGCGCTGAGAGGCTGGCCGTGGGTAGAGCACTGACCCTCGAAACATGAACCATCAGCCTTGACACAGCCACGCCCCATCACGGTATGTCCTATGATGATGGTCGGACGGTTCTTCTCACCCTGAGCCTCGACAATAGCCTTGGCTATCTCCTCGGGATCATTGCCATTGCACTCAAGCACATTCCATCCCCATGCGCGATATTTTGCTGCGACATCCTCGGCGTCAACAGCTTCCACCATTGTGGAGAGCTGCACCTTGTTGCTGTCATAGAACATTATGAGGTTGCTGAGCCCGAGGTGGCCGGCCAGACGGCCTGCGCCCTGAGATATTTCCTCCTGGATACCTCCGTCGGAGATGAATGCATATGTCTTGTGACTCAGCCACTCTCCGAAACGGGCTGCGAGGAAACGCTCTGCTATGGCACAACCTACAGCCATGGTGTGGCCCTGACCAAGGGGACCGGAGGTGTTCTCCACACCGCGCTCGGGGTGCAGCTCGGGATGGCCGGGTGTCGGCGAGCCCCACTGACGGAACTGCTGAAGCTCGTCGATGGTGTAGTGGCCGAACAGGGCAAGCACACTGTAGAGCATGGGGGACATATGGCCCGGATCAAGGAAGAAACGGTCACGGGCTATCCATTTGCCGTCGTCAGGATCGGTGACGAGAAACTGGGAATAAAGCACGTTGACAAAATCGGCACCTCCCATGGCACCGCCGGGATGTCCGGACTTGGCTTTCTCAACCATTGAAGCGGCAAGGACGCGGATATTGTCCGCCGCACGATTTACAGCTGTGAGATTCATGTGATAATTATAATTTTATATAAGTTCAAAACGTATTTTATACAATAAGTCACGACCCGGAGTCCGGGACGACAGGAATGATGATCAAGTTAACGGCAAATATACAAATAAAAAACAAAACAATCGGCTAACAGTCATGATTTTTTACAGTCTCAAGCCTGGCATATCCAAGGCGTCGCATGACTTCAGTCAAAGCCAGGCTCACCATGGAGCGGCAGGCGATGTTAAATTGTGTTATAACGCCATTTTAATATACAGATAGGCACACAGATAAAAAATAATTATTATCTTTGCCTTGAATTTATTTTAAGAAAAGTTTCTTAGAGTTCGTTCCCGGTACCTTTATCCTCACTAATACATCACAGCAGCACATATCGAGGGCGAAAACGGCAGGATACAATTTTCTAATACAATATCTAATTCTTATCTTAAACAACAAGCAATGGAAACTTCCGTTAAAAAGAACGGTAACACCGTGGCGATCGTGACAATGTTCTTCGTGTTCGCGATGATCTCGTTTGTTACCAACATGGCGGCTCCCTTCGGCAATATCTGGGGATTCAGGTATGCGTGGGCAGGCATGGCCGGCAACCTTATGAACTTCACAGCCTATCTGTTCATGGGCATTCCTGCCGGGAACATGCTCATCCGTTACGGCTATAAGAAAACCACACTCATCGCCCTTGCAGTAGGAGCCATAGGCCTCGGCATCCAGCTTCTGTCAAGCGTTGTGGGCGACAACATCATCGTGATAGGCGGTGAGAACCCGACTACACTCAATCTGTTCATCTACCTGCTCGGCGCACTCGTATGCGGCGTGTGCGTGTGCATGCTCAATACAGTGGTCAACCCCATGCTCAACCTTCTCGGAGGCGGAGGCAACAAGGGCAACCAGCTCATCCAGACCGGCGGCGCGCTCAACTCCCTGGCCGGCACACTGACACCTATGATGGTCGGCGTACTTGTGGGCACCCTTACCAAGGAGACCACCATGGCCTCGGTGGCTCCGCTCGTAGTGACCGGCATCGTGATATTCGTCCTTGCATTCATCGTCATTTCGTTTGTCAGGATGAATGAACCTCAGGCCAACCTGAGCAATGTCAAATATGAGCACAGCCCTCTCGCCTTCCGCCACTGCCTGCTCGGCATCGTCGCCATATTCTTCTATGTGGGCATCGAGATAGGCATACCGGGCGAAATGAACGCATGGATAAGCCGCGAGAATTTCGAGGGAGCCGCAGCAGTGGCCGGATCGCTTGCCGCCCTGTACTGGCTCATGATGCTTGTAGGCCGTTTCCTCAGCTCTATCATCAGCGGCAAGGTATCGACCCGCGCCCAGCTCGTCACAGCTTCATCGGTTGCAATCATCCTCGTTCTTATCGCCATTTTCCTGCCTGAGAGCGTCACATTCAAGTCTCCCGAAATAAAGATGCTCAACATCTACAGCGGCGAGGTGCCGATGAAGTGTCTGTTCCTCTTCCTCTGCGGCCTGTGCACCTCGGTAATGTGGGGCGGCATCTTCAATCTCGCTACTGAAGGCCTCGGTAAATACACCGCCAAGGCTTCAGGCCTCTTCATGATGATGGTGGTTGGCGGCGGTATCATGCCGTTCATCCAGGACTGGATCGGACGCACCGCCGGCTACGTAAACAGCTACTGGCTCGTGTTCGCCATGCTCGTCTATATATTCTACTACGCTGTGATCGGCTCCAAGAATGTCAACACCGATATCCCCGTATCCATCGACGAGCCCGACCTGCGTGACCTCTAACAAACTTATCGCACAAAAAGTCATATAGACATATAAAATATCAAGAGACTCAGGAGCCACCGAAAAGAGACTAGTCGTTTCGATCTCTCTTTCGGCTCCTGAGCTTCTTGTATATACACAGAACAGAATAAAGACTGCCCTTGCTGCAGACTGAACTGCTCCCCAAAAGTTAGACACAAAACTTTTGGGGAGCAGTTCAAGACAACTGTAGCAAGGGTAAAATCTTTATATCCGGACGCTATGAAGCATCCACAATCCTTATATCAGCACATTGTGATAAATCCACATGGTGTCAGTTGACACGCTCGTCACGCGGACTGCGTGTGGCAGGAGGCGCGGCCGGGGTGGCTTTGGATCTCTTTCCGTTCTTGCGGGCTTTTTTCCTGCACGATGACGCATCCGCTGTGCCGATGTCAGCAGTGTCCTTAGGAGCCCCGGAAGGATGATCTATGCACGCAGCTTCAGCTTCATAAGGCCCGGCTACAGAGCAGCTGCGCCATGTCAGGACCAATGTGACAAGCAGAAGCAGCACCGCAAGCAGTATCAGCCCGCGTTTTTCACCGACAGTTATGTGTCCTTCAGGTTTCATGGCTTAAAGCATATTACGAAAAAGTCCGTCCCGGTGACATTGATGATGCCGGGACGGACTTTTTATTGTCTATTGTCTTATGTAAGAAGCTTACACTTGCCGGACTGATTACTCGGCTGCAGGTGCTTCGGCTGCGGGAGCCTCAGCTGCGGGAGCCTCGGCTGCAGGCTTTGAAGCCTTGCGTGAGCGGCGAGTGCGGGCTGTCTTCTTGGCGGGCTTGTCATTGAGCATGTTCTCGTTGTAGTCGACAAGCTCTATGAAGCAGGTCTTGGCGTTATCGCCGAGACGGTTGCCGGTCTTGAGGATACGTGTGTAGCCGCCGGGACGGTTAGCGATCTTCTGAGCGATCTCGCGGAAGAGTTCGGTAACGGCTTCCTTGTTCTGAAGCTCAGCGAAGACAACACGACGGTTGGCAGTGCTGTCCTGCTTTGCGCGGTTGATGAGGGGCTCAGCATACATGCGCAGGGCTTTTGCCTTGGCGAGAGTCGTGAAGATGCGCTTGTGCATGATCAGCGATATCGTCATATTGGCGAGCAGCGAGTCGCGATGAGCCTTCTTGCGGCTGAGATGGTTGAATTTCTTATTATGTCTCATCGTAGTAGTTACTCTTTATCAAGTTTATATTTGGAGATATCCATCCCGAAGGAGAGATTGAGATTGGCGAGGAGTTCGTCAAGCTCGGTGAGCGACTTCTTGCCGAAGTTGCGGAACTTGAGGAGGTCGGTCTTGTTGAAGACAACAAGTTCGCCAAGTGTCTCTACCTCGGCACTCTTCAAGCAGTTAAGCGCGCGCACGGAGAGGTCCATGTCGACCAGCTTCGACTTGAGGAGCTGGCGCATGTGAAGCACTTCTTCATCAAATTCCTCTTCGCCGTCCTGCTCGTCGGTCTCGAGAGTGATTTTCTCGTCGGAGAAGAGCATGAAGTGGTAGATGAGGATTTTAGCGGCCTCCTTGAGAGCATCCTTGGGGAGGATGGATCCGTCGGTTGTAATTTCGAGAGTGAGCTTGTCGTAGTCAGTCTTTTGATCAACGCGGAAGTTCTCCACGGTGTACTTCACATTCTTTATGGGGGTGTAGATGGAGTCGATGGCGATTACGTCGACAGCATCGTTGGGATTCTGGTTCTCCTCGGCGGGAACCCATCCGCGACCCTTGTTGATAGTGAGGTCAATGGTGAAGCTTGCGCTCGGATCCAAATGGCAGATGACAAGGTCGGGGTTCAGGACTTCAAATCCTGAGAGGACTTTGCCGATGTCACCGGCTGTGAACTCTTCCTTGCCTGACACAGTGATGGAAGCTCTCTCAAACTCGGTCTCTTCAACCGTCTGCTTGAGATTGACTTTTTTGAGGTTAAGGATGATGTTGGTGACATCTTCCTTGACACCGGGGATAGTGTCGAACTCGTGGCGCACACCGTCGATGCGTATCGACGATATTGCGAAGCCTTCGAGTGAGGAGAGGAGGATACGACGAAGGGCGTTACCTATGGTGATACCATAACCCGGCTCCAATGGCTTAAACTCAAATTTACCGAAGTGGTTATCGGCTTCCAACATTAGGACTTTGTCAGGTTTTTGGAATGCTAATATAGCCATGGATCTTAATTTAATGATTATTTAGAATACAACTCGACGATAAGCTGCTCTTTGAT
>CAJURI010000080.1 GCA_910588795.1 uncultured Duncaniella sp. | reverse complement strand
GGGTAGTCACGCCGGGAGCCACACACTTGGCTATCTCGCCAAGTGTGCGGCTCACGAGCGTGCATGCCGCTTGCATTTTTTCGATTTCTTCGGGTGTCTTAAGATAAATCATTAATCAATATCTGCGATTCCGATTGAAATGGGGATCAATAAGCTGAACCGGTGGTGCGGCCCTTGATCTTGCCGTCCTTCATAAGCCCGTCGTAATGGTGCATCATGAGGTGGCTTTCGATCTGCTGCAGGGTATCGAGCACAACGCCGACAAGAATGAGCAGCGATGTTCCTCCGAAGAACTGTGCGAAGTTCTGGCTGATGCCGAAGAAACGCGCAAAGGCGGGGAGGATGGCTACGATGCCGAGGAAAAGAGAACCGGGCAGAGTGATGCGCGACATGATGGAGTCGAGATACTCGGCGGTCTTCTTTCCGGGCTTCACACCTGGGATGAATCCGTTGTTGCGCTTCATGTCCTCGGCCATCTGGGTGGGACGCACGGTGATGGCTGTATAGAAGTAGGTGAAGGCAACAATGAGGATGAAGTAGACAAGGTTGTACCAGAATCCGTTGATGTCGGAGAACGCTGCATAGAAGCCGCTCGTACCCTCAGAGCTGCCGAATCCGGCAAGGGTGATGGGTATGAACATGATGGCCTGAGCGAAGATGATGGGCATCACGCCGGCTGCGTTGACCTTCAGGGGGATGTACTGGCGGGCACCTCCGTACTGGCGGTTACCTATGATGCGCTTTGCATACTGCACAGGCACTTTGCGTGTGCCCTGTACGAGAAGCACTGCGCCCACCGTAACTGCGAAGAGGAGGATGATCTCGATCACAAACATGATGAGACCGCCCTGGCTGCCGGTGGCTCCCGGCAGACGGCTTGTGAACTCGTAGAACAACGCTCCCGGGAGACGGGCGATGATACCTACCAGGATTATGAAGGAGATACCATTGCCGACACCGCGGTCAGTGATCCTCTCGCCGAGCCACATGATGAACATGGAACCGGCAGCGAGTATGACCGTAAGGAACGCAATCGTCCAGAAGCCCATGTGGGCACCGCCCGTGGCGGCACTCACCTGGACCTGGAGATTTACGAGATATGCAGGACCCTGGAGGAGGAGGATGAGCACAGTCAGGTAGCGGGTGTACTGGCTGAGCTTCTGGCGTCCGCTCTCTCCCTCACGCTGCATCTTCTGGAAAGAAGGCAGCACCATGCCGAGAAGCTGTATCACGATGGATGCAGTAATGTAGGGCATGATACCGAGGGCAAAGATGGATGCCTGGGAGAACGCGCCGCCCGAGAACATGTCAAGCAGCTGCATTAGACCGCTCTTGTTGGTGAAGTTGGACAGGGCGTCGAGGTCCTCGGGGGATATGCCGGGGAGAACCACATAGCAGCCGAGTCGGTAGACGAGCACCAGCATGAGGGTCACAAGAATGCGCTTCCTGAGCTCCTCTATGGTCCAGATGTTACGGATTGTCTGAATAAATCTCATTGCGAGGGGAAAGGTTATTAGATTTTTGTTACGGAGCCACCGAGATCGGTGATAGCTTTTTCAGCGGTTGCCGAGAAAGCGTTGGCCACAACCTCAAGCTTTCTGGTGAGGGTGCCGTTGGCAAGGATCTTGACAGGCTGCTTGCCGTTGACCATGCCTGCAGCGATGAGCTCGGCAGGTGTGATCTTGTCAAGATTGGCCGATGCGGCGAGATTCTCGAGATCAGAAAGGTTGATAGCCTTGTACTCGACACGGTTGAGGGGCTTGAAGCCGAACTTGGGAAGACGACGCTGAAGGGGCATCTGACCTCCTTCGAAGCCGATCTTGCGGCTGTAGCCTGAGCGTGACTTTGCGCCCTTGTGGCCGCGTGTTGATGTCCCGCCCTTGCCGGAGCCGGGTCCGCGACCTATGCGAGTCTTAGTATGTACGGAACCTGCAGCAGGTTTCAGATTGCTTAAATCCATAGTAGTGTAAAGTTTTTAAAGATTAGGCATTGGTCACTTCAACCAAGTGATGCACTGCTTTAACCATACCCATCACCGAGGGGGTGTCCTCAAGGACAACCGAGTGATGCATTTTCTTCAAACCGAGGGCATCGAGTGTGCGCTTCTGCACTGCAGGGGCGTTGATGCGGCTCTTTATCTGGGTGATTTTGATTTTTGCCATTGCGATTGGTGAAGATTAGCCGTTAAACACTTTGTCAATTGATACGCCGCGGTTCTGGGCAATCTGAGCCGGCGAGCGGAGCTCTCCGAGTGCTTCGATGGTTGCCTTCACGAGGTTGTGAGGATTGGAAGAGCCCTTTGACTTGCAGAGCACGTCAGTGATGCCCACGCTCTCGAGCACGGCACGCATAGCACCACCGGCCTTGACACCGGTACCGTGGCTTGCGGGCTTGAGGATCACGAGTGATCCGCCGAACTTGGCTGTCTGCTCGTGGGGGATTGTGCCGCGGTGTACGGGCACCTTGATAAGGTTCTTCTTGGCTGCCTCGACTCCCTTGGCGATGGCTGCCTGCACTTCATTGGCTTTGCCGAGACCCCAACCAACGATGCCGTTTTCGTTGCCAACTACAACGATGGCAGCGAAGGTGAAGGTGCGACCACCCTTGGTGACCTTGGTGACGCGGTTGATGGCAACGAGACGGTCGTGGAGTTCGAGATCGCCTGTGGACTTAACTTTATTGTTCTTTAATGCCATAGTGATTTAGAATTTGAGACCGCCATTGCGAGCGGCGTCAGCCAGAGATTTAACACGACCGTGGAAAAGGTATCCGTTGCGGTCAAAAACGACTTCAGTGATGCCTGCGGCAACGGCCTTCTTGGCGATATCCTCGCCTACCTTAGCCGCGATTTCGCACTTGGTGCCCTCTTCGATGCCTTTGGATGAGGTAGCGCAAACAGTCTTGCCTGCGAGGTCATCGATGAGCTGAACGTAAATCTGCTTGTTGCTGCGGAACACCGACATGCGGGGACGTGCTGCGGTGCCGGAAATCTTGCCGCGGATGCGGGCCTTGATTTTGTTTCTACGCTGTATCTTTGTAACCATAGTTGTAGACGTTATAATTATTTAGCGCTTGCTGACTTACCAGACTTGCGACGGATAACTTCGCCCACGAATTTGATACCCTTGCCCTTGTAAGGTTCAGGCTTGCGGAGTGAACGAATCTTGGCACACACTTGACCGAGGAGCTGCTTGTCGTCGCTCTCGAGGATGATGAGCGGGTTCTTGTTGCGTTCGGTCTTGGCTTCCACCTTGACTTCAGGGGGAAGCTTTATATAGATGGCGTGGGAGAAGCCGAGCGAAAGCTCAAGCACCTGGCCGTTGGAAGCGGCGCGGTAACCTACGCCTACGAGTTCCATTTCCTTGCGATAGCCGGTGGAGACGCCTACTACCATATTGTGGATAAGGGCGCGGAAGAGGCCGTGCTGTGCGCGGTGCTCGCGGTCGTCGGAGGGACGTGTCACTGCTACGTGACCATCCTCCACGTTGACTGTGAGGTCAGGGTTGACCTTCTGCGAGAGGGAACCCTTCGGGCCCTTAACTGTTACTACGTTGTCCTTGTCGACGGTGACTGTTACACCGGCGGGAATCTCAATGGGAGCTTTACCTATACGTGACATATTATATATTCCTCCTATTTTGATTAGTAAACGTAGCAAAGAACCTCGCCACCGATCTTCAGGTCGCGGGCCTTCTTGTTAGTCATAACTCCCTTGGATGTGGAAAGGATTGCGATGCCGAGGCCGTTGAGAACACGGGGCATATCCTTGTAACCGGTGTAGCGGCGAAGACCCGGACGTGACACGCGCTGGAGGTCCTTGATGGCGTTGACCTTGTCAACGGGATCGTACTTGAGGGCGATCTTGATGGTGCCTGCGGGATTTTCGCCTTCCTCGAACTTGTAGTTGAGGATGTAGCCTTGGTCGAAGAGGATCTTGGTGATCTCCTTCTTCAAGTTTGAGGCAGGAATCTCGACCACACGGTGGTTGGCCTTGATTGCGTTCCTCAATCTTGTCAGATAATCTGCGATAGGATCAGTCATTTGATAAATTGTTTAAATTGATTGGGAGTGTCCCAACAATATTTAATACTCACTGTGAATTTGTCAGAGTTTTGAGGGGGAGAGGCTGGATGGTCAGATGGCGGTGTCCTTAGTGAGAGCGGTGCCGCCATGCTGCTGTGCGTAAGCCTGCTGGTGTCGAGCGGCCGCAGCTTCCGCGAGGCTGAGGAGACCGGTAATCACCGGCCGATATGCCTGACGCGTTCACTGCTTAGAGGTAACGACTCTCGGGCCGTCGACTCTCGGGCTTGTGTGATCCCGGATATGCGGGGCTGACATGCGGGCCATGATTTCGTCCGATGTCACGCCACTGCGCCGGGGTGGACATGTTCTCTCTTACCAGGATGCTTTCTTGACTCCGGGGATAAGACCGGCAGAAGCCATCTCACGGAACTGTATACGCGAGATGCCGAACTGACGGATATATCCTTTGGGACGGCCTGTGATGGAGCAGCGGTTGTGGAGGCGTATCGGATTGCTGTTCTTGGGGAGCAACTGGAGCTTCTGTGCTGCCTCGTAGGCTTCGGCACGGTTCTCCTCGTTGACACCTGAATTGACAATCTTCTTAAGCTCGGCGCGCTTTGCGGCGTACTTTGCGGCAAGACGGGCGCGCTTCACTTCGCGGGCCTTCATTGATTCTTTTGCCATAGGGGTGATCCTTAGTTTTTAGCGTTCTTGAAAGGGAGACCAAATTCCTTGAGCAGAGCGTAGCCTTCTTCGTCGGTGTTAGCCGAAGTCACGAAAGTGATGTTCATGCCCATGAGCTTGTTGATGTTGTCGATATTGATCTCGGGGAAGATAATCTGCTCGGTGATGCCGAGGGTGTAGTTGCCGCGGCCGTCGAGCTTGCTCTCGATACCTTTGAAGTCACGGATACGGGGCAGAGCCACGCGCACGAGTCTTTCGAGGAACTCGTACATCTTCTCGCGACGGAGAGTCACCATGACACCGATGGGCATTTTCTTACGAACCTTGAAGTTCGAGATATCCTTGCGGGAAAGGGTTGCCACAGCTTTCTGACCTGTAATTGCAGTGATCTCGTTGATAGCGGTCTCGATGAGTTTCTTATCCTGGGTAGCCGCACCGAGCCCCTGGTTGATGACGATCTTCTTCAACTTGGGCACCTGCATGGGTGTGGTGTAGCTGAACTTTTCTGTAAGGGCGGGAACGATGCGTTCCTGATAGTCCTTCTTGACAGTCTGGTTGCTCATTACTTAATTTCCTCTCCTGATTTTTTAGAAATGCGGATGACTTTGCCATTCTCGCGGCGGATGCTTATGCGGGTAGGCTTGCCCGACTTGGGGTCGATCAAGGCGATATTGGAGATGGCGATGGGAGCCTCCATCTTTACGAGGCCGCCCTGGGGGTGCTGAGCGTTGGGCTTGGTGGCTTTGGTAACCATGTTTACACCTTCCACGATTGCCTTCTGCTTCTGCACGAGGACCTTAAGCACACGGCCCTCTTTGCCGCGGTCTTCACCTGCGAGCACGGAGACAATGTCGCCTTTTTTGATGTGTAACTTATGCATTACTTTAAAAGTATTTGACGGGATTGATGATTAGAGGACTTCGGGTGCGAGTGACACGATCTTCATCTGATTGGCTGCGCGGAGCTCACGGGCTACAGGCCCGAAGATGCGGGTTCCGCGGAGCTCGCCGGCGTTGTTGAGGAGCACACAGGCGTTGTCGTCGAAACGGATGTAGGAGCCGTCGGGACGACGGATCTCCTTCTTTGTGCGGACGACCACTGCCTTGGATACAGTGCCCTTCTTGACATCGGACGAGGGGATGACACTCTTGACGGACACCACGATGATGTCGCCTACAGAGGCGTAGCGACGGCCGGTGCCACCCAGTACATGGATGCAGAGTGCCTCTTTGGCACCGCTGTTGTCGGCCACAGTTAAACGGCTTTCGGTCTGTATCATAGCTTACTTAACTTTTTCGATGATTTCTACCAGTCGCCAGCGTTTTGTCTTTGAGAGGGGACGGGTCTCCATAAGGCGGACAGTGTCTCCTACTGAGCACTCGTTCTTCTCGTCGTGGGCGTGATATTTCTTGGTCTTGTTGACGAACTTACCGTAGATGGGATGTTTCTCCTTCCACTTCACCATGACGGTGATGGTCTTGTCGCCCTTGTTGCTGGAAACAACCCCGATGCGTTCTTTTCTTAAATTTCTCTTTTCCATTGGTCAGGGATGAGTTACTTGTTGTTTAGTTCGCGCATGCGCAGTTCTGTCATAACGCGGGCGATAGCCTTGCGGGCATGTGTAATTTTTGCCGGGCTGTCGAGGGGCGAGATTGCATGGTTGATCTTGAGCTGGGCGTAGTCCTTCTTCATTTCAGCCAAGCGGTCGCGGAGGTCCTGGGTGGACACTTCGGTATATTTCTCTGTCTTCATGATGGCTTACACATTTTGGGTTGGGTCATAGTCGCGGCGAACGACGAACTTGGTTGTGACAGGAAGCTTCTGTGCTGCAAGGCGGAGTGCCTCCTTGGCGATGTCGAAGGGAACGCCCTCGACTTCGATGATGACGCGTCCCGGGGTTACAGGCGCAACGAAGCCTTCGGGGTTACCTTTACCTTTACCCATTCGGACCTCGGCGGGTTTCTTGGTGATGGGTTTGTCGGGGAATATGCGAATCCAGATCTGGCCCTGACGCTGCATGTAACGTGTCACTGCGACACGGGCGGCTTCAATCTGGCGACCGGTGATCCACTTAGACTCGAGGGTCTTTATGCCGAACGAACCGAAGGCCAACTGGTTGCCGCGCTGCGCTGTGCCCTTCATGCGGCCTTTCTGCGAGCGGCGGAATTTGGTTTTCTTGGGTTGTAACATTGTAGTGTTGAATCAATTGGTGGGTTTAACGGTTGTTTTTTGGCTTACGGAAGCCACCGCGGCGGGGTGCGCGATCGGAGCCTTGTGCACCGCGAGACTCTTTCTGAGGAGTGGTGTACTGGGGAGCGAGGTCACGCTTGCCGTAGACTTCTCCGCGGCAGATCCACACCTTCACGCCTACGACACCGACCTTGGTATGAGCCTCGACGAGGGCATAGTCAATGTCGGCACGGAGTGTGTGCAGAGGTGTGCGGCCTTCCTTGAACATCTCGGAGCGAGCCATTTCCGCGCCGTTGAGACGGCCGGCCACCTGTACCTTGATGCCCTCGGCTCCGGCACGCATTGTAGCGGCCACAGCCATCTTGACGGCACGGCGGTAAGCGATCTTGCCTTCTATCTGGCGTGCGATGTTGGCAGCGACGATCTGGGCATCGAGCTCAGGACGCTTTACCTCGTAGATGTTGATCTGTACATCCTTGTCAGTGATCTTCTTGAGCTCTTCCTTCAGCTTGTCGACCTCCTGTCCGCCCTTGCCTATGATGAGGCCCGGACGCGAGGTGCACACGGTGATGGTGATGAGCTTCATGGTGCGCTCGATTACGATGCGCGAAACGCTTGACTTGGCGAGGCGGACATTAAGATACTTGCGGAGTTTGGAGTCCTCGAGCAGAGTATCGCCGTATTTCTTACCGCCATACCAGTTAGAGTCCCATCCACGGATAACTCCCAAGCGATTGCTAATTGGATTTACTTTCTGTCCCATTTGTTAAGCGTTTTTATTTTCAATTTTGTCAACAATCAATGTGACATGATTAGCGCGTTTGCGAATGCGGTAGCCACGTCCCTGGGGGGCTGGACGGAGACGCTTGAGCATGGGAGCGCAACCTACCATGACGGTAGATATGTAGAGCTCGCCAGCGTCGGCTTTACGTTCGTTCTTGGCTTCCCAGTTTGCTATGGCTGAGCGGAGGAGCTTTTCAAGACGGGCAGCAGCCTCCTTGTTGGAGAACTTCAGGATGCCGAGTGCGCGGTTCACTTCGACACCGCGGATCATGTCGGCCACGAGGCGCATCTTGCGGGGGGAAGTGGGTACGTTGAGCAGCTTAGCGAACGCGATGTTCTTCTGCTCGGCTTTCCTGAGGTCGGCTGAATTTCTTTTTCTTACACCCATTTTATTTTAATTCTTTTCTTTTTTACAAATGAATTATTTATATCAGGGCCC
>CAJURI010000079.1 GCA_910588795.1 uncultured Duncaniella sp. | reverse complement strand
CCATTTTATTTTAATTCTTTTCTTTTTTACAAATGAATTATTTATATCAGGGCCCTTATTTACTTTTTGCGGTTACCGGAGTGGCCGCGGAAAGTGCGCGTGGGGGCGAACTCGCCGAGCTTGTGGCCTACCATGTTCTCGGTAACGTAGACAGGGATAAACTTGTTTCCGTTATGAACGGCGAAGGTGTGACCCACGAACTCGGGGGCTATCATGGAAGCGCGGCTCCAAGTCTTGATGACTGACTTCTTTCCGGTCTCTTCCATAGCGGCAACCTTCTTCTCAAGCTTAACGCTGATAAACGGGCCTTTTTTCAATGAACGACTCATAGAGATGTTGCTTGGTTTAAATCAGATTACTTCTTTCTTCTTTCGATAATGTACTTCGAAGAATGCTTCTTCGGGGCACGAGTCTTGAGACCCTTTGAGTACAGACCCTTGCGTGAGCGGGGATGACCACCTGATGCACGGCCCTCGCCACCACCCATGGGGTGATCGACAGGGTTCATGACTACGCCGCGGTTGCGGGGGCGGCGTCCGAGCCAGCGTGAACGACCGGCCTTGCCGGAACGCTCGAGGGAGTGCTCGGAGTTGCCTACGACACCGACGGTGGCACGACACTCGGCAAGAATCTTGCGAGTCTCGCCTGAAGGTAATTTGATGATTACATAGGAGCCTTCGCGGGAGATCAGCTGGGCGAATGTGCCAGCCGAACGGGCCATGAAGGCACCCTGACCGGGACGCAACTCAACATTGTGGACGAGTGTGCCGACAGGTATGTTGGCCAGCGGGAGACAGTTGCCTACCTCGGGCTGGGCCTCGGGACCTGAGAGGAGCACATCGCCGACATTCAAGCCGTTGGGTGCAATGATATAAGCCTTTGCGCCGTCCTTGTAGTAGAGAAGTGCTATGCGGGCCGAACGGTTGGGATCGTACTCGATGGACTTCACGACTGCGGGGACGCCGTCCTTGTTTCTCTTAAAGTCTATGAAGCGGTATTTGCGCTTGTGGCCACCACCAAGGTAGCGGGTGGTGAGATGGCCTTCGGAGTTGCGGCCTCCGGAAGCCCTTTTGCCGACTGTAAGAGATTTTTCCGGTGTTGTAGCAGTGATGGTACCTTTGAAAACACCGATAACCTTGTGACGCTGCCCAGGGGTAGTGGGCTTAAATTTTCTTACTGCCATGTTATTCTTAGATGTTGCTGTAGAAGTCAATGTTCTGACCGTCGGCGATGTCTACGATGGCTTTCTTCCAGGCAGCGGTCTTTCCACGAAGGAGGCCGCTCTTGGTCCAGCGTGACTTGTTCTTGGAACGGACATTGATAGTGTTGACGCGGGTTACTTTCACGCCGTAAAGGCTCTCGACGAGTGACTTGATCTGATACTTGTTAGCCTCGGGAGAAACCATGAAGGTGTAACGGTTGAGCTTCTCAGTGAGCTTGCTCGCCTTCTCGGTAACGATGGGTTTGATTGAAATTTCCATTGCTTACTGTAGTTTCTTGGTGAGGGTTTAAAGTTTATTCACACAATCAAGGCTGCTCTCGGTGAGGATCACAGCGTTAGAGTTCATGATCGCATAGGTGTTGAGGTTGGATGCGACCATGGTCCTTGCGTCGGGGACGTTTCGGGCTGACAAAGTTACGTTTTTATTGTCAGAAGGTAAAACGAGGAGCACCTTTTTGCCGTCGACTTTAAGATTTTTAGCAATATTTACGAAATCTTTAGTCTTGGGAGCCTCGAAATTGAAGTCCTCAACGACGATCACCTGGCTGTCCTGCACTTTGTAGGTGAGTGCGCTGCGGCGTGCAAGAGCCTTAACTTTCTTATTCAACTTGAAACGATAGTCACGGGGACGGGGACCGAACACACGGCCACCACCCACGAGCACGGGGGAGTTGATGTCACCGATACGGCTGCCGCCGCCGCCCTTCTGCTTGTGGAGCTTGCGGGTAGAACCGGAGACTTCGCTACGTTCCTTGGACTTGTGGGTACCCTGACGCTGGTTGGCGAGGTACTGCTTAACGTCGAGATAAACGGCATGCTCGTTGGCATCGATTGCGAACACCTCGTCGGCGAGCTGAGCCTTGCGGCCGGTATCCTCACCCTTGATATTGTAGATTGCGACTTCCATTATTTCTCAATTAAGACGATTGAACCTTTGCTTCCGGGGATAGAGCCCTTGATGAGGAGCACATTGTGCTCGGGAAGCACCTTAACTACACGGAGGTTTTGAACGGTTACCTTCTCATTGCCCATCTGGCCTGCCATGCGCATGCCTTTGAACACCTTTGCGGGATAAGAGCAGGCACCTACAGAACCGGGGGCACGGAGGCGGTTGTGCTGACCGTGGGTCGACTGGCCTACGCCGCCGAAGCCATGACGCTTGACAACGCCCTGATATCCCTTACCCTTGGATGTCCCCTGGATGTCTACGAAGTCGTCTTCGCTGAAGAAGTCAACGGTGATGGTGTCACCGAGCTTTACTTCTTCGCCAAATCCTTTGAACTCGGCCAAGTGGCGCTGGGGAGCTACTCCGGCCTTCTTGAAGTGTCCGGCCATGGGGTTGGTTGTGTGCTTCTCTTTCTTCTCCTCGAAGCCGAGCTGTACGGCGGCATAGCCGTCCTTTTCAACCGTTTTCACTTGAGTAACTACGCAGGGACCTACTTCGATAACAGTGCACGGCACGTTCTTGCCGTCGGCACTGAAAACGGATGTCATTCCGATTTTCTTTCCTAATAATCCTGGCATTTCTCTTTGATTTAGAAAATGTGAACTGTGATTGTTGTTTTACTTAAATCCGTGGTCTACGTGATGTGTTATCAGACCTTGATCTCCACTTCCACACCTGAGGGGAGTTCGAGCTTCATGAGGGCGTCGACTGTCTTGCCGGTGGAATTGTGGATGTCAATCAAGCGCTTGTAGCTCGAGAGCTGGAACTGCTCACGCGACTTCTTGTTGACGAATGTGGAACGATTGACGGTGAACACGCGGCGGTGGGTGGGCAGGGGTATAGGCCCGCTGATCACTGCGCCTGTGGCCTTAACGGTCTTCACAATCTTCTCGGCCGACTTGTCAACCAGGTTGTAGTCGTAGGACTTAAGTTTGATTCTGATTGTTTGATCCATATTGTTAGTTGAATGAAAGTGTTACTTTATGAGATCGACACGGCCCTGGCACTCGGTGAGCACAGCCTTGGCGATGGAGCTGCTTACCTCGGCGTAATGGCTGAACGACATTGTGGAGGTAGCGCGTCCCGATGTGATGGTACGGAGGGCTGTAACATAGCCGAACATCTCGGCCAGAGGAGCCTTCGCCTTTACGACACGTGCGCCTGAACGGCTGTTCTCCATGCCTTCCACCTGTCCGCGACGCTTGTTGAGGTCGGAGATCACGTCACCCATGGATTCCTCGGGGGTGACTACCTCGATCTTCATGATAGGCTCGAGGAGCACGGGAGCTGCCTTTTCGGAAGCTTTCTTGAATGCCTGTATGGCACAAAGCTCAAATGAGAGCTGGTCGGAGTCGACCGGGTGGAAAGAACCGTCAATCACTGTGACCTTGAGCTGCTCTACGGGATATCCTGCAAGCACGCCGTTCTTCATAGCGGTAGTGAAGCCCTTCTGTATCGACGGGATGAATTCCTTGGGGATGTTGCCGCCCTTGACCTCGTCGACAAACTGGAGACCGCCCTGGAATCCTTCGTCAACGGGCTCAACGCGAACGATGATATCGGCAAACTTACCACGGCCACCGGTCTGCTTCTTGAATACCTCACGGAGCTCGACAGGCTTGGTGATTGCCTCCTTGTATGTAACCTGGGGACGGCCCTGGTTGCACTCTACCTTGAATTCGCGGCGGAGACGGTCGATGATGATATCGAGGTGAAGCTCACCCATACCGGAGATCACTGTCTGGCCGGTCTCCTCGTTGGTCTCAACACGGAATGTGGGGTCCTCCTCGGCAAGTTTCTGCAGACCTACGCCAAGTTTGTCAAGGTCCTTCTGGGTCTTGGGCTCTACGGCGATACCGATAACGGGATCGGGGAATTCCATGGCCTCAAGGACTATAGGATGGTTCTCGTCACAGAGAGTATCGCCTGTGCGGATATCCTTGAATCCTACGCCTGCGCCTATATCGCCGCAACCGATCATCTCCTTGGCGTTCTGCTTGTTGGAGTGCATCTGGAACAGACGGCTCACACGCTCTTTCTTGCCGGAACGTGCATTAAGAATATATGATCCGGCTACAACATCGCCCGAATATACACGGAAGAATGTGAGGCGGCCTACATAGGGGTCGGTTGCGATCTTGAACGCAAGCGCACACATGGGAGCGTCGCTTGACGGCTCGCGAACCTCCTTCTGGTCAGGATCGTCGGGGTTTGTGCCCTCTACGGCACCTGAATCTACAGGGCTGGGGAGGTAAGCGCACACTGAGTCAAGCAGGTACTGCACACCCTTGTTCTTGAAGGAAGAACCGCATATCATAGGAACGATCTCCATCTTGAGGGTAGCGTTGCGGAGAGCGCGGCGTATCTCGTCCTCAGTGATTGTGGAGGGATCGTCGAAGTACTTCTCCATGAGAGTGTCGTCAAACTCGGCGATCTTCTCAAGCATCTTGTCGCGCCATTCATTGGCCTCGTCTACAAGACCGGCGGGTATCTCGTCGAGCTCGTAGTCGGCACCCATTGTCTCATCGTGCCAGAATACGGCCTTCATCTTGATAAGGTCGACAACGCCCTTGAAAGTCTCCTCTGCGCCGATAGGTATCTCAATGGGGCAGGGATTTGCTCCGAGCACCTCTCTCACCTGACGCACAACCTCAAAGAAGTTTGCGCCCGAGCGGTCCATCTTGTTTACATAGCCTATACGGGGCACATTGTACTTGTCAGCCTGACGCCACACGGTCTCTGACTGGGGCTCAACGCCGCCCACTGCACAGAAGGCTGCCACGGCACCGTCAAGCACACGGAGTGAACGCTCCACCTCCACGGTGAAGTCCACGTGTCCCGGGGTGTCAATAAGGTTGATCTTGTACTGTTCGCCTGCATACTTCCAGAAAGTGGTGGTAGCTGCAGAGGTGATTGTTATACCACGCTCCTGCTCCTGCTCCATCCAGTCCATGGTGGCGGCACCGTCATGAACCTCACCGATCTTGTGAGTCAGACCTGTATAGAAAAGGATACGCTCGGAAGTTGTGGTCTTGCCGGCATCGATGTGAGCCATGATGCCGATGTTGCGCGTATATTTTAAATGATCGTCTTTAGCCATTTTGCGGAATTGTCAAATCGGGGTTGTATTAGAAACGGAAGTGGGCGAATGCGCGGTTTGCCTCGGCCATCTTGTGCATATCCTCCTTGCGCTTGAATGCGCCGCCCTGCTCGTTGAAAGCGTCGACGATCTCGGCAGCCAGCTTCTCAGCCATTGTCTTGCCGCCGCGCTTGCGGGCATACGATATAAGGTTCTTCATCGAGATAGACTCCTTGCGGTCGGCACGGATCTCGGTGGGGACCTGGAAGGTTGCGCCACCCACACGGCGTGACTTTACCTCAACGGTAGGAGTTACATTCTCGAGAGCCTTCTTCCAGATCTCAAGCGAGGTCTTCTCCTCGTTGGGGAGTTTGCCCTTGACGAGCTCGAGAGCTGAATAGAAGATTGAATATGAAGCGTTCTTCTTTCCGTCATACATGAGATGGTTGACGAACTTGGAGACTCTTACGTCATTGAACACGGGATCGGGGAGGACCACCCGTTTCTTAGGTTTAGCTTTACGCATTTTTGGTTGTTGGATTGTTGTTTTTGTTGCTTGGCTGCTGCATCTTTCATCTTCAACGACCTCCGGACCCCGATGCGGGACGGGTCATTTACTCAACCTGTGATTTAGCCTTCCAATCAAATCAAAAACGAGGTTAACGACTCTGTTTTTAATTCAATGTTTGTTGATTTTCAGAAAAGGAGCGTCTTTGTGTTGTAATAGTAGTCAGCTATTATTTCTTAGCGGCCTTGGGTCGCTTTGCTCCATACTTGGAGCGACGCTGTGTGCGGTCCTTGACGCCGGATGTGTCGAGAGTTCCGCGGACAATGTGATAACGAACACCGGGGAGGTCCTTGACACGGCCGCCGCGTACGAGCACGATCGAGTGCTCCTGCAGGTTGTGTCCCTCGCCGGGGATGTAGCTGTTGACCTCCTTGCCGTTGGTGAGGCGGACACGAGCCACCTTACGCATAGCGGAGTTAGGTTTTTTAGGGGTTGTTGTGTAGACACGCACGCACACGCCACGACGCTGGGGGCATGAATCAAGCGCGGGTGACTTGCTCTTGTCCTCAAGAGCCACACGTCCTTTTCTTACTAATTGCTGAATAGTAGGCATCTTAGTTTCTTTTGTTTTGACTTTATAGTTATTAGTATTCCTGTATTTTCCAGATAGTGCCTTCTATACGTGTTTCGCGCCTCGACATCACTAACTGTCAGGCAGTTAACGTTGTCGCGACGGCACACTTCTTCCAAAGGCGTTGCAAAATTACAACTTATTTTGCTAATTACCAAACAATTCCGAAAAATATTTTACGTCCCGGGGTTGCAGTCCGACTGTGACAGTATATCCCTCAAAGACACTCCGGAATGCCGATACTGCACCCGGCTCTTCTCGCCCCTGTAGCGTATCGACGCCGAGGGGCAATTATGGTAGCACGCGCCGCAAGTAAGACAGTCGCTGCCTATCACAGGCCGTCCGCCCGACATGCGTATATTACCCTCCGGACACAGGCTGGCACACACCCCGCAACCCGAGCAGGAGTCCTCGACATAAAACCGCCTGTAAGCCTCAGCCGGCAGCGGGAACATGCGCATCCACCATCCGGCCACCCTACCAAACAGCGTCGGGGATTCCACATAGTGCCTGCGGGCGGCAATATCGTCGCAGATCACGGACAGATGTTCCCCGACACGTTTTTTGCCTACCCCTTCGATCTGTTTCCCGACATCAAACATCGGGAAATAATTGTCGACCATAAGGATGCTCCTAACATAGTCCCATGAGCCGGGGGCACGCACCGCCATGGCAGGAGTGCTTCCGCACGTGAGTACAAGAAAACGGTAAGGAGCATCAATGTCGAGCCTCGACAGCAGCTCCGACACAGGAGCCGGGAGAGCCCCGAAATACACCGGACACACGACCCCCACTCCATCCTCGTCGGACAGTCCGGAGACGCCCGACCCGAGAAGGCCCAGAACAGGAAGCAACTCTCCCCCTATGGCACGCGCCACAGAAAGAGAGTTGCCTGTAGTAGTAAAATAAAGTATCTTCATATCAGCGACATATGGCTATTGCTCATTGCCGGCAAATTCCATGAGATACGCCTTGATGAACGGGTCGAGATCACCGTCCATGACACCTCCGACATCGGCCGTCTGGTGGCCTGTGCGATGGTCCTTGACACGCCTGTCGTCAAACACGTAACTGCGTATCTGGGAGCCCCACTCTATCTTCATCTTGCCCGCTTCCACCTTGGCCTGCTCCTCAAGACGGTGCTTAAGTTCCTTGTCATAGAGTATTGATTTGAGCTGACGCATGGCATTCTCCTTGTTTTTGGGCTGGTCACGCGTCTCGGTGTTCTCTATGAGGATCTCCTCATGCTCGCCGGTGTAAGGGTCAGTGAACTGGTAGCGCAGACGCACTCCCGATTCCACTTTGTTGACATTCTGGCCGCCCGCGCCTCCCGAACGGAATGTGTCCCACGACAGCAGGGCCGGTTCAACCTTGACCTCAATGGTATCATCGACGAGAGGCGTGACAAACACCGACGCAAACGAGGTCATACGCTTGCCCTGGGCATTGTAGGGCGACACACGCACGAGACGGTGCACACCGTTCTCGCTCTTAAGATAGCCATATGCGAAATCGCCTTCCACATTGATGGTGCATGACTTTATGCCCGCCTCGTCCCCCTCAAGGAGATTGGCGATGGAGGTCTTATAATGATGTGCCTCACACCAGCGGAGATACATGCGCATAAGCATCTGCGCCCAATCCTGGCTCTCTGTGCCTCCGGCTCCGGAATTGATCTTGAGCACCACGCCAAGCTTGTCCTCCTCACGGCGGAGCATGTTCTTAAGCTCAAGTTCCTCGATAAGGGCCACAGCCTTGGCATACAGCGCGTCAAGCTCTGATTCCTCCACAAGTCCCTCCTTGATGAAGTCCCAAGCTATCTCAAGCTCGCCGACTGCCTTGTCGACCCCCTCGTAGCCATCAATCCAGGCCTGAAGGTCCTTGATCTTTTTCATCTGCGCCTGAGCCTCCTTGGGATGCTCCCAAAAATCCGGAACATGCGTGCGCAGCTCCTCTTCCTCTACCTGTATTTTCTTGCTGTCGATGTCAAAGATACCTCCTCAACGCGAGCTTGCGTTCTAAAGTCTCTTTTAGCTGTTCCTGAGTAATCATAAATAGAATTTCACTGGAATTGGTTAATAAAACAAGACGCCGAAACCTTAATGGATTCGGCGTCAAAACTCGGTGTGGGCGCTGAGGGATTCGAACCCCCGACCCTCTGCTTGTAAGGCAGACGCTCT
>CAJURI010000078.1 GCA_910588795.1 uncultured Duncaniella sp. | reverse complement strand
TGAATCTACCATTTTTAGTCTCCAAAACGTTGCACTTCGTTTTGGAATCTACAATTTAAAATCGCAGACGGAGCCGACGGTCTAAAAAAATTGACTATCGATGCGGAAGCCCTGCGCAAAGTCATGAAAGAAACCGTCGGGGTCTCTACTGAACTTGAAAAAAAGGTCATCAATTTTGCAGCTTTGTGTACTGGTATTGATTCGGTTTCCGACACGGTCAACAACCTCCAGACAGTGCTAAGGGGTTTAACTAATGACTATGCGATACAAATTGAGGCCGAGACCAAATTAGCCACTGTCATGCGCAACACTATGAGCGCGCGAGAGGAGGATATCCAAAGCATAAAGGACTTGTGCTCGGCTCAGCAGGAACTCGGGATGATCGGAGATGAAGTGCAACTGACTGAATGATACCCCTATGGTGAGACCATGGGATATTTTTCGAGTGCATCGGACTGGTATAATGCGCTTATTTAATAATTTCTGTTTGTTATGTGGTTCCGATTTATTTTTCGATCTACTACTCTATAGAGTGCAACTTGATTTGCATTCCTTTCAGGCTCGGACTGTCAGCTGTGAACATGACCTCTCCTGCTTTAGATGTGCTGCGCAGAATGACAAGTGCCCTACCCCCGTAAAGCGATCTTTTAGCCCTATTGGCTGTCTCGGGAGAATGCAATTCTCCGCTATACATGTCTCCGTTGTCAACTGCGACTATCGAAGCCTCTCCACCGACACTGAATTCAACACATTCTGTCACATCGGGTACAGTCCTGCCTTTTGCATCAACAGCCCTTACGACAATATGCTGCAGATCGTAACCATCGGCTTTCCAGCTATTCCTGTCAGGTTCTGCAACAAGCCTTACCGCCCTACCGGCAGTCTCAATGCTGTGTCGCGCCACCTGTAATCCATCATTGTAAGCCAAAGCCTCTATTTTACCCGGTGTGAACGGTACTCCCTTCCATATGAAACGATTGCGGACTTTAGGATCCGACACATCATTTGAAATACGGCCTAAACTTTTACCGTTGACACGTAGCTCGACCTCTTCGGCATTGCTAAATGCCGTGATGTCATATTTTTCTCCTTTACACAAATTCCAATGATCTATCAGTGTCGAGCGTGTCATTTTTTCGTCATTCCACAGATATGACTCGCCCTCATTGTCTATGATTCCTATGTGGACTGTAGGTTTCTCCTGGAACATGCTTTTTACAAACCATGCTTCAGGTTTAGGCTGCAATGAAATATCAAACACACCTTGTGTCCAACCCTTTGCAGGCCAGCCGGCCGACTCTCCAAGATAATCGATCATACCCCAGTAGGCCAATCCAAGGACCCGGCTGCTGTCTGGCTCGAAAAAATTAGGCCCCATCGCACTCTTGTTTGCCTCACTCTGATAAAATATCATGTCGGGATACTTTCTCGCATCTCCTGGGAAATACATGTAACGATAATTATATGAGGCAACATCAGTCTCGATAGCCAAAGGTGCAGGCAACGAATCTGAGAGAAGAGAACGGTAACGCGGATGCATGGCCACTGTCACCGGGCGCGTGGCATCATAACGGTTAAGGAGAGTCTTCTGCAGTCGGTAAGCGGTCACGCCCCAATCATTGAATGGTAGATTGTTGTATCCTTGCAGTTCATTGCCGAGACTCCACATGATCACCGACGGATGATTGCGGTCTCTTTTTATCCATTCAGGCAGGTCTTCCTGCCATTGGGCAGTCCATTCCTTACGCCCGCCGGCATACTGCTTGAGCCATTTGTCATATAGTTCATCCACAACAAGTATCCCCAGGCTGTCACATATATTAAGGAAATCCTCGCTATATGGATTATGTGATGTCCTCACATGGTTGAATCCGAAATCCTTAAGCAATTTCAATCTTTTCTCCATGGCTCTCGGATATGCCGCAGCCCCCAACGCTCCGAGAGTATGATGGTTGGCAATTCCTTTAAGAAGCACTTTTTTCCCGTTAATCTTCAATCCATATTCCGGAGAGTATTCAAGATCCCGGACTCCGAATTTTATGGACACACTATCGGATGTCACTCCCGAGCCGGGTCTTCCTATACTGACATTCGCAGTGTACAGCGATGGAGTGTCGCACTCCCAAAGCTGCAGATCTACAATATAAAACGGCTTCAAAGCATATTCCCTATGTCTCCATTTGCGGTTTACCGGTATAGTGTCAGACCTATGTAAGATCGCATTCCCTTGAGGAGACAATATCTCAACATCGGCGACAAACATCGAATCCACGCCTTTAGATTCACACTCCAAAGTCATTCTGACCAAAGCTTTTTCTTTGCTGATGTCAGTAGTCTCGACCGATACGCCATGTCGACTTATATATAATGATGGATCCGTTATTATCAGCCTTACTGACCGGTAGAGCCCTCCGCCTGTGTACCAGCGGGAATTTGAGGGGCGTCCGGTGTCTGCTTTGACCATGATCTCATTTTCTACGCCATACCGGAGCTTCTTGGATATATCTATGTCAAATCCAAGGTATCCATAATCGGTTCCACCGATACGCTCTCCGTTCAAGTACACATCGCCGACCAGCATTATGCCCCCGAAATCCAATAATACGCGTCGGCCGTTCCAGCTGTCATCGGGCGTCAACTTCATGGTATATTCCCCTTTGACCGGTTCTTTGAATGCTCGTGCGCTCAGGCGGCTTTTAAAATTTGCAGCGCGGTCGCTACTGTCAGGCTTTTCATCAGCTGAAGGCTCTACCCATGGCTGACCGATGAGATAGTCATGAGGCAGGTTGACCGTAACCGAGGAGTCTGCCCCTTCAAGACAGAACTTCCACCCGAAATCAAGATTTATAACCTCACGCGCCAAAACGCACATAGGCATAAGCATGGCAACCGCCACCACACTCATGAAAGATTTAAGATTCATGGCTATACATTTGTTTATCAGGACATGCAGACCGGATACAATAATAGAATAAAGAAAGAGCTAAATCATTCAACTTAGCTCTTTCTTTATTGTTGCCTTGGAAAGATTCGAACTCTCACAGGCGGAACCAGAATCCGACGTGCTACCATTACACCACAAGGCAATTTAAAACTTTTAGTCTCATCGATCAGGTTCTAACCCCTTTTCGTTTTTGACACTGCAAAGGTAGATACTTTTTTTTAATCACGCAAGAGATTTGCGATTTTTTTTGAAAAAAATTAGCCTCCGCATGGATGTGACAAACAGGCAATGCGGAGAGCAGTAGTATCGGCATGGCAAGAGAATACGGATCAGCGGTTGACCGAACGGCTGATAAGCCCTGTTATCCACAGCAAGACTATGGCACCTACCACCGAGGTGATTAGGCTGCCTATTATGCTGCTTGTGGTGATGCCAAGGAGGCCGAATAGCCATCCGCCAAGCACGCCGCCTATGATTCCCACAATAAGATTGACGATAATGCCGAAGCCACCGCCACGCATAAGTTTCCCGGCCACAAAGCCCGAGAGAATACCGATGATAATATACCAAAGAAAACTCATAATAAATAACAAATATTGATTCTAAGGAATAACCCTGCATATCGTGCAAAAGTTCAAGAGCCGAGGAATATCAGCATGTCGGTAACCTCCATTGTATGTGCATAAATTGTATTAAAAGAAATAAAAGGTAGCAGGACTATAAGCCGGGTTATGTCGTCGCGGGACTTCTCGTCAAGCGTTTCGCTTACAGGTTACCGCGGCGGTCGCAGTCATTTATCTAATTGGTGCCTGGCTTCGCTTCGGCACTCGAGCAGCCTACCCCCCGGCGATGGGCGAGCAACCCATTGCGGATCCCATGAACGAGATTCCGCTTGCCGGTATACATGGCCTTGCAACCCATAAGACGTGCGGCATGCTATGTCGCCATAACATCCGGTGGGCTCTTACCCCGCCTTTTCACCATCACCTCCGATGCCTGAACGGCACGAAGGCTGTCATTCTCTGTCACGTTACTCTGCCGTCACCGACAGCTCCCAGTTAAAGAGTATGGTGCTCTGTGTTGCCCGGACTTTCCTCTTGCCGCTCAGGATACGATATCCACTCGGCAAGCGACACGACCGTCCTGCTACCACTGCAAATGTACGAATTATTTCCGAGAATGGTGTCAACAGGGTCAATTATTTTCATTCACGACACAATCTCAGTTACAATATGTCAAATCAGTCAAGCTTTCTGCCTTTGTAAAATGTATTCCAATTGTCCTCCGCATATCCATCTTTAAGGCAATTGAATGACCCGGCAGAGGCTTCTTCAACTTTCATGCCGTCATAATAAACTGTCCATCGATCTTTGGCATATCCATCCCTGAGCACCATAAATGTACCGGGAGAAGCCTCATCAATCTTTTTGCCGTCAAAGTAGACATTCCAGTTGTCCTTGGCATACCAGTCGGACAGGACACTAAAATTTCCTACCGATGCACCCTCGATCCTACACCCATCATAAAATATGCTCCAATTGTCCTTGGCATAACCGTAACCCAGAACCTTGAATGACTGAGCAGCATCTGACAAAATTTCCCCGAAATAGTAGATATGCCACTTATCCATGGCATAACCATCATCAAGAATCCTGAAACTTTTTGGATCGGCCCCTTTTATCGACTTTCCATCAAAGAATACTCCGTTGCGACTTACAAAATAAGATGGACAATGATAATGCCAATAATGTTCAGTCCTGTGCCCCGGATATCTGTCGCGGTCGTCAATACGCCGTTCACACAATATAGTTGGAATTGCCGTGAATAATAAAACCGTTATAATAATGTATCTTTTCATCAGTTATATATTGTAATCATGCAAATATACTTAACTTTGCCAATAATTTAAATACAAACGGCAATAAAATGACAACGGCAGGTGATATTCTTGACACTCTGGGCTCAATGAGAAATGAGAAACAACGGCTCATACTTTCACGGTTCTTCAAGACAGGGAAAGGTGAATACGGAGAAGGTGATCTGTTTCTCGGACTTAAAGTCCCGCAGACCAGACTCGTTGTAAAGGAATCAAGGCTTGACGTGCCATTTACAGAAATCGAAAGGCTACTTTACAGTCCCTGGCATGAAGCACGCCTATGCGGTCTGCTCCTGCTCGTTGAAGAGATGAAGGCAGCCGTGCCTAAGCGCAAAGAGCCTCCTACGGCCAAAGCTGAAAGGAGAAAAGAAATAGCCGATTTCTTTCTTCGACATGCCCGTCAGGCCAATAACTGGGACCTGGTCGATCTGTCATGCGAATACATACTCGGCACATGGCTTCTATGGCCACTTCCCGACGGGAACATGCCTGACCGCAACCTGCTCGACCGACTTGCCGACAGCGACAATCTCTGGGAACAACGCATAGCCATCGTTTCCACCTTCACGCTTATTCGTGCATATCAGTTCGATGACACTTTGAGGATTGCCATCAAACTCCTGAACCATCCCCACGATCTGATCCATAAAGCAGTCGGCTGGATGCTGCGTGAAATCGGGAAACGTGACATAGAGCTCCTGCGGACATTTCTTGCCTCTCACCACAGACATATGTCACGCACATCACTACGTTATGCCATAGAGAAGATGGATCCGTCAGAAAGATATAAATGGATGAAGAAATAATATCAGATGGAACCATCATCACTCCCAGATGACATCTCTGACTTGTCTCCGGAGGGGAGTTTAGTAGATGACACGAACAACCGGCTGAGATACTTTTCCTTGAACGACTGAAGCAGCTCCCAGAACCCAGGCACGAAAAGAGTGCCGACAATTGCATTTATAGCCATACCGAAAACAACTGCCGTGCCGAGAGCTATCCTGGAGGCTGCACCTGCCCCTGTCGCGAAAATCATGGGCATGACGCCGAACACGAATGCCAAAGCTGTCATCATGATGGGACGGAAACGTATGCGGCCTGCATCGGATGCCGCCTGGCGTATGCTTATGCCTGTCTTACGGTAGTCAATCGCATACTCCACTATGAGGATGGCATTCTTTGCCGACAAACCTAACAGCAATATTATGCCTATCTGGGTGTATATCGATATGGACTGTGACATGACTATACAACCTATCACTGTTCCGAGAATGGCGGTAGGCATTGATATTATCACAGCCAATGGATCAGTCCAGCTTTCGTACTGGGCGGCCAGAACGAGCAGAGTTATAATGACAGCAAACAGCAGAATCATCGTAATCGTTGTCCCGGACTGTGTCTCCTGATAGGCCTCTCCTGTCCAGGCATAGGCAAAATCATTCCCCACCGCATCCTTCAGCAACTGCTCCATGCCAGCTATGCAATCAGCAGTAGATACATTGTGGGCCGGAGTGCCTGTTATTGATGCTGTAGTGTACATATTGTAACGGCTCACAGAGGCCTGACCCTGCGACGGCTCGACAGTAGCAAACGATGAGAAAGGCACCATCTCACCAAGACTGTTGCGCACCGACAGGCGAGGAATGTCATCAATATATCCGCGGGCGTCCTCTCGCGCACTGACAGTAACCTGATAGGTACGGCCGAATTTTACAAAATCGTTCACATACGATCCTCCCATGAACGCCGACAGTGTACTGTAAATGTCCTCAAGTGTAAGACTAAGCATCTTGGCCCGATCACGATCAACCTTTATTGTGTACTGAGGCACGGATCCTTGGAACTGTGATGTGAGCTGTGCAAACCTCGGATCTCCGGCACCTTTCTCCTGCATATCACGTATAGCATCAGCCAAAGCGTCAGCCCCACGGTTGTTTATATCAAGAATCTGCATCTGCATGCCTGAGGTCATTCCGAGTCCGGGAATGGCTGGCGGATTGATAGAAAAGACTATCGGTTCCTGAAACGTGGAGGCGATGAGATTCACCTTGTCTATGACATCATTGACACTCTGGCCTCTCCCCTTTCGTTCTTTCCATGGCTTAAGCACCACAAACAGAGAGCCGGTATTTCCTCCTGTGCTTCCACCCATCATGGACTCTCCTGAAATAGCGATCACATTCTCCACCTCCGGAATATTCAGGATACTGTCGGAGAGCTGGGATACAACTTTGTCAGTCCTGTCAAGGGAAGCACCTGTAGGCAATTGGATAGATGTCATGAAATAACCCTGATCCTCTTCCGGTATATAACTTGAGGGCCACTTGATGAATCCCCAAAAGGCCACGGCACATATGACAAAGTAAAGCGAAATAGCCACGACAGGACGCTTGAGAAGTGAGCCTACCCATTTCACATATTTTGCAAGAGACCAGGCATAACCTTTGTTGAACCACCTGTACAGGAAGAAGCCAGTTCCGGAATTCTCTTTCTTTCGAAGAAACAACGCGCACATGGCCGGCGTAAATGTCAACGCATTAAATCCTGAGAACGCCACTGATACAGCAATCGTCAGAGCGAATTGCTTGTAAAGTTCTCCCGTGATACCGCTGATGAATGCCGTAGGCACAAAAACCGAAAGAAGCACAAGCACTTCTCCAATAACAGGACCTTGAAGCTCTTCCATAGCCTTCTCCGCGCTCTGCCGTGGAGTGAGCTTGCCTTCCTGTACAAGTCTGGCACAATCCTCCACAACCACAATGGCGTCATCCACCACTATTGCTATCGCAAGCACAAGCCCGAAAAGAGTCAATGTATTCAACGAGAATCCCATGATTTTCATCACAGCGAATGTGGCTATAAGCGAAACCGGAATTGCTATCATGGGGATTATGACAGCACTCCAGCTCTGAAGGAACAGCAGAATAACTATCATGACAATAAGGGTCGTTTCCACAAATGTCACAAGCACTTCGTCAATGGAAGCTGTTACAAATGTTGTCGTATCCATTATCACACGATAGTGCACTCCATCGGGGAAATATTGCGACAGTTCATCAAGCTTTTCCTTGACTTTTCCGGCCACTTCGAGAGCATTAGCTCCTGGCAGCTGCTGCACACCGATAAGCCCGGCCGATTTGCCCGACACATGGGAAATGTCCGAATAAGAATTGCTGCCCAGCTCAACTTTTGCTATATCCTTAAGATGAAGCAATGAACCGTCCGGTTCAGCCCTAAGTATGATATTGGAAAACTCCTTGGCTGTCGACAACTGGCCTTGAGCGGTAAGAGTGAATTCAAAATCCACATTCTCCGAGGCTGGAGGTGTGCCGACACTACCGGCAGATACTTCGAGATTCTGGGATCTGATCATCTGCATAACATCCGCGGGTGTCAGCCCGCGCACCTGCATTTTGTCAGGATCGAGCCATACACGCATACTGTACTCGCCGCCGCCAAAAGCACCGGCCCCTCCGACACCATCTATGCGAGATATTTCATCGATGATGTTAAGCTGAGCATAGTTAGTGAGATAGAGTGCCGAGTAGTCATGGTCCTTATCCCCCTCAAGAGCGATAAAGAGTATGATATTGGAGGATTCGGACATAACTGATATCCCCTGTTCCTTTACTGCAGCCGGGAGTGTAGCCTCGGCAAGTGATATGCGGTTCTGAACCTTCACAGCTGCCTCATCAAGATCTGTACCATTCTCAAAAGTCACAGTAAGATCATACGAGCCTGCACCGGAATTGGAGCTCATGTACATGATCCCTTCAACGCCGTTGATCTGTTGTTCGATAGGTTCACCTATCACCTTGGCCACAGTCTCGGCATCAGCTCCGGGATATGAAGCCCTCACCATTACCGTCGGAGGGGTGATGTCAGGATACTGTGCTATTGGAAGGGACTTGACTGTAATAAGCCCCACAAGCACCATCAATATTGCCAGAACCGTAGCAAATATCGGCCGGTCTATAAAAAACTATTACTGTCCGCTAAACCATAAAATAGTGAGTCCAACTTCTTGAACGGCAGA
>CAJURI010000077.1 GCA_910588795.1 uncultured Duncaniella sp. | reverse complement strand
TAGAGCACTGGTCTCCAAAACCAGGTGTCGGGAGTTCGAGCCTCTCTTCCCGTGCTAAAAACAGACGCAAATGAGTAAACTAAAACTGCTTACGGATATCGAGGAGTCATATACCGAGCTCCGGTATAAGACTTCTTGGCCTTCTAAGACCCAGCTGATCAAGAGCGCGGTGATCGTGCTTATCGCTTCCATTATTATAGCAGCGATCATCTTCGTTATGGATCAGGTGGTCGACACCATCATGCACTTTATCTACTCACTCGGACAGTAACCCCTATCTGGTTAATCACGGCAATGGCTGAAGAATTGAAGAAAGCTTGGTATGTGCTTCGCGCCATCTCAGGTAAAGAAGCTAAGGTTAAAGAGGTGCTTGACGGAGCTATCCGCAACACCGGTCTTGGCGACTACGTCTTTCAGGTGCTGATACCTACCGAGAAGGTTATGTCGGTGAAGAACGGCAAGAAAGTGGTCAAGGAGAAGAATCTCTACTCCGGCTACGTGTTTGTCGAGTGTATTCTTACCGGGGAAGTCCTTTACGAGCTCCGCAATACCACTAATGTCATTGACTTCCTGCGCGGACGTGGCAAGGATGCTGCGCCCGAATCGTTGCGCGAATCAGAGGTGCGCCGCATGCTCGGTGCAGCCGACGAGATGCTCGACGCTGTGGCTGAAGGAAATGACTATATGGTAGGCGAGGCTGTCAAGGTGACTTCAGGTCCGTTCTCAGGATTTGACGGAATCATCGAGGAAGTCAATCGTGAGAAGAAGAAACTCAAGGTGATGGTCAAGATCTTCGGGCGCAAGACTCCGCTCGAACTCGAGAACTCGCAAGTGGTGCGTGAATAATTGTCGCGCGGCTGCCGGTCGCAGATCTCGGCAACATGCTCGGTATATCAACCCCTTCCGTGGCACGAAAGTGACAAGGGAGAGGATGAGTGTGTGAGAGATGCCCGGTGCCACGGGAGATGTCACGACAATAGAAAGAGGCAGGACATTGGTTACGCAGCGTCCATGCGGATCTCTGTTAGAGATGGCATCGTTTTAACCGAATCATTAACAAAAAATTTAGATTTATCATGGCTAAAGAAATTGCTGGACAGATCAAATTGCAAATCAAGGGAGGCGCAGCAAACCCCTCTCCTCCAGTTGGTCCGGCCCTCGGTTCAAAGGGTATCAACATCATGGAGTTTTGCAAGCAATTCAATGCCCGCACTCAGGACAAGGCCGGCAAGGTGCTCCCTGTAGTAATCACTTATTACACCGACAAGAGCTTTGACTTCATAGTCAAGACTCCTCCTGTTGCCGTTCAGCTCCTTGAGGTTTCCAAGATCAAGAGCGGTTCCGCTCAGCCCAACCGTAACAAGGTTGCGGAGATCACCTGGGATCAGGTAAAGACAATTGCTGAGGACAAGATGCCTGATTTGAACTGTTTCAACGTTGCATCGGCAATGCGTATGGTTGCCGGTACTGCCAGAAGCATGGGTATAACTGTGAAAGGAACATTTCCCGAAAACATTTAATCTTCAATTGACATGAGTAAACTGACCAAAAATCAAAAGATTGCCCAGGAGAAGGTTGATGCAGGGAAGTTCTACACGCTTGCAGAAGCTGTAGACCTCGTAAAGGAGATCACCTTCACCAAGTTTGACGCCTCGCTGGACGTTGACGTCCGCCTCGGCGTAGACCCCCGCAAGGCCAACCAGATGGTGCGTGGCGTTGTCACACTCCCCAACGGAACAGGCAAGCAGGTGCGCGTTCTCGTGCTCTGCAACTCTGACGCCGAGGCTGCCGCCAAGGCTGCCGGTGCTGACTACGTAGGCCTTGATGAGTATATTGACAAGATCAAGGGCGGATGGACCGACATTGATGTCATCATCACCCAGCCCGCTATCATGGGTAAGATCGGTGCCCTCGGCCGTATCCTCGGTCCCCGCGGCCTGATGCCTAACCCCAAGAGCGGCACTGTGACCGTCGACGTGGCCAAGGCTGTGGAGGAGGTCAAGAAAGGTAAGATCGACTTCAAGGTTGACAAGAACGGTATCGTTCACTCTTCCGTAGGCAAGGTGTCGTTTGACCCTCAGGCTGCGCGCGAGAATGTCCGCGAGTTCATCAATACCCTCATCAAGCTCAAGCCCGCTACCGCCAAGGGTACCTACATCAAGAGCATTTATCTTTCAAGCACCATGAGTCCGGGCATCAAGATCGACCCCAAGTCGATTGATGAGTAATCCATCTAAAGCTGACTGAACAAAATGAAAAAGGAAGATAAAATCATAGCTATCCAGAACATAGCCAAGACTATCGAGGAGTACAGCTGTTTCTATCTCGTTGAGACCGCAGGCCTTGACGCAGAGAAGACCACAGCACTTCGCCGTGCCTGCAACAAGGCCGAGGTGAAGCTCATGGTAGTCAAGAACAGCCTTCTCCACAAGGCTCTCGAGAGCCTCGAGGCTGACTACTCCGAGCTTTACGGTGCCCTCCACGGATCCACCTCTCTGATGCTCAGCAATGTCGGCAATGCGCCCGCCAAGCTCATCAAGGAGATCCTCAAGAAGGACAAGGACGCCAAGCTCCCCGCTTTCAAGGCCGCTTATGTCGAGGAGACAGTTTACGTAGGTGCCGATCAGCTTAGCACGCTTGAGGCTATCAAGAGCAAGAACGAGCTCATCGCCGATGTCATCGCTCTTCTCCAGTCACCCGCCAAGAATGTTGTTTCCGGTCTCCAGTCCGGCGCAAACAAGCTTCATGGCATACTCGAGACCCTCTCAAAGAAGGAGGCATAGTCTCAACCACCCCACATCACACCTTTCAACACAAAACAAAAACAACAAAACACCAATACAATCATGGCAGATCTCAAAGCTTTTGCAGAACAACTCGTTAATCTCACCGTTAAGGAAGTCAACGAACTCGCTCAGATCCTCAAGGACGAATACGGCATCGAACCCGCAGCTGCAGCTGTAGCAGTAGCAGCTGGTCCCGCAGCAGGTGCTCCCGCTGCCGAGGAGAAGACCTCATTTGACGTAGTGCTCAAGGCAGCCGGCGCAAGCAAGCTCGCTGTTGTGAAGCTCGTTAAGGAACTCACAGGTCTTGGCCTTAAGGAGGCTAAGGAGATGGTTGACGGCGCACCCTCTGTTATCAAGGAAGGCGTTGCCAAGGCTGATGCCGAGGGCCTCAAGAAGCAGCTCGAAGAGGCTGGTGCCGAGGTTGAGCTCAAATAAGCTATCACCATCCGAAAATAAGTCGCGCACGGTGGCTCGTGTAGCCGCATAGCGCGTGACATCGCAACTATCAGGGTTAAGATTCACCTCCGGGTGTCTCTTAACCTGTTTGCGTTAAGACACTCCTCCTTTGATTAAAAAATCATAAATAATTATATTTATAAATAAAAGTTAAGCCTTGCTCTCCACTTTACAAGCCTCAGAACGGGTATAACCGCTGAATCATTGCAAATTAGGTTTAATCTGGTAGTTAAATATAGTTAAACAGATAATTTTTAGATGTCAGACACCAAAGCCATCAAGCCGCGCGTAAATTTTGCGACGGTCAAAAATCCCCTCCCTTACCCCGACTTCCTCGAGGTGCAGCTGAAGTCCTTCCAGGATTTCCTTCAGCTCGACACTCCGCCGGAGAAGCGTAACAACGAGGGCCTCTACAATGTGTTTGCCGAGAACTTCCCCATCGCTGACACCCGCAACAACTTTGTGCTCGAGTTCCTCGACTATTACATTGATCCCCCCCGCTACACTATCGACGAGTGCCTGGAGCGAGGTCTCACCTACAGCGTGCCCCTCAAGGCAAAGCTGAAGCTCTACTGCACCGATCCTGACCACGAGGACTTTGCCACTGTGATCCAGGACGTGTATCTCGGAGCTATCCCCTATATGACCGACAAAGGCACCTTCGTGATCAACGGTGCCGAGCGTGTCGTGGTGTCGCAGCTCCACCGTTCGCCTGGCGTGTTCTTCGGACAGAGCACCCATGCCAACGGCACCAAGCTCTACAGCGCGCGTATCATACCGTTCCGCGGCAGCTGGATAGAGTTTGCCACTGACATCAACAACGTGATGTATGCTTACATCGACCGTAAGAAAAAACTCCCTGTGACCACCCTGCTCCGTGCCATAGGCCTTGAGAGCGACAAGGACATCATCGAGATCTTCGGGCTTGCCGAGGAGGTGAAGGTCAACAAGACCAACCTCAAGAAGGCTGTCGGACGCAAACTCGCCGCACGTGTCCTCAAGACATGGGCCGAGGACTTCGTCGACGAGGACACCGGTGAGGTAGCCTCAATAGAGCGCAACGAGGTGATACTCGACCGTGAAAGCGTCATAGAGGAGGACGATATCGAAAACATCCTCAACTCAGGGGTGCAGACAATCCTCCTGCACAAGGAAGATGCCAATACCGCTGACTACAAGATAATATTCAACACTCTCCAGAAGGATGCCACCAACTCAGAGAAGGAGGCTATCCAGTACATCTACAGGCAGCTGCGCAACGCCGAGCCGCCGGACGATGCGAGCGCGCGCGAGGTGATCACCAACCTGTTCTTCTCCGAAAAGCGTTACGATCTCGGCGAGGTGGGCCGCTACCGCATCAACAAGAAACTCGGGCTCACCACATCCATGGATGTGAAGGTGCTCACCAAGGAGGACATAATCGCCATCATCAAGTATCTCATAGAGCTTATCAACTCCAAGACTGATGTCGACGATATCGACCACCTGAGCAACCGTCGTGTGCGCACCGTAGGCGAGCAGCTTTACAACCAGTTCGGCGTGGGTCTGGCACGTATGTCACGCACCATCCGCGAGCGCATGAATGTGCGCGACAACGAGGTGTTCACCCCCATCGACCTCATCAACGCCAAGACAATATCGAGCGTCATCAACTCGTTCTTCGGCACCAACGCGCTGTCGCAGTTCATGGACCAGACCAATCCTCTGGCCGAGATTACCCACAAGCGTCGTCTGTCGGCACTCGGCCCCGGCGGTCTGTCGCGTGAGCGTGCCGGATTCGAGGTGCGTGACGTGCACTATACCCACTACGGACGTCTCTGTCCTATCGAGACACCTGAAGGACCTAACATCGGTCTTATCTCCTCGCTCTGTGTCTATGCCAAGATCAATGACCTCGGCTTCATAGAGACCCCCTACCGCGAGGTGAAGGACGGAAAGGTCGACCTCAACAACGACGATGTCGTGTACATGACTGCCGAGGTTGAGGAGGGCAAGATCATCGCTCAGGGCAATGCTCCTGTTGATGACGAGGGCCACTTCGTCAACGACCGCGTGAAGGCACGTATGGACGCCGATTTCCCTATCGTTTCACCCGATCAGGTGGAGCTCATGGACGTGTCGCCCGCTCAGATAGCATCGATTGCCGCATCGCTCATCCCGTTCCTCGAGCATGACGACGCCAACCGTGCCCTCATGGGCTCCAACATGATGCGTCAGGCGGTGCCCCTCATGCGCAGCGAGAGCCCGATTGTCGGCACAGGCATAGAGGGCCAGCTCATACGCGACTCCCGCACACAGATCATGGCCGAGGGGGCCGGTGTCATCGAGTTCGTCGACGCCACTGTCATCCGCATACGCTATGACCGCACCGAAGAGGAAGAGTTCGTGGCATTCGAGGACAGCGTCAAGGAATACCACCTGCCCAAGTTCCGCAAGACCAACCAGAGCACCACTATCGACCTTCGCCCCATATGCAACAAGGGACAGCGCGTGCAGAAGGGTGACATACTCACCGAGGGCTACTCCACCGAGAACGGCGAGCTCGCTCTTGGACGTAACCTCAAAGTGGCGTTCATGCCCTGGAAGGGTTACAACTATGAGGACGCCATCGTGCTCAACGAGCGTGTGGTCAAGGAGGACATACTCACATCAGTCCATGTCGACGACTTCACCCTCGAAGTACGCGAGACCAAGCGCGGAATGGAGGAGCTTACCTCCGATATACCCAACGTCAGCGAGGACGCTACCAAGGACCTCGACGAGCGCGGCATCGTGCGTGTGGGCGCACACATCATCCCCGGCGACATAATGATCGGCAAGATCACGCCTAAGGGAGAGAGCGATCCCACCCCCGAGGAGAAGCTGCTCCGCGCCATCTTCGGCGACAAGGCCGGCGATGTCAAGGACGCTTCGCTCAAGGCATCCCCGTCGCTCAAGGGCGTTGTGATAGGCACACACCTGTATCAGAAAGCCGAGAAAAAGAAGACCAAGAAGGCATCGAGCGCAGTGCTCCCCAAACTCGACGAGGAGTACGAAGAGCGTCAGAACAACCTCAAGGATATCCTTGTCAAGAAACTTATGACACTCACCGAAGGCAAGACCTCGCAGGGCGTCAAGGATTTCCTCGGCAGCGACATCATACCCAAGGGAGCCAAGTTTGCCGCCGGCACTCTCAAGGAGATCGACTACGACACCATCAACCTGTCGAAGTGGACCGCCGACGCTCATAAGAATGACCTCATACGCGCAACCATAGTCAACTATCTGCGCAAGAGCAAGGAGATAGAGGCTTCACACCGCCGCAAGAAATATGACATATCCATAGGCGATGATCTGCCATCGGGAATCATGAAGCTCGCCAAGGTCTACGTGGCAAAGAAACGTAAGATCAGTGTGGGCGACAAGATGGCAGGACGTCACGGCAACAAGGGTATCGTGTCACGCATCGTGCGTCAGGAGGATATGCCTTTCCTCGCCGACGGTACCCCCGTGGATATCGTGCTCAACCCTCTGGGTGTGCCTTCGCGTATGAACCTCGGACAGATATTCGAGACTGTGCTCGGATGGGCCGGCCGTGAGCTCGGCGAGAAGTTTGCAACCCCGATCTTCGACGGAGCCACCCTCGAGAACCTCAACGAGTGGACCGACAAGGCTGGGCTTCCGCGCTACGGCAAGACATATCTCTACGATGGCGGCACCGGCGAACGTTTCGACCAGCCGGCTACAGTAGGTGTGATCTACATGCTTAAGCTCGGCCACATGGTCGAGGACAAGATGCACGCACGTTCCATCGGTCCGTACTCGCTCATCACCCAGCAGCCTCTCGGCGGTAAAGCCCAGTTCGGCGGACAGCGTTTCGGAGAGATGGAGGTATGGGCGCTCGAGGCATTCGGCGCGTCACACGTGCTCCAGGAGATCATCACTGTCAAGAGTGATGATGTCACCGGACGTTCCAAGACCTACGAGGCGATCGTCAAGGGCGAGCCTATGCCCGCCGCCGGCATCCCCGAGTCGCTCAATGTGCTCCTCCACGAGCTCCGCGGCCTCGGTCTCAGCATCAAGCTTGAGCAGTAACACACTTTTTGATAATCGATATCCATAATATTATATATGGCTTTTAGAAAAGACAATAAACAGAAAACCGGATTCTCGAAGATCTCCATCGGACTCGCATCCCCCGAGGAGATTCTCGAGCAGTCAAGCGGCGAAGTGCTGAAACCCGAGACCATCAACTACCGCACCTACAAGCCCGAGCGCGACGGTCTGTTCTGCGAGGCGATCTTCGGTCCTGTCAAGGACTACGAGTGCCATTGCGGAAAGTACAAGCGCATCCGTTACAAGGGTATCACTTGTGACCGTTGTAAGGTAGAGGTCACCGAGAAGAAAGTGCGCCGCGAGCGTATGGGTCACATCAAGCTCGTTGTGCCCGTGGCCCATATCTGGTACTTCCGTTCACTCCCCAACAAGATAGGCTACCTGTTAGGTCTCCCCTCCAAGAAGCTCGACGCAGTGATCTATTACGAACGCTACGTCGTGATCAATCCCGGAGCGGCAGCCGAGCTCAATCCCGAGAAGCCGGTGGCCAAGCTCGACCTCCTCACCGAGGAAGAGTACTTCGACATCATAGACCATCTCCCCCGCGAGAATCAGATGCTCGAGGACGGCAACCCCGACAAGTTTGTCGCCAAGATGGGTGCCGAGGCCATCTACGATCTCCTCAAGGAGCTTGACCTCGACGATCTATCCTATGCTCTGCGTGACCAGGCCAACGCCGAGGGTTCGCAGCAGCGTAAGACTGAAGCCCTCAAGCGTCTGCAGGTAGTGGAATCGTTCCGCGCCTCGCGCGACCGCAACAAACCCGAGTGGATGATACTCCAGGCTGTGCCTGTGATCCCCCCCGAGCTTCGCCCTCTCGTGCCCCTGGACGGCGGACGTTTCGCCACATCCGACCTTAACGACCTTTACCGTCGTGTGATCATACGTAACAACCGTCTGAAGCGTCTCATCGAGATCAAGGCTCCTGAAGTGATCCTCCGTAACGAGAAGCGCATGCTTCAGGAGGCTGTGGACTCTCTGCTCGACAACTCACGCAAGTCGTCGGCTGTCAAGACCGAAGCCAACCGACCCCTGAAGTCGCTCTCCGACTCGCTCAAGGGCAAGCAGGGCCGCTTCCGTCAGAACCTTCTCGGAAAGCGTGTCGACTACTCGGCCCGTTCGGTGATCGTCGTCGGTCCGGAGCTCAAGATGCACGAGTGCGGCATACCTAAGTATATGGCGGCCGAGCTTTACAAGCCGTTCGTTATACGCAAGCTCATAGAGCGCGGAATAGTGAAGACTGTAAAGAGTGCCAAGAAGATCGTTGACCGCAAGGAGCCCGTTGTATGGGACATCCTTGAATACGTGATGAAGGGCCACCCGGTGCTCCTCAACCGTGCCCCGACACTTCACCGTCTCGGTATCCAGGCATTCCAGCCCAAGATGATCGAGGGCAAGGCCATACAGCTCCACCCGCTCGCATGTACCGCGTTCAACGCTGACTTCGACGGTGACCAGATGGCCGTGCACCTTCCTCTCGGCAACGAGGCCGTGCTTGAGGCCCAGCTCCTCATGCTCGGATCGCACAACATCCTCAACCCCGCCAACGGCGCGCCTATCACCGTGCCTTCGCAGGACA
>CAJURI010000076.1 GCA_910588795.1 uncultured Duncaniella sp. | reverse complement strand
CACTTGAAAATTAAACGTTTAACAGCATAAATTTAAATTTTGTCATCTACTAAATAATAGATTACAAAGAGTGCGGAGCTGATCGTGATGACCGGCTCCGCATTGTCATATATAGGTTGTTAAAAACGATCTCTTATACTGTCATTGCGGTGTTATTGTAGAACTTTTTTCGCGGCGCATTGAATAATTCTTTGTAATTTTGCACCGGATTTTATTATGTTGTTTCGAGATGTTTGAAATATATATTACACCTGTCATAATAACACTGCTGTCGGTTCTTGTGGTGTCGGCACTTTACCTGCTGTTCGGGTTCCGCCGCTACGTGTCATCGGTGAGCCGCAAGGTCGCCGCCGACAGCATGCAGAGCAGGGAAGAAGCCGAGAGCGGCAATGCGACGGCTGACAGCCGTGACTATCCGCCGGTGTCGGTGATAGTCTACTCAGAGGACGATGCCTCCAATCTCGAGATATTGCTGCCTCAGATACTTGAGCAGGACTATCCTGCACCGTTCGAGGTAATAGTGGTCAACGACGGGGCCATAAGCTCCACCAAGGATGTGATAGCGCGGCTTGAACAGAAGTACTATAACCTGTACATGACATTCACCCCGCAGGAATCACGCTCGCTCTCCCGTAAGAAACTTGCTGTGACTCTAGGCATCAAAGCCGCCAAATACAATGTACTTGTCCATACCACAGGTAATTGCCAGGTGCCCTCCAGACATTGGCTCAAGTGTATGGCGGGACATTTCAGCCCCTCGACCGATATTGTGCTGGGCTACGCAGCTGTGACTGCCACCGACGGGGCCACGGAGTCATGGAAGCGTCTGCATGCCTTTGACCGTGTGAGGAGTTCCGTGGAATGGCTCTCATGGGCCATAGCCGGACGTCCCTACCGAGGAGACGGATGCAATATAGCCTACCGGAGGGAGATGTTCTTCCGCAACAAGGGTTTCTCCCGTTCGCTCGACCTCAAATACGGTGACGACGATGTGTTCGTGAGCGAGGTTGTGCGCGGCAACAACACTGCCGTAGAGCTTTCGGACGACTCTATGCTCCTCCACATGCAGAATGCTCCCGGGCCGCTGTACCGGTCGGAAAAGATACGGCGCGACTTCACTGCTCCGCGTCTGCGCGGACACGCAAGGCTGTTCTTCAGCACCTGTTCGTGGGCATGGTGGACACTTCTGTGCACCGCCGTGTCACTGAGCATCGCAGGGCTGCCGTCCTACCTGCCCATGACGGTGGCATGCGTCATAACACTTGCGGTATGCATCATCCTGATGGCGGCATGGCGCAAGGTGTCGGTTTCGCTCGGCTCGCGCCCTATACTGCTCACATTCCTATGGTTCATGTCATACCATCCTCTGTACACACTGTACTATCGCATGAGAGGGAGGTCAAAACGCGGATCGAATCTCACATGGGGATGACCTCCATAAAAAGACTACAGCCGATGAAAGGTACGGTAGAGATCAACGGGCTACGCCTCTTCGCCCGTCACGGAGTATATGAAGAGGAGCGGGTGAACGGCAACACATTCGAGCTTACCATTCATCTCGAATACCCGATGGAAAAAGGGTTGACTGACGATGACCTCGCCGGCACACTCAACTATGCCGAAGTGGTGGATGTGGCACGCCGTGTGATGGATGAACCGTCACAGCTGCTCGAACATGTGGCATGGCGTCTGCACAATGCTCTGACCGAGCGTTTTCCTCTTATAAAAGGGGGTATGATACGGCTCACAAAGCTCAATCCCCCAATCCCGGCCGATATGGACGGTGCCGCAGTGAGGATAGAATGGTGATCCACCCCGTCGATGCGGTCAATGAAATGTGTATAATGACATATATCTACATATATTGAATATATTGAATACGATGAAAAAGACAACACCCATACTGCTTCTCACCGGATATCTCGGCAGCGGCAAAACCACACTTGTCAACCATATACTCTCCAATGAGCGCGGCATAAAGTTTGCCGTCATAGTGAACGACATAGGCGAAGTGAACATCGATGCCAGCCTCATAGAGCGCGGCGGCGTGGTGGACAGCAAGGACGACAGCCTTGTGGCACTCTCCAACGGGTGCATATGCTGCACGCTCAAGATGGACCTCATAAAACAGATCGAGGAGATCATGGCCATGAACCGTTTCGACTACATAGTGATCGAAGCGAGCGGCATATGCGAACCGGCCCCCATAGCCCAGACCATATGCACCATACCTCAGCTCGGGGCGCAGGCAACGGCGTTCGGCACTCCGAAACTCGACTGCATAGTGACCGTGGTGGACGCATTGAGGCTTCAGGACGAGTTCGGCTGCGGGGAGTCACTTAAAAAGGACAATCTTGACGAGGAGGACATAGAGAACCTCATCATACAGCAGATAGAATTCTGCAATATAATACTTCTCAACAAGGTGTCGGAGGTCTCTCCTGCGGATCTTTCACGCATACGCGCCATAGTGCGCGCCATCCAGCCAAAGGCCGAGATAATCGAATGCGATTACGCCGATGTGGACATAACCCGCATAATAAACACGGGGATGTTCAACTTTGACGACGTAGCTACATCTGCCGCATGGGTACAGCAGATCGACCGTGACAACCATGACATCGAGGAGGAGGAACGCCACCATCACCACCATGAGCATGAGCACGACCACCATCATGAACATGAGCATGAGCATGACGAGGACCACTGCGACCATGACCACCATCACCACCACCATGAACACGGGGAGCATGAGGAGCATCCCGAAGGGTGCACATGCGGCCACTGCCACCACCATCACCACCACGGGGAGGGTGAGGCCGAGGAGTATGGCATAGGGACATTCGTCTACTACCGCCGCCCGGCATTCAACCTCAACAAGTTTGATTACTTCGTTGCAAGGCAGTGGCCCCGCGAGGTGATACGCTGCAAGGGTGTGTGCTATTTCTCCAACAACACCGACATGTCCTATCTCTTCGAGTCGGCAGGCAAGCAGAAGTCGCTCAAGGAGGCCGGGCTATGGTTTGCCACAGCTCCCGAGGAGGATTTCAAGGAACTGATCGCTCAGGATCCCAACATACTCCGGGACTGGGATGAAGAGTATGGCGACCGCATGGTCAAACTCGTGTTCATAGGGCGCGACATGGACCGCAACGCCATCACCAAGGCACTTGACGCCTGTCTGGACAAATAAACATAACCGACAACCCGCTTTCCCCCCACACTGATAAGCCACATGAAACCTTACCTGCAGGTCGAGGACCTGACCAAGAGTTACGGAGACCGCATGCTGTTCGACTCCATCACCTTCGGGGTCAACGAAGGCGACAAGATAGGCATCATAGCCAAGAACGGCACGGGCAAATCAACCCTTCTGCGCCTTCTGTCAGGCCGGGAGGCTCCCGACAGCGGGACTGTCACATTCCGCAACGACCTGCGCGTAGGCTTCCTTGACCAGACTCCGGTATTCGAGCCCGGGACATCGCTTATGAGCAATCTGCTTCCCGCCCTACATGAGAACGACCATGAGGAGTGGAACCGCGAGGACCGCGTGAGGCAGATGCTGTCACAGCTCGGCATAAATGACGCCGGGCAGAGCGTAGACCACCTGTCAGGGGGGCAGATCAAGCGCGCGGCCCTGGCACGGGTGCTTCTCGGAGCCCCTGACCTGCTCATACTCGACGAGCCTACCAACCACCTCGACATTCCGACCGTGGAATGGCTCGAGAACTATCTCTCACGCCAGCGCGTCACCCTGCTCATGGTCACGCATGACCGCTATTTCCTTGACCGTGTGTGCAACAAGATCATCGAGATAGACATGAAGCAGATATTCACCTACGAGGGGAACTTCGACAGCTACCTGCGCCGGCGTGCCGAACGCATCGAGGCCCTCACCGGCGAGCTTGCCAAGGTGAAGAACACCCTGCGCAAAGAGCAGGAATGGATGCGCCGGCAGCCTCAGGCACGCGCGGGGAAGGCCCGTTACCGCATAAATGCCTTCTATGATCTCAAGGAGCGCGCATCGGTGCGCTATGACGAGCGCAACATCGACCCCGACGAGGTGAAGTCGTCCTACATAGGGTCGAAGATCTTCGAGGCCAAGGGAGTGTCGAAACGTTTCGGCGACAAGGTGATACTCGACGATTTCACCTACATGTTCGCCCGATATGAGAAGGTGGGGATAGTCGGAGAGAACGGCGTGGGGAAATCCACGTTCATAAAGATGCTTCAGGGGATCGTGCGCCAGGACTCCGGGGAATGGAATGTGGGGGAGACCGTGCGTTTCGGCTACTATTCGCAGGAGGGTATCAACCTCCCCGAAGGGAAACGTGTGATCGACGCCATCACCGATATCACGGAGGATGTGGTGATCAACGGCACCACCCACTACACCCCCATGCAGTTTCTCACACGCTTCCTGTTCTCACCGGCCGACCAGCAGAAATATATCTCCACACTCAGCGGAGGAGAGATGCGCCGCCTCAACCTTGCCGCGGTTCTCATCACACAGCCCAATTTCCTCATACTCGACGAGCCTACCAACGATCTCGACATAATGACCCTCGGGATCCTTGAGGAATACCTCCGCAATTTCAAAGGGTGCGTGATAGTGATATCCCATGACCGGTTCTTCCTTGACTCGATAGTGGACCATCTCTTTGTAATGGAAGGGAACGGCGTGATAAAGGATTTCCCGGGCAACTACACCGATTACCGCAACTACCTGAAAGAGCTTAAGGCAGCCCAGACACTTGAGGCCGCGAATAAACAGCAGCCCAAGGCCGCCGCCCCATCGCGCCGCAGCGAGAGCGTGGAACGCCCCAGGCGCATGACATTCAAGGAGCGCAAGGAGTATGAGGCACTGACTGCCGAGATCGACAGCCTGACAGCCGAAAAGAACGAGCTGGAAGCCCTGTTCAACTCCGGCGAGAATATTCCCGACATAGCTGACAAGGCCGCCCGATACAGCGAACTGAAGGAACTGCTCGACGAGAAGGAGCTGAGATGGCTCGAACTCTCCGAGCTGGCATGAATTACAAGGAAAATACAAGGGAAAATTACAAGTGTAAGTCATATATTAATATTTTTTTGCATTATTGAAAAAAAGTACTTACATTTGCAGAATAATGTCAAAATCCTTAAATATTCCTATATTCATCAATAATTATTAACCATGAAACAAATCCCTAAAGGTCTGTCAATGCTCACAGGAAGCGTGGACAAGACTCTGGCAGGCGGCATTCTCGCCGTCGCTCTCATCGGGGGAGCTTCTATGGAAGCATACTCCGCAGATATAATGGGGGGGGTAAAATCTCCTGCTGTTCAGCAAGTTAATCAAAAGCTACAGATTTCAGGAACCGTCATTGACGAGACCGGCGAGCCGATGCTCGGCGTATCGGTAATAGAGGTCGGCACAAAGACAGGAATCGCAACCGATCTTGACGGCAATTTCACTCTCAGCGTCCCCAAGGGGGCACAGCTACAGTTCTCCTACATCGGCTACAAGACCCAGACCGTGACGGTCACAGGGCAGTCGCCCATCGAAGTGAAGATGGAGCCCGACAACAATGTGCTCGATGATGTAGTGGTAGTAGGCTATGGCACAGTAAAGAAGCGCGACCTCACAGGCGCAGTATCATCAGTAAAATCTGACGTAATCACACTGACACCAACCGCCAACCCCATGGCAGCTCTGCAGGGACGTGTGGCAGGTCTCGACATCTCACAGACATCAGGACAGCCTGGAGCCGGACTTAACATACAGCTCCGCGGTAACCGATCAATCACCGCCAGCGGCAAACCTCTCTTCCTTATCGACGGCATGCCCGGTGATTACTCCACCATCAACCCCAACGACATCGAGAGCATTGAGGTGCTGAAGGACGCATCCTCGACAGCTGTCTACGGTTCGGAAGGCTCCAACGGTGTGATCATAATCACCACAAAAAAAGGACAGGAAGGTAAGATGAAAGTCAATTTCGATGCCTATGTAGGTATCAACGGCTGGGCATCGGTTCCTAAAATGACCTCACCTGAAGAGAATATCCGCACCCGTGAGCTCGCTTACAAATATGGCGGCAAAGAAGTTCCTGACGATTCAGATCTTGCAGCCTACAAGGAAGCACTCGCCCGCGGAGAAACAATCGATTGGGTAGACGAGCTCCTCCGCACAGGCATCACACAGAACTACTCTCTGTCCATGTCAGGCGGCACCGAGAAGACACAGGCCTATTTCTCCCTCAACTACAATGACGTGACCGGACAGTACAGAAACTCCGATTACAAAGTGTACTCCACTTCAGTAAGGCTCAACACCAAACTTAACAACTGGCTTACAGGAGGTGTACATGTACAGGGATCTTACACAGACCGCAATCAGGCCGACAGTCATCTTAACGACGGTCTCCGCTCCGATCCGTTCGGTACACTTTATAATGAGGACGGTTCACTCAAACCATTTCCTCTGACAAAAAACACAGACCAGATAAACCTGTTGCTTGACAATAAGGAAAATTACCGCAACACGTCCCGCAACCTCCGTCTCTATGTACAGCCTTACATCCGGATCAACCCCTTGAAAGGATTGACATTCGAGTCACGTCTCAGCGGCAATTTCAACTATTCCAACACCAACAAGTATCTTGGCTACGGATCTTGGAACTACTATAACAAGGCAGGCAGCGCGGCCTTGGGTGCACCCAACAGCGATTTTCAGAAGGTTGTCACAGCCGACAAGCAGAACTCGTTTGACTGGGGTTATACATGGGAAAACATCCTTACATATAATTTTAAGCTTGCCGACATCCATGAATTCACCGTCACAGGTGTGACCACATGGAGCTCAAGCCAATATGACAACACAAGTGCATACGCTACAAGCATTGCATCCAACAAACAGTATTGGACAAACCTCGGCATAGCCAAGGATCCCAAACCGACAGTCGGTTCAGGCTATACAATGCACAAGCGCATGGGCTATGTTGCACGTCTCAACTACACTCTCATGGGCAAATACCTTTTCTCGGCCTCTGTGCGCCGCGACGGAGACTCCGTGCTCGCTGCCGGACGTCATTGGGCAACATTCCCTGCATTCTCGGCAGGATGGCGCATTTCCGATGAAAGCTTCATGGAATCGACCCGCGACTGGATGAGCAATCTCAAACTCCGCATCGGCTATGGCGAGACAGGTGACGCCGGCCTCAAGCCTTACGCTTCATGGTCATCCCTTACCACCGGACAGATGGGCCTTGGCGATGTGCTTACCGACATAACCGTATATCCCAATCCTATCACCAACAAGGATCTTACATGGGAACGTTCAAAGAGCTGGAACTTCGGTGTCGATCTCGGGCTTCTCAACAACCGCATCGATCTCGCTGCCGAATACTATGTCACCAATACCAGCGGTGTGATATGGCAACAGGCAATACCGGTCAACAACGGTGGATACAACGCATCTACCCTCTACAATATGAACCGCAACATAGCCGAGACACGTAACCAAGGTTTCGAGCTCTCGATCACATCCCATAATTTCGACACCAAAGATTTCGGATGGTCGACAACCCTGACATTCTCCACCAATAAAGAACAAGTCACCTCCCTGGGAAGAAATGCTACCGAATACATCGCTAATGTCGGCACAGACTACACCCTTCATATCGGAGATCCCGTCAAATCCTATCGCCAGCATGAATTTGCAGGAATATGGCAATTGAACGAAGAGGCTGATGCAAAAGTATTCGGAGCGCGTCCGGGCGAAATTAAAGTAAATATCCCGAACATGCGTCGCGTGAGCGAAGGTGTGTGGGAAAAGACCACCTATGACGCAAATGGTAATCCGGAAGTCAAGACTTACGACGCCAACAACCCATATAAGATCAATGACAACGACAGAGTCATAATCGGACATGAGACCCCCGACTGGCAGCTCGGACTTCAGAATAATTTCAGGTGGAAATGGTTTGACCTCAGTGTGTACATGATGTTCCGCTACGGTCAGATGTTCCGTTACGAGCCTATCGGATGGTACACCGGTCATGGAGGCAGCTTCCCCGAACACTTCAATTACTGGACACCCGAGAACCCGTCCAACGAATTCCCGGCCCTCAATTCAGAACGCAACTGGCAGAAAGCCACCGGTAACGAATCGATCTATTGGGTAGACGGCTCATTCTTCAAAGTAAAGAATATCACACTCGGCTACACAATGCCAAAGAATGTATGCGATATGCTCCGTATCCAGAACCTGCGTCTCTACGGAACCGTAACAAACCCGATTATTGTCGCAAAGAATGATATTCTCAAAGGCTACGATCCGGAGCAGATGGGCAACTTCAATCATCCTCTCACCCGTCAACTCGTATTCGGTCTTAACCTTACATTCTAATCACTTTCATGATTATCACGATGAAAAAATATATTAAATTTTTCGCACTTCCGATGCTTACAGTGGCCGCACTTATGACCACCTCATGCGAGCTGACAGAAGATAATCCTGCCGGTGGAGATGCCAACATCAATCTGTTCAACGATTGGAAAGGCATGCAGGCATACTCATATTCCACCCTCAATGACGAACTTTACACAGCGTCGGACTGGCTCATATCCTCCGAGGGTGGCACAGACCTGTGGCAGACAAGCGGCAATGGCGACGGATACCGCTCGGATATCAATTATGAGAATTACGCGCCAAACAACAATTCCACGAGCAAGCTGTGGAAGCAATGCTATGCAATGATAGCCAATTGCAACACTGTCATAAACACAGCGTCACAGATCGAGGATCCCAACGGCAATGAAGACGCCATAAAGGTGCTCGTAGCCGAGACAAAGGTGCTTCGCGCATTCTATAATTTTCTCCTTGTATCAAACTTCGGCCCTGTGACTCTCAACATGGAGTCAGCCGCAGGTCTCACAAATGTCGTTGACCTGTACCCGACACGAACAAGCGAGAAAGATTTCTACGACCAGATCTTCAAGGATCTTACCGAAGCTGAACCTGATCTTGGCGTAGAACCTTTCGAAGGCAACCGCGCACGTGTAACCAAAAAGACAGCCCTCGGTCTGCTTGCAAGAGCATATGCCCAAAGAGCAGGACTCACAAAGTACGGTGATTCGAACCAGTATTGGGGACTTGCAGCAAGAACAGCCGAGAATCTCATAACCAATGCTGCATCCTACAACGCACATCTCTACACAGATATCGCTGACATGTGGGCCGACGCAAACAACCGCACAAACCGTGAAGCATTGTTTATAGCAGCCGGAGCAAGTGCCGACAGCGAAGCGTGGAGCAAGACAACCCGCCGCAACAAACTGTTCGCATATTCCTGCGGAGGTGTGTTTGACGACCTGTTCAACCAGAATCCGACAAAAAAAGGCACACATTATTTCTATGGCCGCATCAATGCCCAGACATTTGTACCTTCAAAATATCTGATGTACTGCTTCAATCCCGAATGGGACAGACGCTGGGAATACTCTTTCGTGTATGCCTACGGTGACTACTCCATGGTTCAATGCGGCTGGGTCAAGTATAGCAAGGGTCAAAAAAAGCTAACTGCAGACCTGTGTAACAAATATGGCATAGATCCCTCACATGCGGAAGAAATCATATATCCGTTCGCCGATTGCGACGGTATCGCATCGACATTCGGAGGCAACCAATATCCGGCAAAGATCTGGCCCAAAGGTGTGACCACAGGAAAGAAAGAGGACCTGCTGTCCGTAGCATCGTCAGGAGATCAGGTTAATGATCCGACAACATGCGGCTCGACAAAGGCTTATGCAGTGCCTTATCCTGTAGCACTTGATGACAACCGTTTCAACACCGTATTTGTGCACAAACCGCTGTCAGCATCTGAAAAAGCCCAATGCCGCTATGCCGTTGTAGTCCTTGAGGATCTTTACGGCAGCAATAATATCACTTACGGAAATGTCGCAAACGGTTCTGCCGCCGCCAATCCACCGGCTGTAGGAAACGGTCTTACACGCGCAAGCGCATGCCCGTCGCTCAGCAAATTCAATTGGTCATACAACGGAGCCTTCTGGGGCTCAGAAGCTCAGATCAAAACCGGTGACATGTTCATAATGCGTATGGCTGAGGTATATCTGATAGCAGCCGAGGCCGAGCAGATGCTTGGACACGGGACTGTAGCTGCCGGATATCTTAATGATCTTCGCAAGCGTGCCGCCCGTCCGGGTGTGCCCGAAAGCGACTGGAAACTTGCCACCGCAACCGAGGACGATATATTTGATGAATACGCCCGTGAAATGTGCGGCGAGTTCAACCGCTGGCTTCTCCTGAAGCGTCACAACGCTTTTGAAAGACGACTTCCCATCGGCAACCCGCGTGCAGCAAAATCATTTAAGAAATATATGTACAACCGTCCCGTATCGTCAGAATTCCTCCAGCAGATACTCAATGCCGACGAGTATGGCGACAACGGTTACGGACAGACACCTACCTCGGGTCTTGAGAAGTTTGAGACTGCCGCCAAGTAAGCGGGGGCATTGCGAAATATACAATAGAAATAACGCAACAAAATTCATAAACAACCATACGGTTTTTCAACAACCAAGTTGAAATTCTCGTTTCTCTAAGTTGATAGGGAGGGTGTGTCAAAATAGGCTCACCCTCTTTTTATAACATGTTGTAAAACACAAA
>CAJURI010000075.1 GCA_910588795.1 uncultured Duncaniella sp. | reverse complement strand
AGGTGCCAGCCCTAATTTTTCAACTGCTCAAAAAACTTTAGCGGACAGTAATAAAAAAATACAAGCATAAGAAGCATAAAAAACATCATCACCATCATCATGATGACGATGACGATTGAATCCACATGACTTTAAGAGGCTGTTTTAAACCGCCTCTGATGTGATGGCAAGGCTCAGGCCAATTGTATAAAATATAATGCCGCCCGTATGTGCCGGAAGTAGACCGGCGCATACGGGCGACATTGTGAGTCGTGAGATTATCAGAGCATTTTTACTTTACTGTCAGGTTGGCGGGAAGAGTGCGGTAGTCCTTGGAGTAGCGGAGCACCTGTGGCAGATAGTCCTCGCCATATTCGATGGTCACGTCGGTGATGTTGCCGTCGGCATCGGTGACAGGCTTGTAGATGGGATTGACGAATCCCTTGTAAGGCGCGATGTCGAGATGAGAGTAGCGTTCGAGCACCTCCTTGTGGAGTTCGGGGTCTACTTTCACTGCATACTGCTCTACGAGGGCGGCACCTGCGGCGTAGTCACCCTCGCTCTTTATGCGCTGTACTTCGGCGAGGAGTTCACCGAACAGGCCGCGGAGTTTCTCGTAATCATTGATCTTTATAAAGGTCTTGCCGTCGCGTTTTACGAACTCGATCACGTTGTCCGGCTGTCCCTTTTCAAGTACCCACTTGGCTATGAGCTGACGGTTGCGCATGTGGGCCTCCTCCACGTCCTTGCCCGGCTCTATGCGGGTGAGCTGGGTCATGAGGCCGTTGAGGATGTATTTGTAGTATTCAGCCTTGTAGGCGTCGGGATTGTCGAGCAGACCGAGCTCGATGAGTTTGGGGTCACCGAGATAATAGAGGGCGAACAGGTCGGCGCGAGCCTCTTCAAGAGTGGATCCGTGAGCCTTGAGCGCGCCCTGGTCAACTCCGGGGAGGAGCTTGCCTGAGCCGTGGCCGAGGCATTCGTGGAGGTCGGTATGGAGATTGTCGGTGATGAAGAGATATTTGTCCATCAGGTCGGAAGTCTCCTGATCGATGACAAACTCCTCGTTATATCCGTTGCCGTGTGCGGCCTTGTCGTAAGCGTCGGTGATGTTCTCAAGTGTCACGGACTTGGATCCGTGTGCTGCGCGTATCCAGTTGGCGTTGGGCAGGTTGATGCCTATCGGTGTGGCGGGATATGCGTCGCCGGCGAGGATGGCGGCTGTGATTACTTTCGCGCTGACACCTTTCACCTTTTCCTTGCGGAAACGCGGGTCAACCGGAGAATGGTCCTCGAACCACTGTGCATTACCCGATATTATCTCTGTGCGATGGCTTGCCTCATTGTTCTTGAAGTTTACGATCGATTCGTAGGCTCCGGTCATTCCCAGGGGATCACCGTAGTCCTCGATGAAGCCGTTGATGAAGTCGACCTGCGACTTTGTGTCCTCGGCCCATGCTATGGAGTAGGCGTCGAAGTCCTTGAGGTCACCTGAGCGGAAATATGTCAGGAGTTTGTTGACGATGTCCTTCTGAGTGTCATTCTCGGCATAGGGGAGAGCTTTCTCGAGATTCTCCACTATGCGTTCGATGGCCTGCGTGTAGAGCCCGCCCACCTTGTAGGTCTGTTCGGTCACCTTTCCGTCCTCTTTTACCACGCGGGTGTTGAGGCCCCATGACACCGGAGTGAGATCGGTGGTGTCCTTTAGCGCGTTGAAGTAGCTTTCGACTTCAGCCTGGTTCACACCGTCGTACAGATTGTTGGCCGATGTGAGTATGAGATCCTCGCCTTCGGCCTGATTGACGCGCTTGGCCATGACTGTGGGATCGAAGATCACAGGCAGGAGTGTGTCAAGATCTGTGACTGTTCCTTCGGGAAGCTTGCCGGCCTGGGCCACAAGCCATTCCTGGGTGAAGCCGGGGGTGAATTTGTCCATCGAGTAGTGATGGTGTATGCCGTTGGCAAACTCTATCTGTTTCAGATAGGTTTCGAGAGCCTTGAAGTTCTTGTCTTCACGGTCGCCGTCATAATTGGTGTACACGCCTTCCATAAGGTCGCGTATGGCGAGATTGTATTTGCCGTTCTGGTCCCACAGAATGTCGCGGCCGGCTATAGCCGCTTCTGTGAGATAATAGATGAAGATGCGTTGCTGAGGGGTCAGTTCCTCGAATCCGGGCACCTTGTAGCGGAGCACCTCGATGTCGGCGAAACGGTCGGCCGTGTAGTCGAAATCGTCAGCTTCGGATGCCTGTCTGCCGGATCCGCACGATGACGTGATGGCTAATGCTGCCATAGTTGGAATGATTAATTTTGAGAATGACATGATTGGTTTTTTAGGTATGAAATTTTGGTGTTAAGGTTTATTCTACTGCCAGTACCAGACCTTTGAGGTATTCCCCCTCCGGATGGTATATGTTGACCGGATGGTCGGCAGGCTGGGTGAGCTGATGAAGGATGCGCACCTTTCGCCCTGACTGGGCCGCTGCGGTGAACACAGCGAGCCTGAACTGCTCGCGTGATATAGCCTGCGAGCATGAGAATGTGAAGAGTATTCCACCCGGGGCTATTTTGCGGAATGCCGCGGCGTTGATCCTGCGGTATCCTATCATGGCGTTCTTGATCGCGCTTCGGTGCTTTGCGAAAGCCGGCGGGTCGAGTATTATCAGGTCATATGCCCCTTCAGGCATGTCGGCGAGATATTTGAATGCGTCTTGTGCGAATGACTTGTGTCGGGTGTCGGACGGGAAGTTGAGCTCCACGTTTGCATCTGTCAGCGTCACGGCTTTGGCTGAGGAGTCGACGGAGTGTACGAGTGTCGCTCCGCCACGCATGGCATACACTGAGAATCCTCCGGTGTAGCAGAACATGTTGAGCACTCTTGCTCCGTCGCTGTAACGCTGTAGCAGCGCACGGTTGTCGCGCTGGTCGACGAAGAATCCCGTCTTCTGCCCCTTAAGCCAGTCGATGTTGAACTTAAGCCCGTTTTCTGTAGCTATATTGGTCTCGAAACCACCGATAATGTAGTCGTTGACGGGGTCGAGTCGTGCCTTGTAGGGGAGAGTGGTTTCCGATTTGTAATATACGTTCCTGATGCCGGCACCGGGAAGTTCGGTTAGGGCTTTGGCTATTATGTTGCGGGCATAGTGCATGCCGGGGGAGTGGGCCTGCAGTACGGCTGTATTGCCATAAACATCCACTACGCATCCGGGCAGGAAGTCTCCCTCGCCGTGCACGAGGCGGAATGTGGTGTTGTCGGGACGTATGAGCCCGAGACGTTCACGCAGTGCCCATGCCTGAGCGAGGCGTTCGGCAAAGAAACTTTCATCGATGGTTATTTCCTCCGGCGACAGCATGCGTACGGCTATAGAGCCTATCTCATAATGCCCTACTCCGAGCGTACGTCCGTCAGAGGCCACTACTTTTACTATGTCGCCCTCTTCGATATCCTTGGGGAGATCGGCGATGGCTCCGGAGAACACCCACGGGTGGAACCGCAGGAGCGACTCTTCTTTGCCTCGCTTGAGGGTTATGGTTTTATGGTTTTGCATATCTGAAAGTTAAAAACGGGATGGTATTATGTCAGAGGGGAGGCAGACTAGGGTGTGTCCGGTTATTTAAAGAATGCCCGGAATATGTCGTTGCCGTTGGCGTAGAGCAGGAGAAGCAGGAGGAATCCCATGCCTACGTACTGGGCGGCGATAAGAACATTTTCGGGAACTTTTCGCCGGGTGATGACTTCCCACAGCAGGAACATGATGTGGCCGCCGTCGAGTCCGGGGATGGGTATTATGTTCATGAATGCGAGAGCCACAGAGAGGAATGCGGTGATCTCCCAGAACGAGAGCCAGTTCCAGCGGTCGGGAAACATGTTGCCTATTGTGCCGAATCCGCCTATGCTCTGTGCGCCTTCTGACGAGAACAGGTGTTTCATCGAACCGACATAGTTGCCGAGGGTGGATGTCCCTATCTCCCATCCTTTGGGGAATGATTCCAGAAGGTTGTAGCTTATGGTGACAGTCGGGTACACATCGGTGATGGGACGCAGCTGGAATCCGAGTTTCCCGAATTCATTTGGTGTCACAGGGACGGTGACACGGCTGCCGTCGCGCTCTACAGTCAGAGCCACCTCTTTCCCGGCATTGGCTACAAGGGCGGGGGTCAGTTCTGTGTAAGAGGGTGTGGGGGTGTCGCCTACGGCAACTATGTGGTCCCCTTCAAGGAGACCGGCTTTTGCCGCAGCCTCGCCGGGCACAAGGCGGTCGATGTAGACAGGCAGACGGTAGGCCATGAACCCTTTTTCGTCGTTCAGGCGGAATATGAAGTTCTCGGGTATGGCTATTGTCACGGTGTCCTTGCCGTTGCGGAGCATTGTCACCTCTTTTGCCTCGACCATTTTCAGCATGTAGTCACCGTCGGCTGCATCAAGCTTTATACCGTCGGCCATAAGGGGTATGTCTCCGTTGCGGAATCCTGCTTTCTGAGCAGCCGGCACGAAGTCAAATCCTTCGGTGGCAGCCTCGAACGGTATATATTTCGATCCCCAGTGGGCCGCTATGCCGGCATATATGAGTATGGCGAGTATGAAGTTGAAAAGCACTCCTCCGAACATGACAAGGAGCCTTTGCCATGCGGGCTTGGTGCGGAATTCCCAGGGCTTCTCCTCTTCACTCATCTTCTGGTTGGTCTCGTCGATCATGCCGTTTATCGCGCAGTATCCTCCGAGCGGCACCCATCCTATACCGTATATGGTGTCGCGCCATGACGTCTTGCCTCCGGCCTGCGCCGGGTGTTCTTTCCCTACGGTAAATGTCACAGCGGCTTTGTCGGATGTCCCCTTCTCTTCATCTCCCTGACGCACGAAGAGGCTGACCTTATTGGTGCGCGGATTGTAGCGAAGCAGGCTGAACCGAGGGTTGAAGAACATGTAGAATTTGTCGACTTTTATGCCGAAGATCCTTGCGAATATGTAATGGCCGAACTCATGTATTATCACGAGAAAAGCCAGTGCAATAATGAATTGTAATGCTTTTATGAGAAATGATTCCATGTGGGGTTATTGTCCTATTTTACTTTTGCAATATTCTATTGTGGCGTGGTGTGTTGCCACGTAATCGTCGAGAGTGGGGGTGGGGATGAATGTGATTCTGTCGAGAGCGTCTGTGATAGTGTCGTATATGCCGTGAAAGGATATCGCTCCGCGCAGGAATGCGGCTACAGCCACCTCGTTGGCGGCATTTATGATGCATGCCGTGTTGCCTCCGTCGGAAAGGGCGCGTGGCGCAAGTGTCAGGCATGGGAATTTCTCGGCGTCAGGTTTCTCGAAAGTGAGCGAGGAGTAGTCCGACAGGCTTAACGGGCGTTCGCCGCTCGGGAGCCGTGATGCATCCCCGAGCGCGTATCGTATAGGCAGGTGCATGTCGGGTATTCCGAGCTGGGCCTTTACGGCTCCGTCGACGAATTCCACCATTGAATGCACTATGGACTGGGGGTGTACCACAGCTTCGATCTTTTCGGGTGTGACGTCAAAGAGCCAGCGGGCCTCGATTATCTCGAATGCCTTGTTGAGCATCGTGGCTGAGTCGATGGTGATTTTCGCACCCATATGCCAGCGCGGATGCCGGAGTGCCTGAGTTGCTGTGACGCGTGCGGTCTCTTCAAGGGTCCAGGTCCTGAACGGTCCTCCTGAAGCCGTTATGATGAGTTTCTTTACTGTGACCGGGTCTTCCCCTTTAAGGCATTGGTAGATGGCCGAATGCTCTGAATCGACAGGTATGACTTCCGAATCCGAGTCGCGCAGCATGCGGGTGACAAGCTCGCCTGCCACCACAAGAGTCTCTTTGTTGGCAAGGGCTATCTGTTTGCCTGCCTGTATGGCTCTTATTGTAGGAAGAAGTCCGCTGTAGCCCACGGTGGCTGTGACCACCGTGTCAAAATCAGGCCGTTCCATGGTGTCGGCAAGGGCCTGTTCGCCGCAGGCTGTCTCTATGCCGAGAGGAGCGAGGGCTTCCTTAAGCGCATTGTATTTGCTGCTGTCGGCAATCACGGCGATCGCAGGCCGGTGTGTGATCGCTTGTCTGATGAGCAGATCGACATTGCTCCCTGCCGCGAGTACCGTAGCACGGAAGCGGTCGGGAAACTGTGCTATAATGTCGAGTGTCTGTGTGCCTATCGATCCCGTGGATCCGAGCACTGCTATATTGTGGGGCATGAATTGCTGTATTTTAAAGTGCAAATTTACTAATAATTTCTGAGATTTTTAACGATAATTGGCACGATGTTTGCTGAGCTTGTAGTAAATTTGCATCTGAACTGATAATATGAACGATAATATAAAAATGTTTGAGGACATGGAGCGTCTGCTCTCCGAAGGTCGGCTTACCGCGGCTTTCGGGGTCCTCGATAACGCTATAATGACATATCCGGGGCTGCGGCAGTTTGCCGGGGAGCTGGAGCGTTTGCGCCAGGGATATGGATACATGTCGGGTTATGCCCTTCAGGGTCTTCCTGATCCCGGTCTTGCCGAGTCGTATGCCGACATTGTGGAAGGTGTGTGGTCACTTGTCGACGCCATGGTGCGTCAGGTGAGGCTGAAGGATGCTCCGACATTGTATTTCAACACCTTGCGCTATGAGCTTGCAACTCCCGGAGATTCTGTGCCGGCTCTTATGGGTGAATATGGCAGTGTGAGCCAGAAACTTTCGCTTGCAGCTCTTGCCGAGGACCCCGCGCGTGCTGTCAGGGAGTTCTCCTTACAGGCTGAACAGCTTGAGAAACGGCTGTTCAACCGCATATGGACTATGTATCCTCTCGGCGCGGCCGATGAGTCCGCACTGCGCGATGCTTTGGCCGACAAGTCGTTGCCGGTATATTTCAAGTCATTGCTTGTCAGCGCGGTGCTGATGGGGCTCATGGAGCAGCTTGACGAGCGCAGGCTTATGCTGCTTATGGACGCGTATGCTTCGGACGAGGCGGATGTGTCGGTGCGTGCCCTGTGTGCTCTGCTGTTGGGGCTGTGGCTCTATCGCGGCCGTCATATGACGTCACGCCTGCGCAACCGTCTTGCCGCATTGAAGGAGATGCCGGGATGGGTGCGCGATGTGAGGATGGCTACAATGCAGTATGTGCGTTCACGCGACACGGAGCGTATCACCCGCAAATTCAACGAGGAGGTGATACCTGAGGTGATGAAGCTGCGTCCCGAACTCGAGAAGTTAAAGGACAAGGCCATGGATCCCGAGGCTATGGAGGAGAATCCCGAGTGGGCCGAGATGCTTGAGAAGTCAGGTGTCGCTGACCGTCTTAAGGAACTTCAGGAGCTGCAGGAGGATGGAGGAGACGTCATGATGGCTACTTTCAGCAAACTCAAGACATTCTCATTCTTCAATGATATATCCAATTGGTTCCTGCCGTTTCACCGGTCACACACCCAGATTGCATCGGACGATGTGCCCGAGATATCCGCACTTATCTCTATCATGGGGAATGCCCCGATGTTCTGTGACAATGACAAGTATTCTGTCGCTCTGTCGCTCAGCCAGATACCGCCGGCTCAGCGTGACATGATGATCAGGCAGATAAAGCTGCAGTCCGAGCAGATGGAGGCCGTGCGCATGGCCGACATGAACAGCGGACGTATCCCCCAGCGTGAGGAGCTTGCCGCCAACTATGTGAGAAACCTCTACAGATTCTTCAAACTGTTCCGCCGCAAAGGGGAGTTCCATGACCCGTTTGCAGCCGGGCTTAATATACCTGCCATACCGGTTCTCGAACAGGAATTTGCCGATCCTGACACACTTATGGTCATTGCCGAATTCTATTTCAAGCGCGGATATTACGCCGATGCCATTGATGTGTTCCGGCGTCTTTCGTCCATGTCGGCACCCTCGTCGGCCATAAGTCAGAAGATGGGTTATTGTGAGCAGTCGCTCGGAGATGTGGCTGCGGCTCTTCGCCATTACGAGGAGGCCGAGATGCTCGACTCGTCAAGCAGGTGGACCCTCAGGCGTCTTGCATGGTGCCACCGTATGCTCGGCAACTGGGACAAGGCTCTAGGATATTATCTGCGTCTGGCTGAGGATAAGCCTGATGATGTCAGCCTTGCTCTCAATATAGGGCTGTCGCTCGTGAAGCTTCACAGTTATGACGAGGCGTTGCAGTATCTGTTCAAGGCCGAGTTCTATGGCTCGGGAAGCGAGAAAGCCATGCGCGCATTGGCATGGTGCACGCTTCTCGGAGGGGACTATGAACGGTGTGTCAAATACACCGCTACGCTCCTTGCAGCGGCTTCCCCGCGCCCCAACGACTATATCAATGCAGGCCACCTGAGCCTTCTTACAGGTCACCCCGGCGAGGCTGTGGACCATTATGTCGATGCCATAAAGTCCATGGACGGAGATATCGATGCGTTCCTGCGCCGTGTCAGTGATGACAAAGTCACCATTGCCGCATTCGGTGACGTCGATCCTAATCTGACGGCTATAGTCATGGACGCTTCTATTGCAAAATCGAAATAATCCAAACCAAATAATCCAATCATCAGACATATTTTACCATTCAACACAATGCGTACAACATTACTCACGGCAGCAGCCGTCGCAACAAGTATTATGACACAAGCTCAGAATCCTTTTTTTGAAGAGTTCAAGGGTACGCCCCACGGCACCCCTCCGTTTGACCGTATCGAAATATCTCACTATGAGCCTGCCATAGACCGTGGCATAAAGCTCGGATTGCAGGGGATAGACAGGATAGTGAATAACCCAGAGTCGCCGACATTCGAGAACACTATAGTGGCTCTCGACAATGCCGGGCGTGAACTTGACCGTGTGCTCAACGTGTTCTATCCGTTGGAGTCGGCCATGAGCGATGACGCGTTCATGGAGCTTTCAGTGAAGATCACTCCGAGATTGTCGGAATATTCCACATCCATTTCCCTCAACGAGGGGCTGTGGAAACGTGTCAAGGCTGTGCACGACAGTGCCGACACGACTCGTCTGACTCCCGAGGACAAGATGCTTCTCAAGCGTACATACGAATCGTTCACCCGCAATGGCGCGCTTCTTCAGGGTGCGGACCGCGAGAAGTACAGCAAGCTTTCGAGCCGTCTGAGCGAGCTGACCACTACTTTCGGGCAGAACACTCTCAAGGAACTCAACACATATAAGATATGGCTTAAGGCAGAGGATCTTGACGGGCTCACCGAGAGTGCGGTCGAGGCTGCCGCGCTTGCCGCCAAGGAAAACGGGCGTGAAGGGGAATACCTTTTCACACTCGATGCCCCGGTGTACTCCGCTTTCATGAAGAACAGTTCCCGACGCGATCTCCGCGAAAAGATGTGGAGGATGTATTCAAGCCGTAACACCAAGGGTGAATACAACAATCTGCCCGTGATGAAAGAGATTGCCGAGACTCGCCTTGCAATGGCCAATCTGCTCGGCTATAAGACTTATGCCGACTATTCGCTTGCCAACACCATGGCTGCGAAGACCGAAAACGTCTATAAGCTGCTCAACTCGCTGCGTGACGCATATAAGCCTGCGCAGAAGGCTGAGTTTGCCGAGCTTGAGGCTTTCGCCACAAAAATGGAAGGGAAGCCCATGCAGCTGAAGCCATGGGACTACAGCTTTTATTCCAACAAGCTCCGCAATGCCAAATATTCATATGACGAGGAGGAGCTGCGTCCTTATTTCGAGCTCAACAATGTGATCGACGGTGTGTTCGGTCTTGCCACCAAGCTCTACGGGCTGACTTTTGTCAAGAACAAGGATATACCTGTATATCATCCCGATGTGACAGCCTTTGATGTGAAGGATAAAGACGGGAGCTATCTCGGCGTCATATACACTGACTTTTTCCCGCGTGCGAGCAAGCGTGCCGGCGCGTGGATGACGGAGTTCAAGGGTCAGCGTGTCGATGAGAACGGCAACAATTCCCGCCCCCATGTCACAATAGTGATGAACTTCACCAAACCTACCTCCACCAAGCCGTCGCTTCTCACCCCTTCAGAGGTGGAGACATTCCTCCACGAGTTCGGGCATGCTCTCCATGGACTGCTTGCAAATACAAGGTACGGATCTCTTGCCGGGACCAATGTGCTCCGCGATTTCGTAGAGTTGCCTTCGCAGTTCAACGAAAACTATCTCACGGAGAAAGAATTTCTTGACGGTTTTGCAAAGCATTACAAGACCGGCGAGCCTATCCCGTCGGAACTTGTCGACCGTATAGTCACAACTTCTCAGTATGGCGCGGCATATGCATGTTTCCGTCAGCTCGGATTCGGCTTGCTTGACATGGCATGGCACACCATAACAGCTCCTGTTCAGGACCCTGAGAAGTTTGAGAACGAGGCTGTCGAGTCTGTGTCGATGTTTGAGCCTATAGCCGGCACCATGTTTGCGCCAACATTCGGACATATCTTCTCGGGAGGTTATGCCGCAGGCTATTACAGCTACAAGTGGGCCGAAGTGCTTGATGCCGATGCGTTTGCCCATTTCAAGGAGCATGGCATATTTGACCGTGCCACTGCCGATTCATTCCGTAAGAACATTCTCTCAAGGGGAGGCACGGAAGATCCTGCCGAACTTTATCGTCGTTTCCGCGGTCACGATGCGACAATCGACGCTCTTCTGAAGCGTGACGGCATAAAGGCTTCGACAACGATCCCTGAAAATGACCTGCATCGTCACGACTGAAAAATAAAGATCAATCCCATATGACAATCCCGGGAATATCGGCTTTTCGCTGCTATTCCCGGGATTGTTGTATCTATATGTGCCGTATTATTTCCTGACTTTGACAATGGGTCACCCAAAATTGATTTAGTCCGGGAGTAATG
>CAJURI010000074.1 GCA_910588795.1 uncultured Duncaniella sp. | reverse complement strand
CGACTCATAAATCTACCCTTAATCGTGTATTGGATGATAGTTGCGGATTTTAGGACTTCTTGAGCCGACAGTCGTGAACACACGGCAGGAGTTTGCCAGATCATCCGAAATATTCGACTGCGATTTTTCGGAAGTCAAAGGGCAGGAGACGGTAAAGAGGGCTTTTGAGGTGGCATGTGCGGGCGGACACAACATCCTGCTTGTCGGTCCTCCCGGATCAGGAAAGTCCATGATGGCGAAACGTCTGCCCACCATACTTCCTCCACTCACACTCTCCGAAGCCCTCGAGACAACCAAGATACACTCCGTGGCCGGACGGCTCAAAAGCGGCTCCCGCCTACTGACCTCACGTCCATACCGCTCACCCCACCACACCATATCGCCGGTGGCACTCGTGGGCGGAGGAGGCAACCCTGCTCCGGGAGAGATATCCCTGGCCCACAACGGTGTGCTTTTCATGGACGAATTCCCTGAATTCTCCCGGCAGGTCCTCGAAGTGATGCGGCAGCCCCTGGAGGACAGACACATCACGATATCACGCGCCAAATACACCATCGACTACCCCACAGGCTTTATGCTCGTGGCATCCATGAATCCATGCCCGTGCGGTTACTACAACCACCCTACAAAGGAGTGCACATGCTCTCCGGGAGCCGTACAGAAATATCTCAACCGCATATCCGGGCCATTGCTGGACCGCATAGACCTGCAGGTGGAGATCTTCCCGGTGCCTTTCGACAGCCTTGTCGACAAGACTCCTTCCGAACCAAGCGCGGCCATCCGTGAAAGGGTAGTGAAAGCAAGAGCCATACAGAACCGGCGTTTCAATGGCGAAAGGCTTATCCACTGCAATGCACAGATGACCCACAGGCTTCTTTCAGCCCACGCGCAGCTCGACCGCGAATGCACAGGCATACTGCGCGACACTATGTCCCGCCTCGACATGTCGGCCCGCGCCTATGACCGCATACTTAAAGTGGCACGCACCATTGCCGACCTCGACTACGCCACAAGGGATGGATTCGATCCGGCCGACGAAGCATCTCTGTCGGCAGCTGCATCGTCACCCATACTCAGCGACCATCTATACGAAGCACTCGCCTACCGCTCCCTCGACCGTGGCTCTTGGGGAAAGACCACCGGTCTATAACCCCGGCACCCTTCCTACAAGGCTTTCAGGAAGTTTCGGCATGGCACCTGCACACGAGCACACATATGCCGATGTGTCTACTGCAAGCCTGTGGGCTTCTCTCAGCGGCATTCCGCTCAGCATTCCAGCCACAAACGCCCCTGTGAATGAGTCGCCTGCTCCTACGGTATCTAATATCATTGACAAAGACCGATGGGTAGGTCTTAAGAGTATCGTAAAGATTGAATCGCGCATCAAAGACGTCAAGACCGGAGGAATCCATAAGGAGACTCGATATTATCTGTCAAGCCTTGAGACTGACGCTCAATACATTAATCATTCGATCAGGGCCCATTGGAGTGTTGAGAACCAGCTTCACTGGACCCTTGATGTCGCTTTCGGTGATGACGCATCACGTAAACGCAAGGACAATGCCGCTCAAAATTTCTCACTGCTCAACCGAATAGGGCTGAACATAATCAAGAACGCAAAGGTATCATCGATGGGTGTCAAAGGTCATCGAAAGAAAGCCGGATGGGACAATGACTATCTGATTTATGCATTAAAAAGTTTTGACATTGTAAAAATTTAAGATGCGTCTGCCGTGAAAAATTAACAAAAAATAGTTGCAATTGGGCGCAAATAACAGTATCTTTGCAGCCGGATTTCAGAACGGCACACTCTACTCATGCGCTTTATCTCATTCATATTAGCCACCTTTATTATGCTTATGTGCACAGCTCCTGCATTTGAGCATGATACATGTGTGCTGCATGACACCAAGTGTTCCTGTGCCGACGACAGTTGCGGAAATGAATGTGACAGCGACTGCAATTGCTGCTCTCCGTTCATAGCATGCACCACCTGTTCGGGATTCGTAGTGCCACCACTAACTGCAACAGCCGTCCATATCAATTATGCACACATAGACTACCTGCTACCGGCATCCGACAGAATCCCCTACATTTTCATATCGGTCCACACACCCCCTCCTGTTCATTGTTAAGCAGATATTATCGGTCAATAACAATATGGTCATGACTCATCCTGTCATGACCCGTGTTTTCACACCAATCATAAATCACCATAACAATGAAGAAACTATCTATATTTATAGCGATAATGCTTTTATCGCTACAGTCGGTCTGCGCTCAAAACATATTCAAAGCCAAAATCATCGACGGAGATTGTGGCGAAACCCTTATCGGAGCCACAGCCATCCTGCAAGGCAGTAACAAAGGAGCAATGTCCGATGCAGAAGGGATTGTAACCATCACAGGTATTCCTGACGGTACACACACCATCATATTCTCATGCACCGGATTCGAGACCGAACGAAAAAAATTCACATTCCCGCTTCAATCACCCGACAAAACGGTCATAATATCCTTGGAAGAGGAAGAAAACGAGCTTGAAGAGGTGGTGGTAACAGCCACTCGCGGCACACGCACATTCAATGACCTCCCTACACGCGTGGAATTCATAGGCTCAGAGGAACTGGAAGAAAAGAGCCTCATGAAACCTGGCGACATCCGTATGCTCCTCAGCGAAAGCACCGGCATACAGACCCAACAGACATCGGCTATATCGGGCAACTCCCTCATAAAGATACAGGGACTTGACGGGAAATACACTCAGATACTGAAAGACGGATTTCCGGTCTTCTCGGGCGCGGCTGCCGGTCTGGGGCTTTTACAGACACCTCCGCTTGATCTCAAACAGGTTGAGATTATCAAAGGCTCATCAAGTACGCTTTATGGCGGCGGAGCCATAGCAGGTCTTGTCAATCTTGTGTCAAAGACCCCTGAAGAAAAGCGTGATTTCCAGGTTCAGCTCAACGGCACCACAGCTAAAGGGCTTGACGTGAACACATTCTACTCTCAACGTTTCAACAAAGCAGGCACCACAGTCTTCGCCTCCTACAACCGCAACTGGGCATATGACCCATCCGATGTAGGATTTACCGCCATACCTGAATTTGACCGGTTCACACTCAATCCCACCATATTCCTCTACCCAAGCGAAAACACCATCGCAAGCCTCGGCATAGAAGCCATGATCGAGGACCGTCTGGGAGGCGACATCCACTACATAAAGCACGGTCACACCTCCGACCATCCGTATTTCGAGAAAAACAGCTCCCAACGCTACTCCTCACGACTGAATGTAAAACACAAGCTAAATGGCAACAGCAGTCTCAATGTAAAGAACAGTGTGACATTGTTCCGCCGCAAATTAGAGATCCCTGACTACCGCTTCAACGGCGACCAGTGGTCATCATTCAGCGAATTTTCATACATCAACACCCGAGAGAAATGCGAATGGATTGCCGGAGCCAACGCCTGGACCGAACACTTCGATGAAAAGCAGCTCACATCCATCCCTGCCAGGGACTTCAGCCTGAACACATTCGGAGCCTTCGTTCAGAACACCGTCAACATCAGCGAAAAGATGGTAATTGAAAGCGGCTTGCGCGGGGATTACATTCACGACTACGGCTTTGCAATACTGCCACGCATATCAGCCTTATACCGGTTCAACAATAAGTTCTCCACACGCATAGGCGGAGGATTCGGCTACAAGCCACCGTCAATATTCTCGGAAGAGAGCGAAAGGCTGCAATATGAAAACGTGCTCCCTATCGACAAGGAATTCAATAAGCTCGAACGTAGTTACGGAGCCAACCTTGATTTCAACTACCGCACCTCCATAGCCGACGGACGTGTACTATTCACTGTGAATCAGCTCTTCTTCTATACCTATCTCCGTCACCCGCTCGAACTCAAAAAAGAGTCCGACGGACTGTACCGTTTCTACAACATCGCAGGCAACATGAACAGCAAAGGTGCTGAGACCAACGTAAAAGTGATGTACTCTGATTTCAGTCTTTTTCTCGGATACACCTACACCGATGCCAGGATAAAGGAAAACGGCATGAGCCACAGGAAAACCCTCACTCCGAAACATCGCCTGAACTCTATGCTGATGTATGAGGTAGAGGACAGCTGGAGGATAGGATATGAGCTGTACTATGTCGGCGAGCAGCATCTCACTGACGGATTGATGGGAAAGGACTATGTGACGATGGGGTTCATGATACAGAAGATTTGGGATAAATTCTCTATATACGCCAACTTCGAGAACTTCACCGACCGCAGACAGACCCGCTTTGACACCATATACACAGGAAGCATCAGCAATCCCGAATTCCGTGACATATACGCCCCCCTTGACGGATTCGTTGCAAATGCCGGAATCATACTCAAATTCTGACATATAATAACTCCGATATTATCTTAGCGGGTGGGGTATTATAATTTGGGAAGTCCCGGAATTATGATACCCCTCCGCTGCTTATTTTCTCGATGTTTCAGACGCAGGAAATCCATAAATTTATTTACCTTTGTAACCGGTCCCCCTCCCCCAATGAACAATTATGGCAAGAAATCTATTAGGCCGCTATGTGTGGCTCATCGACACGATCAGAAGATACGGCTCGATAAAGCGCGGCAAACTTAACGAACTGTGGATCAAATCACCCTTTTCCAACGGCGAACCGCTGCCGCGCCGCACATTCTACAACTACCGTGAAGCCATCGAAGAACTTTTCTCGATATCGATTCACTATGATCCTGCCACCTACGAATACTCCATAGCCACCGGTGACGGCCATCAGGAAGGTGTCACCGACTGGCTGCTCAACACTGCCGCGACAAGCAATGCTCTGTCCACCGCCTCCGACATATCCGACAGAATATTTCTTGAGGATGTGCCGTCGGCACGCCTATACCTGTCGCAGGTGATATCGGCCCTGCGCGAGCACCGCGCCGTTCACTTCACCTACCGTCCCTACACACGCTCTACACCGAGCAACGGTGTAATTGTAGAGCCTTATTTCCTGAAAATTTTCCGTCAGCGGTGGTATCTCACAGGTCGAAATTCAGCGGACCAGAAAGTAAAGACCTATGCCCTCGACCGCATGGAAGATGTCACGCTGGACGACGACACTTTTGAGCCGGACCCGACGTTTGACGCCGAGAGCTATGTGCGTGACACTTTCGGGATCGTGTTCTCTCAGGGAGAAGCCAAGGAGGTGGCACTCCGCACCGACTCACGACAGGCAAAATATTTCCGTGCACTCCCCTTGCACCATTCCCAGCGGGAAGTGGTCCACGACGACTATTCAATATTCTATTACCGTCTGCGCCTCACACCCGATTTTCTTCAGGAGGTGCTGTCATTAGGTCCGAAAGTGTGCGTGATCGCACCCCCGGAACTCAGGGCTATGGTCACATCATCCTTGCGTGAGACCCTCTCCCTGTACGAGCCCAAGGATTAACCATCCACGGAGATCGCCTGAACATATCTGCCTTTCATAAAAAACGTACTATTGCCTGAACAATATCGGGGCATCCATTGTTATACCACCGATGAGCGACGGCAACACAGCCGTGAGACTCCCCCCCTTACATCTCATAACACATTTACCCCCATGGATAAAAAATCAGTAAAAGGCACCCAGACCGAGCACAATCTGCTCGCAGCTTTCGCCGGTGAAAGCCAGGCTCGTTCACGATATACACTCTTCGCTAAGAAAGCCAAGGAAGAGGGCTACCGCCAGATCGCCAAGATATTCAAGATCACAGCCAAACAGGAGATGAGCCATGCCGAACTGTTCTTCAGCAAGCTTGAAGGCGGCGTAGTGACCATACAGGCAGGCTATCCCGCCGGAGTGGTAGGCGACACAATCACCAACCTCCGCGAAGCCGCTGCCGGCGAGCACGAAGAATGGAGCGACCTTTACGCCAATTTCGCCATGGTTGCATCCGATGAAGGATTCCCTGACATCGCCGCTCTGTTCAAAATGGTTGCCAAGGTGGAGATAGAGCATGAGAAGCGTTACCTCCGTCTGCTCGGCAGACTGACCTCCGACACCGAGTTTACAGGTGAAGATCCCGAGCAGGAATGGCAGTGCATGCACTGCGGATTTGTCCACAAGGGTAGTTCGGCCCCAAAGAAATGTCCCGTATGCGGAAAAGAGCAGGGATATTTCGAACGCAAAGCCGAAAACTATTGAGCCGAAACCAACACTCGACTACAGGCTACAAACCTATCTTTAATTATATAATGGCGATGTGTCCGGATCATACAATGGACACATCGCCACTTGTGTCTTTTCCTCCCACCGCCCTGCGAGGAGGGACAAAGAGAAATATTTTTAAGCCTCTCATACAATAAAATACATAGCGTTGACGTTATGTAACAGTTATAGCGTTCTCTCCAAATCCGTACGGCACATGTGTGATGTCCCTTGCGGTGAATGCTATGCATGACTATCTCCCCTATGCGCCGCGACAGGCGCGCAATGGGGTATTGTTGAACTAAAATCATTTTTATGCTACAACGTGCAGCCCTGCTCGTAGCATCGGTGCTACTCTCCTCAGTAATATTCACCATCAATGGTGACGGACAGTCCCATAAATCATCAGGGATCCCCGCTGACGAATCACCGATAGCTTTGGCAAAACAGCTCACAGAGCCGAATGACACAATTCTCGCATTGACTGAACAGGACTTCCAGGAAGTTGCCCGATCACTGGGCGTGGAAGTCGCCGCCATCAAGGCCGTCGTTGAAATCGAGGCCGGACGCACCCATGAGGGGTTTTCCGCTCCAGGCAAGCCGCTCATCAATTTTGACCTCACCATGTTTCGCCGTTTCGCCAAAAGGCGCGGGGTCAATCTCTCCAAATACGGCACATCCCATTCCGTAGTGTTCAATTCTCATCGCGGTTCCCAGCAGCGCGCCAACCGACGCCTCGAAGCCGCCATGACCATACATCCGCACGCCGCGATAGAAGGCACCTTCTGGGGCATGTTCCAGATAGGCGGATTCAACTGGAAAAAGTGCGGGGCTGAAAGCCTTGAGCACTTTGTGGAGCTTATGTCACGGTCAGAGCGTGACCAGCTCGACATGTTCGCCAGATTCATAACGGACACCGGTCTGCTCAAGCATCTCCAGTCCAAGAACTGGGCGGCATTTGCCCGTGGCTACAACGGACCCTCCTACGCGCGACGGGCTTATCACACCCGCATGGCTTCGGCCTATGCCCGACACAGCAAGGAGACAGCCGAGGCCCTGACAGAGCAATAGCAACGCTGCGGAATCACAGGACCGTAAAAAACACCGAAGCCACAAAGGGTATTTCAACCTGCCTTGTGGCTTCGGCTATTTTTCGGACTTATTCTGTCGTCACATTATTACTTCTTGGTATTGCCGACTTTCTCCAGTGTACGTTTGAGCTGACCGTAGAACCTCTCCACTGCCGGGATATGCATGCGCTCTGAAGGAGAGTGCACATCGCGCAGTGTCGGGCCGAACGACACCATGTCAAGATGCGGATACTTGGTAAGGAAGAGACCGCACTCCAGTCCGGCATGTATAGCCTTGATGGCAGGCTTCACACCGTAAAGTTCCTCGTAGGCGTCACGGCTCATCTTCATTATGGGCGACTCCATATTGGGCTGCCATCCGGGATATCCCTCGCCATGCACCACACGTGCGCCGGCAAGCAGGAAGAGAGCCTCCACCTGTGCGGCGATATCAAGCTTGCGTGACTCCACTGAGCTGCGCTGGCTTGTTGTGACAACGATGGTATTGTCAGCAGCCATCTTCACGGATGCAAGGTTAGTGGAGGTCTCCACAAGCCCTTCGAGATCACGGCTCATGGACACCACTCCGTGAGGCGCGCTGTAGAGAGCGCGTATAAGGCTGGTGGATGTCTCCTGGTCTATCGCAAAGTCGGGAGTGTCAACACTTTCCATAGTGATCTTGAGATTAGGCTCCAGTCCGGCATATTCGTTCTCAAGCTCGGCTATATAATTGTTGAGCTGAACACGCACGCTCTCCTTCTTAGAGGTGTGCACACCTATCACAGCATGCGATGCGCGCGGGATGGCGTTGCGCAGATTTCCGCCGTCGATCTCCGACACCACTACCTCATGCTGACCTGAAAGACGGAACAGGAATCTTGCAAGAAGCTTGTTGGCATTGGCACGGCCGAGATGAATGTCACCGCCGGAGTGTCCGCCGTTGAGACCCTCGATATTGATGCGGAAATACAGGAAATCATTGGGCGCGAACGAACGCTTGTAGGTGAAGAATGCCTGAGTGTCGATACCGCCGGCGCAGCCTACGAATATCTCTGCGTCATCTTCCGAGTCAAGGTTGAGTAGTATCGAGCCCGAGATCATACCTTCGCCGAGGTTGTTGGCTCCGGTCATGCCTGTCTCCTCGTCTACAGTGAAGAGAGCCTCTATGGGTCCGTGCTCGAAAGTCTTGTCGGTAAGTATGGCGAGCGAGGCGGCCATGCCTATGCCGTTGTCAGCTCCGAGAGTGGTCCCTTTGGTCTTTATCCATTCACCATCGACGTATGCCGGTATGGGCTGAGTGGTGAAATCGAACCCCTTGTCATTGCTCTCGCACACCATATCCATATGCCCCTGCAGGATCACGGTAGGTGCATCTTCATGCCCGGGAGTGGCAGGCACACTGAGCACTACATTGCCCACTGCATCAGTCTTTGCAGCGATGTCATGCTTCCTCGCGAAATCCAGAAGATATGCGCGGATTTTCTCCTCCTTTTTGGAGGGACGCGGGATACGTGTGATCTCGTCAAATATCGAGAACACTGCTTGAGGCTGAAGATCTTTGATTTCCATATTTTTGAATTATTATTTAAGGTTGATTTTCTGTGTTAATTTAGGATGTATGGAATCGATATTTTTAGAAATTTTTAGCTCATGTACGAATCAAGTATAAAAAATACTTAATTGCACCACTAAATTACAAAATAAAATTGAGATAGGCTACATTATTAGGCTAAATTTGCTACATTTGCAGTGGAAAACTCTGACAACGATGAATATCCTGCTCACAATAGTCCTTACGGCATTCCTGGTAGGGATAGCCGTAGTGCTTCTCGGTGTAAAGGTATTCTTCGTAAAGGATGGCAGATTCCCTTCAGGTCACGCCCACGACAATGACAGGCTTAGGCAAAAAGGGATCGGATGCCACCGAGATATGTAGGATATCCACCATACGAAAACATCAAAAAGTAATTCTATTACATCATTATCATCCTGATTTACGACATGAAAAAGTTAGCAATGTCAGCTTCCTCGCTGCTCCTGGGCATTATGGCCTTGAGCATGACTTCTTGCGGAGGAGACTCTGCCGCCGACAAGAACTCAGCCGCCCAGTCACCTACAGCGACTTCGGCCGATGGCGCGACAATCCCCTCTTCCATCAACATCCGTTATATCGACGGTGACTCCGTGCTCGCTCACTATCAACTCGCCAAAGATCTGCAGGAAGCTACAATGCGCGCAGTACAACGCATCGACAACGCACGCAATGCCAAAGGGTCTGAAATACAGAAATTCGCTGCTTCTATACAGCAGAAAGCCCAGTCTAACGGGTATCTCACCGAGGCAAGCTACAATGCCGACATGCAGAAGCTACAGAAGATGCAGCAGGATGCCGAGAACTATCTCGCAGGGCTCAGCCGTAACGCTGACAATGAGCTCGCACAGCAGCAGATACAGCTCAACGACTCTATCGAGAAATTCATCAAGGAATACAATGCTGCCAAGAAATATGACGCCATTCTTTATAAGAATGCCGGCGTATATTTCAATCCGGCCCTCGATATAACCAACGAGGTGATAGAAGGTCTTAACGCACGTTACACCAAGCCGGAAGAAAAGAAATAATAACGTCGATCCATACACTCAAAATAATACGCGAAAGGTGCCAGCTGTTACAGCTCGCACCTTTCTTTATTTATACCAATGATGTGAATTGCATCGGACTTACACAGCATCAAAGCAACGAAAGATTTACTCGGAGCCACGTCATGCAGTACGAAAGCCTATGCTCCAATGCTCCGAGCGAAATGTTCAGCTCATCTGCAATCTCCGTCAATCCATATCCGGAGAAATAAAGTTCTGCAGGCCTACGGTACTCAGCCCCGAGGATACTAAGTATATGAGTCACATCTCTGACTGAATAGGTCCCCTCCGGCAGAGACTCATCGCCTGCCCGGGATATGGTTATACCATATATGGCTCCATCCGTTGATGAAGCCGTTCTTGTATTTGACCTGCGTGAAGCAGTCTCCATATTCGAAAATCTTTTTTCAAATATACTTCTCATCAGATCAAAGGCCCACCCTTTAAAGCTTTCATCATCGACCGAAACATTTGCACCGGAAGCGGCTGCAGCAGCTTTCGTCTCACTAAGCAGGTCATTTGCTGCATCCCGGCATGAAGTGAGCATGAAAGCATAGTTCAGTAGATTGGGGTGTAAACGTGTTAATCTATTACGGATATCCATCGACGACTTTTTTATTTGTGTGAATTATTATCTGCACACAAAGTTACAATTATGTTACTATAAAAACACTAAAATTCCAGTAAAATATTACAATAAATATCTTAAGCACCATTACACAATCACACAAATGACTATATATCAATACAATGACTCAAAACATAAAATATTACAATTTTATTACATTATTATGCATTAAGTCTCCGCACATTCATTATTATTACAAACGCCCTTAATCAGCAGCAAATATTAAAACAAAAAACAGCCATACAGATCTCAAATCTGCCATGGCTGCAATTCAATCTTTTATCAAAACCAATCAAAATGTGTGTTACTTAAAACAATCTTTTTTATCTCTTCTAT
>CAJURI010000073.1 GCA_910588795.1 uncultured Duncaniella sp. | reverse complement strand
TTTGTGTTTTACAACATGTTATAAAAAGAGGGTGAGCCTATTTTGACACACCCTCGTTGATAGGTTTTATTTCGCTTACAGTTTCTGTCTACAGAGCGATGTTATAGCAACATCGACATCATATGTTCAGGTCAAAAGTCTTTGTGACAGGTGGCATGCATATCGAAGCGTCACACACCTGATAGCGGACCTTGCATTTCACTACTCCGGCTCCCGTACCCTTGATGCGCTGACGGAAAGCACCGGTACCGGTATAGTAGGTGGTGGCTGTAGCTGACGGAGAGGGCGTGGGAAGCATGAGACTGCCCACCTTCTCATAACCCTCAGGCAGCTCAACCGTAACCTCGGTGGGAATGAACGAATCACCCTCAGCGAGATTGGCATATGTGTGGAAACCGTCATGGACAGTCATTGTTATCACAACGTCCTTAGTCCCTGCAGGCCCGTCAACAATCTCAGCCTTGAGAGCCACAGGATTGTCGGCATCGGTCTCTCCGGCAGGTATCACCGGCGCATCATTACCCTTTGCCGCATTACGCACGGAATAATCATTACCGGGGACTGACGGATCAAGAGTGTCAACAAGCCAGAGCCAGCCGCCGCTCTCGGTGAAGAACATGCGGTCACGGTTGGCATCAAGCCAGGCTTTCCACTCTGCGGGAGAATCGAAACGGCACAATGTGTAACGTTCGAGTATCCGCTTACCCTTACCGGCATCAAGGCCGCCTTTTTCAAGGAGTTCGACAGCCTTGTAGAGGAGACGGATATCATTGTTGGCAATCTTGAGCGAGCGTGCATCCTGGTCTACGATGATGCCATACTCTCCATCGGTGGTGAAATACGGGCGGTTCTTATCGTAATAGCGTGCATACTCCTCCTCGTCCTCGCCGAATATCTCAAACAGCTTCGGCTCACGCTTCTGCAGATATTGCTCATACGGCACCAGCACAGGCGTCTCAGGATCGGGGAACTGCAAAAACACCTGCTCTTCAGGGAGCAATTTCTCTCCGGCTGCATTCTTGGCTTTGACAGCTTTCATAGCACTGTCCATCATGTGATAGAACTTCACGTTGGACTCATAATCAGCCATCCAGCAAGCACGCGAGGCCATGTATTTGGAAGCTGTGGCTCTGTCACGTGTAGCTATGCTCTCATCTTTCTTGCGGGCAATGACATGCTTTCCGTTGAAGTCCTTCATGTAAACAATCGCATTGGCAAGGGCAGCCTTGGCCGGCTCGGTCATGTCAGAGGGCTTGGCGGCAAATCCCCAGTGGAAAAAATTGCCGTGACGGCCCAATGCGACAGCATCGATGCTCTTGGCACATACACCGCTCGATATGACCTCAGCCTCCGGAGAGTCGGTATATCCCCACGGACGTGACACCATGCCTATGCGCCTGCCGTTCTCCGGAGTCGTAGGGCTGTGCACAAGCCACATTTCAGTCATTTCAGGTAGAGTGTAGCCGTAAATGGGGCAATATTCTTTTGCATTTTCGGGAGTGGGACGCATCTCCGACTTAATATCGACCTTGAACGGGCCGCGGAATATCGGGTGATCCTTTTTCCAATTGTGCGCATAATTGTCAAGACACAGGCAGAACCAATCGTTCTTCGTACCGATGGAGCGTCCGAGATCCTCGCTCGCCTCGGCTATGCACACCGCGGCACGGTCAAAATCATCGGGGAGATATGCGGGACGCTCATATCTTACAATCCTGCCGTTGGCATCCGTTTCACGTATCTCAGGGCGTATGGCCTTCGGACGACCGTCAAACACAGTCACGTCATATCCGTCAGACATGTCAGATGTATAATCCTTGCCATCGACAGCCTTGACTTTTGTGAAACGCTGTTTGAGGAATTTTGTGAAATCAGCTGTGCGCTCCTTCACCGATCGGGCCACAACGGCCGAATCCAACTGAACGCCACCTAGCGTATTCAGGTCAGGAGATCCGCCCACATATAGCACACTAACGTTCTCTTTGGCCCGGGCTGAAAGCATGAGAGCCCCGACAGCCAATAATGTTATCAGCTTTTTCATAAAAAAGTAGCTTATGTCCGTTGTATCTTTTCTTGATTATTTCACGAGTTCAGCGAGCTTGGCGTCAAGCTCTTCCTCGTTGTCGAAGCGACCCACCATCTTGCCCTCGGCATCAATGACGAACTTAGAGGGGATGTACTGGATAGCGTAGTTGTCAGCGTTCTTGCCACCTTCGTCGAAAACGTTGCTGTAGAGCTCAAGACCGCTGTTCTGTGTGTTGATGAATTCCTTCCATGCGTTCTGGTCACGGTCGAGAGACACTGCGAGGACAGCGAAATCCTTATCCTTGTATGTGTCATAGATGCTCTTTACGTGGGGGAGCGAAGCACGGCAGGGGCCGCACCATGTAGCCCAGAAGTCGAGGAGCACAACCTTGCCCTTGAGATCGCTGAGCTTCACATCATTGCCGTTCTGGTCCTTGCCTGTGATCTCAGGAGCCTGTGCGCCCGGCTGGATAGCCTCGAGAGCGGCGATGTATTTTGCGGTAGCCTCATCGGCAGCCTGCACCTCGGGAGTGAATGAGTTGTAGATCTCCTTCAGTTCGTCAAGGCTGAGGTCACTCTTGATCTGCTGGAGAACCATGGGTGAGTAAAGTGAAGCAGGATGTGTCTTGATGAAATTCATCTGGGCATCCTTTACCTCTGCCATGAGACCGTCATACACAGTCTGAAGAGAATCCATCTTCACCGAATCATTCTGTGCAGCCATGAATTCCTGGCGCAGAGGCATGATCTTGGCATATACAGCCTGCTGTATGCCATTGAGCGAATCGTTCTGGGCATTGATCTCAGATCCGGTGATCTCAGCTGCGGTGAAATCATCGCCGTTGAGCACAATAGCCATTGTACCGGGAGCGAGGATCATCTGACGCATCTTCTTGTTGGTGTAGGAAGGTTCGCCAGAGAATATTGTTGCCTGTTTTGGAAGCTCGATATTACCGTTGAATACGAATGCACCATTGGCAACAGCGACACTGTCATTTACAACAGAGTCCTTGGCAGCCATATAGTACAGATGCACCCACTCTCCGTCAGGGAGGTCGGTAGTACCGTTGATGGTGTACTCGGTAGTGGGCTTGGAATTACAAGCACTCATTACGGCGAGAACGCCGAGACCGAGAATTGTAAGTTTTTTCATCGTGTTGTGATGTTAGAAAATGATTGGATAGTTAGTTGGGTGTCCGCTGTCAGGAAAAGATACGAAAAGGGACATAAGCAACTTTTGAAGACAAAAGTACAACAAATATTTGTAACTTACGCCCTTTTACGCAATAAATCTACATCACAGGAACACAGGAACAGTCTCATTTGAAAATTTCCGCGAGCTTGCTGTCAAGATCTTCCTCGGTATCGACCTTGCCGATCACAGTCCCGTCAGCGGCTATGAGATACTTGGTCGGGAGAAAGTGGACCGCATACTTCTTGCTCTGATCGCCGGAATCATCGAATCCGGCAAACTGTCCGTCAGGTGTATAGTTTACCTTCAGGCCGCGCAATATATTGTAATAGTCCCCTATTCCTTCCTCTTCTATAGCTTCTTTCCACTTGTCGGGATCGGAGTCATTGTCAGCGACACAGAACACTTCAAAACCTTTGTCGTGATACTTGTTGTAGACCTCTCTGACATGGGGAAGAGCGGCACGGCACGGGCCGCACCATGTGGCCCAGAAATCGATCAGAACCACATTGCCTTTAAGGTCACTGAGCTTTATCTCTTTCCCGTCGGGATTTTTACCAATGAGATCGGGAGCGGGCTTGCCAGGCTGTAAAGCTTCCAGGGCGACAATTTCATCGGCAACCTCTTTGGCGGCAATCTGGACTTCGGGTGTAAGAGCGTCATATGTAGCCTTGAGATCCTTATAGGACATGCGCCCGGCACTCATGACCAGAAGATCCGCAGAGTGATATGATGCCGGATGGGAATTGATAAAGTCTATTGTCATGGTTTCATAGGCCTTGGTCAGGGAGTCATTGCGGGCTTCAAGGGCCGGGCGCGAAGCCTCATCGGCATTCTTTATGGCCGAACGCGTCTCAGCCATCTCATCCCTGAGAGGGCTCAACAGAGCATTGTACTCGTCAACCTCCCCCTGTGTCTTCGACCCTGAAATCTTAGCATTGGAGAAATCCTCGGAAGTAAGACCGGTCACAGTCATTTCAGCAGGTTCGAGATATATGCCGGCACGAGTCTTGCTTTCCCAATTACGGATATCACCGATATAGAAAGTACCGTTGACAGGCTTATCCACCATACCGGTAAACGCGAATGCGCCGTCGGAAATCACAGTGCTGTCCGTAGTCACGGAGTCTCCGCTCATATAGACAAGATAGATTGTCTGACCGTCGGCCCCATCGATGGAGCCTTTGAGATCAAACTGATTGGCGGGGCGAGAGTTGCAGCCTGCCAGCACAGCGGCTGCGCCGAGTGCAAGAATTGATAATTGTTTCATTGTGAATGTAATGATATCGCTGGGACGCGCTACGGAGTGTATGCGGTGATGAAAAAGCCGACATGTGTTTTTGAAGCTTTGGCTCGCTCCGCACACGCGCCCCTGCGATATTGGTTTAGTTCATATATGGCTTGAAATTAGGATTGTTGTTTATCACATTCTGAGGTATGGGGAACACCCAGAGCGATGACTCAGGGGTAAGAGTCATGTCTATGTCAACAAGGGTGCGCCTGTATGTCTCCTTGTAGTCATCGAGCTGTGTCCAACGCTTCTTGTCGACAAATGACCACACCGTTGTCATATTCTCTCCGAGGGCAGTGCTCTTCAGATGTTTTATAGCCGTAGCCTTGTCGGTGACAGTGCCTTCGAGGGGTGCATACATGTCACGCCGGATACGGTTGACACGTATCTTGTCGAGATAGCCCATAGCCACATCATACTTGTTCTCATTTATGGCACATTCCGCAAGTATGAGATACATCTGAGTGGACCGCAGACCGATAAGAGGCCATGATGAATCCAGATCCATGGTCATGAACAGCCCCGGAATCCCTATCATCATCTGAGAGGGGTCCATGAGGCCTTCATAGCCTGCGTTCATCGTGTTGAACTTGTCATGTATGAGATGTCCGGGCTCAAGCTGATCCACATTGAGATACGTATTATAGAAGTCAATATTGTAATCAGCGAAATAATCCTCGGGGCATGCAAGTTTCGGACGCAGAATAGCCTCGTAAGGAGCACCGGTTATGGCACCGTAACATGTGTTGAGCATATCGTTATAGTCGGCGACGGTCTTCTTTATATCGAGGGCCTTCTGCGCATCACGAGCCGCAAGGTCATACTTCTGCATGGCCATATGGGCGAGTGCCCTTATGGCATAGAGGCACGGCTTACTGAAACGGAGCTGATTCAACGCAGCGTCGGGAAGCGCGTCAAGATCCTCGGCGGCATCAAGGTCCGAAATGATATTTTCATAGAACACATCCAGAGTGACAGGCACTGTAGGCACCTTTATGTCCTGATCCTCCTTGACGTAAGCTATAGCCGTAACGCCGGATGCCGTGGCGGGATTATAGGCGGGAGCAAATTTCTGGACAGCAAGGAAGTGGAAATAAGCCCTCACCACATAAGCCTCAGCCTTAAGAGCCGCCTTGGTCGCGGCGTCACCCTCCGCGGCATCCACCATAGAAAGTATGGGATTGGCTATACGCCCTATATATTCGTAACATCCGGCATACCATGCATCCGAGGCAGTAAGCTCCGGGAGCTTCTCGTCATGCCCGGCCTCGTCCCAGCCCATGATTATGGAATTGGAGGTCTTTACAGGGACTTTCAGTATGGTCGACAACGGGGAGTAAGCATATATCAGATCACCGCTTATCTCCTGCATCACCGTAGCACTCAGACTGTAGTCGGCGTTAAGGAGAAGTTCGAGGTCCTGTGTACGGTTCAGCAGGTTTTTGCCCTTGGCATCGATCTCGGTGAAGTCAGAGCATGATGACAGGACAACCGCGCCAAAAGCCGCCATGCCTGCCGCTATATATTTGATATTCATATTATTACTCATTAATGTAAATACTCTATTATTTTTCTGATCCGGCATATGATATAAGGATCAAAGGTTGAGATTCAGACCCACCATATACGATGCAGGATTGCGGATTCCGAGGGTCTCGGGGTCAACGCCAAGGTCATTGGCAGTCCACAGGGCCTTGGGATTGTTGATCTGGAAACGCAAAGTGAGCAGATTTATGCCGAAGCGGCGCAGCCATGTCTCCGGTATCGTGTAGCCCAGCACCACATTGCGAAGCTTAAGGAACGAGGCGTCATGGACAGCGGTATTCGAGTAACGTGGCTCGGAGCCTATGGCATTGGATGCATAGATACCCAGACCAGGGACATCGGTCTTGTTCTCTGGAGTCCATGCATTCACAAAATAAGACCCTAAAGGAGAAGTGTAACTATTGAACACCTCAGTCTGAGCAAGTGCGCGCATCTTGTGTCCGCCATAATAAGCGAGCACAAATCCAAGGCTGAAACCGTTCCACTTGAAGGTATTGTCAATGCCTACGATATACTTCGGATCGCTCTGCCCCGAGAATTCAAGGATATCGATGCTCCTGCCTGACACGTTATGCTGCACGGCATCGTCCTCCATGTAGAAAAGGGTCTGTCCTTCCTCCCCTACCTTGTCGGATATACCGGCGAAACGGTAGCTCCACATGGCATTGACCGGATAACCCACTTTATAGGGGGTAGAGATCAGCTGATATGCGACTGTAGCAGGATTCTCCACATCGGTCACCTCATTTTTGTTGAATGTGAATGTCATGCTTGTGGTCCATGAGAAATCACGGCGGCTGCGCGGGACAAACCAGTCATAGCCTGCGACAAGTTCGACGCCACGGTTACGGATGGAGGCTGCATTAGCCACAATAGAAGTGAATCCGGTTGTCGGATCGAGGTTCATGCCGTTGAATATATCCTTGCCAACTTTATTGTAGAAATCCAACGAGCCGCGCAGACGGTAGTTGAAGAGACTGAAATCGAGACCGACATTGGTAGTGCGGTTCTGCTCCCAGCGGAGATCCGGATTGGCAGGCGAGGTCACAGTGCCGTAGGGAAGATTGGTGTTGCTGTTGATCTCTCCGGCCGAGGCTGTCATCACAGATGTAGCACCCTGATATATATTGCCTGTCACACCATAGGACACTCGCAGCTTAAGGAAGCTTAGCCAAGGGGCAAAATCCCGTACGAAACCCTCGTTATGCACATTCCATCCGGCACCTACCGACCACAGAGGCTTGCCGCGGAATTTGGAATTCAGGCCGAACACGTCGGCATAATCCTTGCGGAATGACCCGAACACATTGTACTTCTCATCATAGGTATATGTAAGGTTGGCATAACCTGATCCGTAACGGTGCTTCTCCTCAGGCACAAGTCCCATTCCATCCTCCATGTATGGATTAAAAACAAACTGCTGGCACGGATATCCGCCGGCTTCCAACATGTAGAGCGGACTGTTGCGCATCTGGCTGAGCTTGCCGAAATCGACAGTGTGAGTAGAGCTTGACTGAAGCTGCTCGTCATATCCGAGAGCAAGAGCCTTGGTGCCCTTTAAGGTAGTCTCACGGAACTCCAGACCGGCTATGGCAGCGATATCGTGCTTGCCGAATGTGCGGGAATAGTTGAGCTGCCCGCGCGCCGTCCAGTAGTTACCTTCGATTTCGGTAGTCTGAAGGAAGCCTCCCGACCGCGGTGTATAGTAATCCACAGTGCCTTCGGGAGTGCGGTAAGCGAACGCGTTGCGCATCGATCTTGCGGCATGGCTCTGCTCTGTGGCGAGATGCTTCTGATTGCGGGTATCGACCTCATATATGAACTGGGCATTGGCAGTAAGCCCGGGTATGATCCTGAAGAGGAGATCACCGTGATAACGCATGTTCTGACGGCGGTTGGTCTGAGTGTTGTTGTACATCTCATCCACGACATTCACACCGAGGTCATACATCCCCTCCCCCGGATCCCACCATTCGTTGCCGCTGTACCACGGATACTGAAGCTTGATGGAGCCATCGGTGTTATAGAAGGAATAGTAAGGGGCAAAAGCCCATGGATTATTGGCGGAACTGTTGTAGTCATATCCATATGCACGGTCGGTAGAATAAATCGAATTGATCGACACTGTGGCCGTGAGCCATTTGGCAAGGTCAAAACTACCCTTATAAGAGATGTTGAGCCATTCGGCCTTATGGTTGATAATGCCACGGTTGTCATGCTTGTAATTAAGCACTATACTGTTGCGTGACTTGTCGGACGCACTCCGCAGAGCAAGATTGTACTGCTGGATGACCTGACGGCGATACACATTGTCGGCATAGTCGCGGGCATAGTTATTACCCTTCAGCCCGTCAATTATGGTGTTGAGCTGATTACGGTCAATGGCTCCTGTGGCAAGCTGATAATAGGAGTAATCGATAAGACTCGGATATGCCTGTCCGGTACTCAGTCCTTGCTGGAAACGTTTTATATTCTGCTCAGGATCATTGTTACGGATCTCATCCTTGACGAAATACTTGTACTCCAGATAATCGCTCTCGGCCTTTATATGCTCTTCGGGAGTCATGTAGAAATTGTCATGATAGTCCATATTCTTATTCTCGTACCATGTGAGATTGGCTGAGAAGTCGATATCAATCTTCCCTTTCTTCCTGGCATTCTTTGTGGTGACGACAATGATGCCGTTGGCGGCACGCGCACCGTAGATGGCCGACGCCGACGCGTCCTTGAGCACATTGACACTCTCAATGTCATAAGGGTTTATGTCCTCGAGACTTCCCTCTATAGGCAGACCGTCGACCACAAGCAGCGGAGCAGTAGAGCCGCTGAGGGTGCCGACGCCACGGATGATGGGCTTGCCTCCATAGGTGGATAGACCTGCGACACGTCCCTCAAGATTGTCAAGCAGGTTGAGGGTATAACGCTCCTCAAGCTTTTCGGAGCTTATTGTTGCCACGGAGCCAGTCATTTTTTCTTTCTTGATGTCCTGATAGCCAGTCACAACCACTTCGCTCATCATGGTGACATGTGTCTCCATATTGAAACGTATGTCGTGCATATTCTTAGGGGTCACTTTCACCGACACAGGCTTCATGCCGACAAACACTGCCGTGACCATAGGATTGAGAGCTGTGACACCCGGTATAGTGAAACGGCCGTCAGCGTCACTGACAGTTATCTTGGTGGTGCCGTCGATCATGATGGTGGCACCCGCAAGAGGCTCGTTTTCCTCCACATCATAGACCACGCCTTTTATGTCACCCTTTACGAGATCGACACCGACGTTGGGGCGTTTGAGTATGACAGTCTTGTCGACCAGCTCATAGTCGAGAAACATGTTTATCGATATGACACGGTTGAGCAACTGCTCAAGAGTCAGGCCTGTATAGCTGCAAGTCACAGGGCTTTTCGCCGCCTTCAGAATATCCTTCTGATAGACAAACTCCAGCCCGGTGTCATGCTTGAGAGTGTTGATCACAGCCTCGGGGGTGGCTTTGTCGAATGACACATTGTACGCTCGCGCATAACCGTCGAGCGGCACAAGCAGCGTGACCGCCATCAACATGGCTAATAGTACTTTCTTCATTTTGATAATGATTTTTTAGGTTGATTGATAATGAAAAGTAACTCTTATGTATTATGTGTTGTCAAGGTTCTCTCCTGATGAGGACTCTGTCCCCCTGCATTACAAATTTCAGTCCGCCGCTCTTCTCAATTATGGAGATTGCCGTCGCAAAGTCGGCATAACGGGGTATGCTTCCCATAAACACGATCTTTTCAAGCGCAGGATCGTCAAACTCATAGTCCACATCGTACCATCGGCTCAGGTCGCGCATGATCGATGAGAGCGGCTGCTCCTCAAACACGAAACGCCCGTGACGCCATCCGGTGATCACCGAAGGATCGACGACTTTCATCTCCACTCTCGGATTGTTGCGGTCGAGCACGGCCTGATGTCCTGGTGACAGCATCACCTCGCCGGAATGGAAGTCACGCCGTGTGAGAGATATGGAACCTTCCTCAAGCGTGGTGTAGACCATCGGATCGTCGGCATAGGCCCTGACATTGAATGATGTGCCGTAGACGCGTATGGTCTGCTCGGGCGTCTCGACATAGAACGGGCGCGACGCGTCATGCTTCACGGCAAAATAGGCCTCGCCTGTCACCTGCACCCTGCGTTCATTCGGGCTGAACACCTCGGGATAGCGGAGCGTTGATTCGGAATTGAGCCACACCTCGGTACTGTCCTCAAGCATCACCTTGAACTCACCCCCACGAGGCACATCAAGGCAAAGCTCAGGTATGCGGTCGACAGGACAGTTCTGCGAGAGAATTATGCGGTTGCCCACCCGTGAGGTGTCCTCGGCCTGAAGGGTGACAGCCGGACCCGAGGTGGAGGTGAGACGCGCCTTGGTCGATCCGGGAAGTATATCTTCAAGCCGGACCGAATCAGGCTCCACCGCGGCAATAGCGGACGATTCGGGCGAAAGACTGATGCCGCCCGCATTGTAGACATACAATGTAAAGCCCATAACGACGACCACTGCAATCGCGGCTGCGACAGACGAGACTTTCGCCCACATCCTGCGGCGCGATGCCGATATGCGGCGCGACATGTCGGCCATGGGGCGGTCTATGCGCACAAGCTCACGGCGTGTGAACTGACGTGTGACATAATCCTCGTCGGACAGACGTCGCAACAAAGCCTGTCGCTCCGGAGAGCCTTCAGCCCACTTACGGAGGCAGTCAAGCTCAGCGGGGGTGCATTTACCTATAATATATCTGTATAAAAGTCGCTGTATGGATTCCATTTTTACTTCGTTTACATTGATAGAGCGCAATGGGTCAGAAAAGGTATATCATTTTTTCACTAATTTTTAAAAGAATTTTGATAATTGTAATTTAACATTTGCAGAATGGATATAAATCTATTACTGTCCGCTAAAGTTTTTTGAGCAGTTGAAAAATTAGGGCTGGCACCT
>CAJURI010000072.1 GCA_910588795.1 uncultured Duncaniella sp. | reverse complement strand
TACGCATTAAAAAGTTTTGACGTTGTAAAAAATTAAGATGCGTCAGCCCTGATATCTTGATATTACTTTTCCGATTCTCACATTTTATTTATAACTTTGTGTTTTCAATCAATAGGTATAAACATAGGTATAACAGGTAAAACAATGTCACAGATCAATTGTGTGGGCATCCTCACCTCAGGAGGTGACGCCCCCGGAATGAACGCCGCCATCCGCGCGGTGACACGCGCCGCCATCTACGGAGGGCTGCGGGTGAAAGGCATATACCGCGGCTACCGCGGTCTTATCACCGATGAGATTGTTGAGTTCAAGACCCAGAACGTATCCAACATCATTCAGGCAGGAGGCACCATCCTCAAGACAGCCCGCTGCAAGGAGTTCACCACCCCCGAAGGACGCCAGCTCGCCTATGACAATCTCAAGCGTCAGGGGATCGACGCCCTTGTGGTGATAGGCGGTGACGGCTCCCTCACCGGCGCACGCATATTCGCCAACGAGTTCAACATTCCCATCATAGGGCTCCCAGGCACCATCGACAACGACCTCTACGGCACAGACTCGACCATAGGCTACGACACCGCCCTCAACACCATAATGGAATGTGTCGACAAAATCCGCGACACGGCCACGAGCCACGAGCGGCTGTTCTTCATCGAAGTCATGGGGCGCGACGCCGGCTTCCTCGCACTCAACGGAGCGATAGCCTCGGGTGCCGAAGCTGCCATCATACCGGAGATATCCACCGAGGTCGACCAGCTCGCCGAACTGATCGAACACGGATTCCGCAAAAGCAAGAACTCATCCATCGTCCTCGTGGCAGAAAGCCCGGTGACCGGAGGAGCCATGGGGCTTGCCGAACGAGTCAAGAACGAATATCCAGGCTACGATGTGCGCGTGTCGATACTCGGACACCTGCAGCGCGGAGGCTCCCCAACGGCCTACGACCGCATTCTCGCCTCACGCATGGGCGCGGCCGCTATCGACGCGCTCCTTGAGGACCAGCGCAACGTCATGATCGGAATCCGCAACGATGAGATCACTTATGTGCCGTTCACAAAAGCCATCAAGAACGACAAGCCCATCAAGCGCGAACTCGTCGACACACTACGCCGCCTGTCAATATGACGCTCACGGCGCACAGGACATGCCCGACTCCATGATATGATTGAAGTAACGAACATAGTAAAAAGCTACGACGGCCTGAGGGTGCTTGACGATGTGAGCCTCACCATCAACGACGGTGAGTTCCTCTCCATCGTCGGGCCCAGCGGTGCCGGCAAGACCACCCTGCTCCAGATCATCGGGTCGCTCGAATCGCCCGACAGCGGCAGGGTGCTATACGACGGCACCGACATAGTGAAAATGAAGGAGGGCAAGCTCGCCGCATTCCGCAACCGCAACATGGGATTCGTATTCCAGTTCCACCAACTGCTCCCCGAGTTCTCCATGGTCGAGAATGTGGCAATGCCGGCGATGATAGGAGGCATAAGGCGCAAGGAGGCCATGGAAAAAGCCGCCGACCTACTCACAGGACTCGGACTTGGCGAACGCCTCTCCCACAGGCCCGCACAACTGTCGGGAGGTGAACGGCAGCGCGCCGCTGTGGCACGCGCCCTCATCAACGACCCCCGGGTGATACTCGCCGACGAACCCTCCGGAAGCCTCGACTCCCACAACCGCGAAGAGCTTTACCGACTGTTCTTCGACCTGCGCTCATCCACCGGAAAGACATTCATCATAGTCACTCACGACGAGTCGCTTGCTCTCAACTCCGACCGGATCATACACATGGCCGACGGACGCATTACCGACGGTCTTCTCTAAGCCTGAGCACCATCATCATCAACATAAATCCATACGCCCAATGAACATGACACGTATCCTCCGGCACATCCTGCTTACCGCCATACTCCCGGCAATCACGCTGGCATCATGCCGCGAAGAGGGATTTGACGGAGAAGTCGACATGACTTGCACCGACATAGTGACATTTGCAGGCAATATCGACGGACGTGCCACATTCACATTCAACAAGGTTGACGACACCCCCGAAATAACCCTCACTGCACAAGGCGCGCTCGACACGGAAAAAATAGACGAAGGCTCCCGGGTGCTGATAAGCTATATCCCCGAAAACAACAAGGCCTACACCTCCGGCGACATATTCCTGCGCGGAGGCAAACCCATCACATTCTCCGACATAAGGATGGCCTGGAGCTCCGATTTTGACCGCTGGAACGAGGATAAGGTCTATCTCTACAGCGTGTGGCGTTCAGGTAAATACATCAATATACACGTACGCCTGACCTACTCCACCGAACCTCGCATATTCTGCCTCGCAGTAGACCCGGAAACCATTGACAGCGAATATCCTGACGTGTATCTCGTCCATGTCATAGCCAAGGACATCGATTATCACGACAGAGCATACTATGCGTCATTTGACATATCACAGCTGTGGACACGCTCCGGGATAAAAGGAATCAGGCTGCATGTGGCGAACAGCAATCTCGATAAACAAATTTTCACATTCCCGAAAACAATATAACCGCACACGCCGGTTAACGCTTTGTCCTGCAAACACATCACTGCCAATGCGCACAGATCAACGCAATGTGCAATTGGTTAAATAAGTATTATTTTTGTCCTATAATAGAATTTTTGTATAAATTTGTGTTGCACAAAACATAAATCGATAGAGTGTCATTACCGCAACAACAATTCATCACACATGGAGAAAGGACTGTACGCGACCATGACATCTGTCAGAAAACACTTTTAACTATGGCAAAAATTACAGGTGCTGTGGACATCGACCGGGAGAGGTGCAAAGGATGTGACCTCTGCGTAGTAGCCTGCCCATGCAATGTTCTCAAGCTTCAGACCAAGGATGTGAACGACCGCGGGTACCATTACGCCCAGGACATCGCCCCTGAGGCATGCATAGGGTGCGCCGCCTGTGCCACCGTATGCCCTGACGGCTGCATCACAGTGTACCGTGTAGTTGAGAAACCCTGAATCTCCCTCCCCCCCTATCCCCTCACATCCAATCCCCCCATACACAAGATATGGAAGAAGAAGTAACATTAATGAAAGGCAATGAGGCAATAGCCCATGCCGCCGTGCGCTACGGCGTGGACGGCTATTTCGGCTATCCTATCACGCCTCAGAGCGAAATTCTCGAGACCCTCGAAGAAATCATGCCATGGGACACCACTGGCATGGTGGTGCTTCAGGCAGAGAGCGAAGTAGCGGCTATAAATATGGTGTACGGCGGAGCCGCCACCGGTAAAGCCTGCATGACCTCATCGTCCAGCCCGGGCATAAGCCTGAAGCAGGAAGGCATATCCTATATAGCGGCCGGAGAGCTCCCCGCACTCATCATAAACTGCATGCGCGGAGGGCCCGGACTCGGCACAATACAGCCATCGCAGAGCGACTATTTCCAGGCCACCAAAGGTGGCGGACACGGTGACTACCACCTCATAGTCCTCGCCCCGGCATCCGTACAGGAGATGGCTGACTTTGTAGGGCTCGGCTTCGACCTCGCCTACAAATACCGCAACCCGGTGATGATGCTTGCCGACGGCGTGGTAGGACAGATGATGGAACGTGTGAAGCTCCCGGCACCGCGTCCGCGCCGCACCGACGAAGAGATAGCACGCGAATGCCCGTGGGCCGTGACCGGCTGTCCCGAATCACGCAAACCCAACATCATGACCACCCTTGAGCTCGTGCCTCAGGAGATGGAGAAACACAACCTGCACCTTCAGGAGAAATACAGCCGCATCGAGGAGTTCGAGCCTCGCTGGGAAGAGCATGAGACCGAGGACGCCGAATACCTTATGGTGGCGTTCGGATGCGTTGCCCGCATATGCCAGAAAGCCATGGAGGATGCCCGCGCACAAGGGATCAAGGTTGGACTCCTGCGCCCCATAACACTGTGGCCGTTCCCCACCGAAGCGGTAAAACGTCTGAGCAAACGCATGAAAGGGATCCTCGTTGTAGAACTAAATGCCGGACAGATGATCGAGGATGTTCGTCTAAGCCTTGAAGAACCCCGCAGCGTACACCACTTCGGACGCATGGGGGGCATAGTCATGGACCCCGACGAGGTACTCGTCGCACTTAAAGAAAAGTTTGAGCTATGACACCGGAAGAAATCAAGCAGCCTTGCAATATAGTAGCCGCCAAACCGCGGCTGCTCAACGACAATACTATGCACTATTGCCCCGGATGCTCCCACGGAGTGGTCCACAAATTAGTGGCCGAGGTGATAGATGAAATGGGTGCCGAGCACATCGCCATAGCGATAGCCCCGGTGGGATGTGCGGTGATGGCATACAACTATATCGATGTCGACTGGATAGAGGCCGCCCACGGACGCGCCCCGGCAATCGCTACAGCAGTGAAGAGGCTCAACCCTTCACGCCTGGTGTTCACTTACCAGGGCGACGGCGACCTTGCAGCGATAGGCACTGCCGAGACCATACATGCCGCCAACCGTGGCGAGAACATCGCCATAATATTCATCAACAACGGCATATACGGCATGACCGGAGGACAGATGGCTCCCACCACACTTGAAGGGATGGTCACAGCCACAACACCCTACGGCCGGCGCATAGACATCAACGGCTATCCTCTCAACATCACCTCGCTGCTCGCCCAGCTGCCGGGCACATGCTATGTGACACGCCAGAGCGTGCACACGGCACCGGCTGTAAGGAAAGCCAAGAAGGCCATACGGCAGGCATTCGAGAACTCCATGCAGGGGAAAGGCACGTCTGTTGTCGAGATCGTGTCCACGTGCGTGTCAGGATGGAAAATGACACCGGAGAAAGCCAACAAATGGATGGAGGAGAACATGTTTGAGCACTATCCGCTCGGTGACCTGAAAAACGAATAAGCTATGAAAGAAGAAATCATTATAGCCGGATTCGGCGGCCAGGGTGTCCTGTCGATGGGCAAGATACTCGCCTATGCCGGGCTTATGGACGACCTTGAGGTCACATGGATGCCTTCATACGGCCCCGAACAGCGCGGAGGCACCGCCAACGTCACTGTGATAATCTCCGACAAACCTATTTCAAGCCCGGTGCTCAACCGCTATGACACTGCGGTGATACTCAACCAGCAGAGCCTTGATAAGTTTGAAAGCAAGGTGAAACCCGGAGGGACCCTCATATACGACCCCTACAGCATACACCATGCCCCCACACGCACGGACATCAACATCGTGCCCGTCGACGCCATGGAAGCGACATTTGAACTCGCATCAGCCAAAAGCTACAATATGGTACTTCTCGGGGCACTCCTGAAACTGAAGCCGCTCGTAAGTGTCGACGCTGTGATGCGCGGATTGAAAAAGACACTTCCGGAGCGTCACCACCACCTGCTGCCGGTCAACAAGGACGCTATCCTCCGCGGAATGCAACTTGTAAAATAAATCCTACCTCTCGCCACCGTAGATCCACACAGGCTCCGTAAAGATATAAAGCCCGTCGCCATAGGCCTTGCGCACATTCGGATTGGACGATACACCTGAATTGCCGTAAGGCATGCGCAGCGGGAAGCGGGGAGCCGATCCGTCAAGGTTACACGGATTGGTAAGTTTCACATGTTCCTCTCCGAGAGCCTTGCAGCGGCGTATGTCATTGAATGTCTCCACCTGCCCGTCACGGCACTGTGACAGATATTTCTGCACCATCACTTCACCCAAGGCATTCTCTTCCACCCTCGCAGAGATTGATGCCATGTAATCGGACGCCTGGACACCGATGTCTCCGAACCGGCTCATATCCCTGAATGAAGAGGCTATGGCCGCAGTAAGCGCTTCAGTGCAGTCCGTGCCGCCGCGCGCCTGCAGCTCAGCCATTATGAAAAATGTTTCGGACAGCGGCACTATATCAGTCGGTACCGCTGGATACATCAGCGAAGAGCCGTCAGTGCTGAACGACAGCCACTTCGGCGAGCTGAGAGAACGCGGCGATGACAAGCCGGCGGCAGATCCGTCGCCGGATGCAGCGCAGACCGGAGGATCCGACGGATCGACACCGGCAACACGGTCAGTATAATAATATATGTATATATCCTCACGCGGGTCGTTACGCTGCCTGAGCAGAGACTGTACCGTCGTGGAGCAGGCCACTGAAGTGCGGCTCTGCTGGAATGCCGCCCACGGAGACATCGAAGATGCCGTGCCTTCGTATATGTCAAGTGTCATCCCGTCAAATCCGGAGTCTATGGCAGCCTGTGCCTCAGTCAGAGCCTCAGCGGCCGCTTCAGGGTCCCTCTTCATCATATGCAGCTTATAGCGCGCCTTCACGGCATGTGCGGCCGCAAGCCATTTGCCATTGTCATTGCCGTACAGAAGATCCTGGTTCCCGACATTTTTCATGCCACGTGCCTTTGCCTCCGAAAGATTGTCTATAGCATTGTCGAGCAGAGCAAAAATATGGCCATACACCGATTCCTGTCTGTCAAGCTCCGGCTGCATAAGAGCACTCCCGCGTAGAGCCTGCGAACAAGGTATGTCTCCGTGCATATCCGTAAGTATACCCCAATTGACAGCGGCAAGCACCTGGGCCATGCCAAGAAGGTCCTTTTGGCCGTCATTCGTGCCCCCGCTGCCGCACTTGTCAATTATGTACTTTATGTTCAGCAGATTGCCGTACACATTATTCCACACATTATTGAACGTGGCTGATCCTGACACAATGGACAGCTGGCGCAGCTCGGCCTGAGCCATCTCCCGGTTGCCGGTTCCGAACGTCTGTTCGCAATATACCGACGAAAAATAGGCATAGTCACCGCTCGAGGCCGAGAAGCCCGTAGAGACAATTGCATCGGTTATCATGAACCTACCGTTCAGGCTACTGAGATCCGGATAGCTGTATCCGGCATTTATGCGGTCCATTTCATCCTCAGTACATGCCGAGAGCAGCACTGCCGCTAATGCTGATAATATCTTAAATCGTTTCATCATATTAAAACGTAAGTTTCAGACCTCCTCCGAAAGATGCTGTGGAAGGCAGCGAGTAACGTTCGAAATAACCCCCGGCATTATTATTGCCCAACGAGGATTCCGGATCGAAATACGGCATGCGAGCCCACACGAGAACATTACGGGCAAATCCGTACACCCCTATATCGAACATTCCGATACGTGGTAACTGATAAGACAACGTGATATCGCGCAGCTTGATGCAGTCGGCATCGACAACATAGTTTTCAGAGACACTGTAGTAAGCGTTATTCCATGTCTGGCGGTCCACATCATACTCCACCGGTTCAAGAGAGCTGACGTCCAGTCCGCTGACATGGACCGGACCTCGGTCGGAAGTGTCGGCCGTGACACCGTCACGCCGCATCACACCGAGAGTGCCGTGATACATCTGTCCACCTTTCTGCCAGCTCCATGTGGTGGACAGCCTTAGCCTTCTGTAACGTATATCAGTGCTCCATCCCATGGTGAAATCAGGGGTGCAGTCACCAATGACGGAGGGAGCACCGTTGGTCACCGGCGTCCCGTTGGCATTGAGCAGCATGAGGCCAGTCGCTTCGTCACGCTTGACGGAGTTGCCGTAAATCACGGGATAGCCATAGCCTATGGCGGCCCTCACCTGAGGCTCCGTAAATCCTCCGAGCATGACATTATCCACACCCGGAGCCAGCTCCCTTACCTTTGACTTGTATCTGGTCCAGTTGACACCAATGTCGACTGACAGATCGCGGGTGGAATAGGCAAGCAGCGACATGTCCACCTCATGGGTATTGGTAGTTATACGGCCGCCGTTGGTCATTACACTCTGATAACCGGTGGCCCCATCCATCGGCACCTGGAATATCTGGTCACACACATCCTGATAGGAGTATGTGTAATTGAGCCTCACACGATCATCAAAAAAGCGGAAATCAGTTCCGAGCTCCCAGTTCTTAGTTGTCTGCGGCCTGAGATCAGGATCATATTCGCGGGGATACGGGACATACGAATTAACCCCCTTTATAGGATAGTTGAGCGGATTGTTGCGATAGAAACCGCCGCCGTATACGGGTATGTAGGCAAAATTGTCGACATAATTGGCAGCCTCGCCCACCTCGGCATACGAAACCCTTACCTTACCGAACGTCAGCGTCCTGTTCCCCTTCAACGCACCGATGTCAGTGAACACCCATGCCATTGACACGGAAGGATAGAAGAAAGAGCGGTGTCCGCGCGGCATGGACGAAACCCAGTCGTTACGGCCGGTGACATTAAGGAAGAGCATGTCGCGCCACGACGCCGTGGCATTGAAGAACAGCCCCACCGTGCGCTGCTGCGACGGCGACTCCGACGCTGTGGTGACAGCCGAACAGTTGTCTATGACCGGACGTCCGAAAAATGTCAGTCCCGATCCCGCATAGACCGATGAAGTAAGTTTGTCATTATTGATCTCACTTCCGGCAAGCAGGCCAGCCTCCCATTCCATGTCATGGCCGAAACGCACGTTTAGATTGGCTGTAAGAAGATTATTGAACACCTGACGTGTATAACTACGGTTCTCCACATAACCGGTGACATTTCCTTTCGAGCCAAGTTCCTGTATGTTATTGTAACGCGAAGTATAGGCGTCAACTCCTAACTGCTCCTTTATCACAAGATCAATGCCGCTTCCGCGTAACCCCGAGGGACGGTATTCGGCATACGCGTTGCCTATGAACCGCTGTGTCAACTGCCTGTAGGCATTATTCTCCGACCACCAGTAAGGATTGTTGAAGTTTGAGTTGAACGACACCTGAGTCGAAGGGTTCCCCGGCTGAGACGAAGGTATCCCCTTAAGATCATATTCAGCAGGAGCCGAATACACTATGTTAGTGATTCCCGAATTGGCTTCCGGAGCCGAACTTATGCTTGTACGGACATAGTTAGCTGTAAATCCCATGCCCCACTCCGGACCGAACTCCCAGTCCAGAGCACCGCGTGCTCCCCACCGGTCGAGGCTGGTGCTTTTCACCACACCCGACTGATGTGAGTTGTTAAGCCCGAAGGCATACGACACACGCTCGATCCGCTGGGATATCGAGAAATTGGCATTCTCCGTGAACCCGCCTGACAGGAATTCTCCCGCATTGTCATACACGGCCGGATAAGTCCAGCCGTCAAGACCGGCCTGAGCCCTCTTGGTGCTGTAATACATCCCGGGGTGAAGTCCATACTCCCTGGTGTAAGTATTGTCGGTGTTACCGCCATAATTGGCATCATCAGGCAGATCGGATATCTTCGGTCCCCATGATGTGGTGGAAGTGGGGTTGTACGCGCCCTTGCTACCCTGGGCGTATATCTCCTGCCTGTGAAACCGGCGTGAAACCCTGACCGCGGCCATATCGGTCGACACACTTATTATAGGCTTTGACGAATAGCTGCGGCGTCCGCGCTTGGTGGTTATGACTATTACCCCGTTGGAAGCGCGTATGCCGTAAAGAGCGGCAGCCGCCTGCCCTTTGAGCACACTTATCGATTCTATGTCATCGGGATTGATATCTATCGATCTGTCGGCATACGAGGCATTCCTCACCATGCTGGTCGATGACTGCACCACGTCAGGAGTCGACTCCACAGGCATACCGTCGATCACATACAGAGGAGAATTATTGTCGGAGAAAGATCTCACACCGCGTATCGTGATATTGCTCGACGCTCCGGGTGCGCCCGATGACGGACGTATCTGCACTCCGGAAAGCTTGCCCATCATGGCGTCAGTTAGCGATGTCGTACCCATAGTGTTGAGGTCCTCACTTTTCAAGTCCTGGACAGCATACCCCAGTCCCTTGCGGTCGCGCTTCTCTCCGAAAGCCGCCACCACCACCTCATCAAGCATTGCGCTGGACACTGTGAGCGGTATAGTGACAGGAGCATCAGGCATGACCTCTATAAGCTTTGGCGCAAGCCCCACATAACTCACATTGATTCTTCTGACTGAAGCAGGCACTGTGAGGACAAATGAGCCGTCAGCATCGGTGCAGACACCCTGGCCGCCCCCCACAGGCACCACGTATGCTCCGGCCAAAGGCTCGTGGTCGGACGCATACACCACCGTCCCACTAACCGTTATATCCTGAGCCACAGCATTATTACTACCCATTGCAAACACTGCAAAGAGTGTCAATAAAATATTAATTCTGAATTGCATAATATGACATGCAGGACATTGCTCAACGACCTGCAGATTTAATAATGGCAAATATAGCTGATTTTATTATAAAATCAGCTATTATTACCTGAATTTATGTTGATTTGTCACCATTTTCATCCCCGGCAGACACTTACGCGGCAATACTGCCTCTATGTCAGCCCAGCCCGTTGCCGGCCTGTATGATCTCTGTGAGTATAGGCTTCACACCACCCACGAAGCACTCCACGGCTATCACGGTAAGAATGAGGCCCATCAGACGCATCATCACATTGATGCCCGTGTCACCGAGCAACTTCACAAGACGGGTAGACGCACTGAGTATCACATAGGTCAACAGGTATATGATCGCGATAGATCCTATAAGAATGCCCTGCATGGTAAGGGAGGTGGAGTCATCCATAAGCATAATTCCGTTGGCTATCGCCCCCGGGCCACACAGCATCGGTATGGCAAGCGGAGTAATGGATATATCGTTGGCATACACCTTGGCCTCCTCATCATTAAGCTTCACATGGGAATACTTCGCCTGGAGCATGTCAAAACCTATCTTGAATATAACGAAACCGGCCGCAATGCGGAAACCGTTGGTAGATATTCCGAAAAGGGTGAACAGCACCTGCCCGCACACGGTGAAGCACATCAGAATAACGAACGATATGATGGTTGCCCTCTTGGCTATGGCTGTGCGCTGGGTGTTGTCGAGATCCTTGGTCATCGACAGGAACACCGGCATTGTGCCGAGAGGATTGGCAAGAGTGAAAAATGATGTGAGGCAGATGAAAGCAAAAGGTAGATTATCCATGGTAATGTCAGATTTACGTACCCGCAAAGATACATCTTTATTTTCTTTAAACAAGTTTTCACACCATAGAAAA
>CAJURI010000071.1 GCA_910588795.1 uncultured Duncaniella sp. | reverse complement strand
ATTATCAATATCCGTCCGGGAAACTTGTTCGAAAAATGTCAAAGTCAGGAAAAGACCGACTTTGTTCTTGCCGGAGACAATATGGGTCCCTCTAAACTTGAAAAAGCCCAAAAACTCGGAATCCCAATCATCAATGAGAATCAGTTCCTTGAAATGATAGGACAGGCATAAGTCTTACTCTTAAAACCAATACAGCGGCTTAAACGGGAATTTCCCATCTAAGCCGCTGTAATTTCATGTATATGTATCTCTTAACAGATATACTTTTACTTCACAGCCTTGAAACTCATATCAAGCCCTTTGACAGAATGAGTGAGGGCACCTACCGATATGAAGTCCACCCCGCATTCACCATATTCACGGAGTGTGTCGAGAGTTATGCCTCCTGACGACTCCACCTCTGTGCGACCATTGATAAGCTTCACAGCGTCACGAGTACGCTCAGGGGTAAAATTGTCAAGCATGATTCGGTCAACCTTGGCATCGAGAGCCTGATTGATCTCATCGGTGTTACGCACCTCAACCTCAATCTTCAGGTCCTTGCCATTGGCTTTGCAATAATCCTTGGCTGCTTTCACTGCCTGAGGAATGCCGCCGGCAAAGTCTATGTGATTGTCCTTTATCAGTATCATGTCAAACAGGCCTATACGGTGGTTGCATCCTCCACCGATGCGCACAGCCTCTTTTTCCAGCATGCGCATACCCGGAGTGGTCTTGCGGGTATCGAGCACCTTTGTTTTCAATCCTTCAAGACGCTGCTGATACTTTGCGGTCTGTGTAGCTATTCCGCTCATGCGCTGCATGATGTTAAGCATCACACGCTCCGTCTGAAGAAGCGAACGCACCTTACCCTCCACTTCAAAAGCCACATCACCGGGCTTGACATGCGCACCATCATTGATGTAGACCGTCATTTTGAGATCAGGATCGAATTTCTCAAACACCTTTCGGGCTATGTCGACACCGGCGAGTATGCCTTCCTCCTTCACAATGAGACGCTGGACGCCACGTTCTGAATCAGGTATGGTGCTTAAAGTAGTGTGATCGCCATCACCCACATCTTCGGCAAATGCCAATGTGAGCAGATCGTCAATAAGTTGGTCAGTTGTTTTCATATTTTTTGATTAACTTTGAAGCATGAAAATAGTTTTGATAGCTGTGGGGAAAACTTCCACACAATATATTGCCGACGCAACAAGCGGGTTCCTTAAACGGGTTAACCGCTATATGCCGATGGAAACTGTCATCGTACCGGATCTGAAGTCCACAAGAGGCCTCACAGAAGATGTGCAGAAACAGCGTGAGGGAGCCGGAATAATGGCGGCGTTACAACCCGGTGATCATGTATGCCTGCTTGATGAGCGTGGCACCGAAATGAGTTCAAGGGAGTTCGCCTCCATGATTGACCGCCGTATGAACCAAGGCTTAAAAAGGCTCGTATTCGTAATCGGAGGTCCTTACGGATTCTCACAGGAGATTTACTCCAGGGCAGACAGTAAAATGTCACTTTCACGAATGACATTCACCCACGAAATGGTGAGACTGTTCTTTGTCGAGCAAGTATACAGGGCTATGACCATAATGCGTGGGGAGCCATATCATCATGACTGACATTAGTGTTAAAAGCGAATGCCTTTAACACTTTATTTCTTTACCCCGCCTTTCACTCCGCCTTTCACTCCACCGGAGAGAGAGAATATGTTCTGATCGTAGCTGACGGTTTTCTGTCCCTGTTCACGCTTACGCTTAAGTGCGAGCTTGACAAGGGTATCCATCAGAGCATCGAATGACAGACCCGTAGCTTCCCAAAGATAGAACGAAAGGGATCCGGGGATGGTGTTTATCTCGTTGACATATATCTCCTTGGTATCGTCATCGATAATAAAATCGATTCGGCTCACTCCATGACATCCAAGCACACGGAATGTCTCGCCTGCAAGGAAGCGGATACGTTCAGTCATCTCGGCTGGAAGGTCGGCCGGTATACGCTTCTGCGATGCCTGCATCCCTTTGGCCCCTTTTGTACCGCCCATGTATTTGTCCTCGTAAGAAAGGATCTCAGCACTCTTGATAGGTTCCTCAAGTACCGAAGAGCGATATTCGTCACAGTCACCGAGCACAGAGCAGTTGATTTCCTTAAGGTTGTCAACCATATGCTCCACTATAATTCTTGAAGAATATTTCTCGGCAGTCTCGATCTTCTCGATCATCTGCTCGCGGTTGGCAGCACGACCGATACCTACACTTGATCCGAGATTGGCAGGCTTCACAATGACAGGATAACCTATCTTATCCTCAATTCTGGCTATAAGCTCGTCACGTTTCCTGAACCATTCCTTGTCAGTAAACCATACATAGTCTATCACAGGTACTCCGCTCTCACGCAGTATCATCTTCATGGTTATCTTGTCCATACCGTTGGCACTTGCAAGAGTGTTGCATCCGGCATACGGGATACCGATAGTCTCAAGTACACCCTCAAAGATTCCATCCTCGACATTGGAGCCATGAAGCACAGGGATCACAACGTCAAGCGTGGTAAGCACAGCAGATCCGAACATCGGCTTCTTTACCCGGTAGAGATTATAGTCGCCATACGACGGCTCCATATATACCTGAGTGCATTTTGCAAGCAATGACGGTATATCACGATAATTAGCCACATCAAAAAGAGCGTCACCGGTGTAAAAACGCCCCTGTTTGGATATGTATATCGGTGTGACATCATACTTGTCACGATTTATGGCATGCATGGCCTGTGACGCAGAGATCACCGAGATCTCATGCTCGGTGGAACGCCCTCCAAAGAATACTCCAATATTGGTTTTCATAATTAATTCAGCCCGCGGCCGACGATTATATGTTTTTTCTATCTATTAAAATCGAATCATTTGAAAGTGTCAGGAAGATCATTCTCATATAGCACCGTGTCACCGGAGCGCAGCATGGTCCCCAACAGACGCTGAGAGTCAAGGAAAGTCGGGACTGTGTGGATCTCCACCGTCGACGACGTACTGTCCTCCTTGCCGGCATTGATGCCGTCGACTATCGTCTCACGGTTATACTCTCCCACCACAATAGCTATATCGGCTGACTTTGCTATCTTTTGCCCGAAATTACGGTTCAGTTCCACCTGTCTGTCACCAAGCTCAATCATACCGGGTGTGACAATAATGCGTCTGCCCGATTTCATCATAGCAAGTACATCAAGAGCCATTGACGAACCTGTTGGATTGGAATTGAACGCATCATCGATAATGGTGACGCCCCCAGGAGTCCGTTTCATGTTCAGTCGATGCTCCACCTGCTCTATCTGTCCCACTGCATACCTTATTTTATCCTCGGGGACACCAAGGCGCATGGCGACAATGACAGCGGCAAGGAGATTGCTCACATTGCACTCCCCTACCAGATGCGTGGAAAATTCCATAGCCCCTCCCTGAGGTGTCCTTACGGTGAATTTTGTTCCGGCAGGTGTATAGGTGATATCAGTGGCTACATAATCGGCATTCCCGGTGTCGGACACTGCATAACGCACGCATTCCACATTGCTCACGGGACGATTTGCGACATACGGAAAATCATTGTTAATGACTGCAAGGCCACCATCGGCCGGCAGCGAGTCAATAAGTTCAAACTTAGTGCGCTGCACATTCTCTATGCTCTTGAATGATTCAAGATGCTGCTCGCCTACAGCCGTGACAATTCCGACCGAAGGATGGACAAGGTCACAGATCTCTTTGATATCCCCGATCTGCTTGGCTCCCATCTCAACGATAAATACTTCGTTATAAGGCTTAAGATACTCACGGATGGTGCGTATCACTCCCATTGTGGTATTATAGCTTCCGGGAGTCATCATTACATCGAAATGTTCCGATAGAATTCGGTTAAGATAATGCTTTGTGGAGGTCTTGCCGTAACTGCCGGTCACGCCTATTATCCTGAGGTCAGGCATTGATCGCAGAATCCTTTCGGCATCCTTGTAATAACCGTTGTTGATGCGTTTCTCCACCGGCTTCAGAAGCCAGTTGGCTGACATTGAGAAAAGATGCGAGAAGCAGAATACACAGAGTGACGCCACGGCTGCATATTCGAATTCTCTACCATATTTCCATCCTACAACTCCGGCAGCCACAACAACCAGGGCCGCAAGTATCAGCATCACCGACAAAATACGCCAGGCCCTGTTGGTCATCACAAGCGGTTTCTTGTACTTTCGCCTAACCAGAATGATGACATTGACGGCTGAGACAAATGCTATCAGAGACATCGATACCACAGGCACTGAAAGTGTCGACATGGATGCGAGAACCACAGCACCACTCACGAGGCGCATGGCTGAGGTGGTGTCCTGCGAAGCACGCAGCCAACGGCTGTAACGCTCATTGCGGTAGGAGTTCTGCTGAAGCATCATAAGATCTCGCCTGAACTCAACAAAAAAACATGCTACTGCGAAAAGAGCGGCAATTGCGCTTAGGATTGTTATCATGACTTTTCCTTATGCTTAAGTAACTCTTATAAATTAGTTATAATTAAAATAATTTCAAGTAACCCTTCGGGCTGACACATCCTTATTCGTCTTTTCGGCGATTTTCGCGCTGTAGCTCAGTCGTGTAGCTCGCTACACTCCTTCGCTCCATCCCGAAAATCACTCGAAAATACTTCATAATTATGTATCAGCTAATTTATGCGAGTTACTTATGACTTAAAATATCTATATTATTTCGCAATCTCTCCAAGGAAACTTCTGAGGACTGCAGCGAATTGGACAGGATTGTCAAGGAAGCTGTAATGGCCGCATCCGGGGAATGATACAAGCCCGGCATCGGGTATCATACGCTCCATGACTTGCGCATCCTTCAGAGGTGTGGCAGTGTCATTCTCCCCCCATACAAGGAGAGTGGAAGCCTTAACAAGCGGAAGGCGGTCAGTGAGATCTTCATTGACCACCCTCGAAAGTATACGCCGCATCATAGGTGATGCCGACGCATAGTCGCTCGAACCGGCTTTGGCTCTGCGCACGTCAAGCCTCTCTTCAGCTTTTTTGCGGCCATAAATAAGGTACATAAGCCGTTTGACCGCCTTAAATGTATATACCTTACAGTAATATCTGAACGAGCGTTTAGGCTTGATTCCGGCCGCATCCACAAGTATCAGAGCCTTAACCTCGGGATGACGTGAGGCATACAGAATGCCCACCCGGCCTCCGAACGAGTGGCCCAGCATTACCGGATTCCTGATGCCGAGAGTGTCGATGAACTCCTCCATGGCGGATGTGTAGTCCTCGACGCCCCATACATCATGAGGCTCCTCTGACTTTCCAAACCCTTGAAAGTCCACATTTACGACACGATATCCCGACTGAAGAGCCACATTTTCTATGGACGCCACAGTGGTATGGTCACATCCCCATCCGTGCATAAGGATGATGACAGGCTCCCAGGCACCGCCAGCAGTAACTTCAGCTTTTACAGCAGATCCGGAAGGTCGGTTGTCGGTATAATGGAAGCGCAGCGAACGTATTGTAATGTCCTTTTCCATAATCGACAACAAAATTATAAAAAACCGCCGCGTTATGCAAAAAATAGCGCATAGAGTTTTTGCCTGTCGACTATTTCTAAAGCTTGTCCATATCTACCGTGATAAGCCTGCCTGTGCCCGGATCAGTAAGAGTAATGCTCCGAAGCTGATAATAGTAATACCAGTACTGGAACAACTGATTGATATAATGTCTACGAGCCTCATCGGTTTTGATCTGCGAATCATTAAGGTCAAGTGTAGACAACTTCCCTATCATGAATGTCTCTACGTTTGTAAAATATCGCCTGGCCGCTATCTCATCGGCTTTTGCGGCTATCGCCACCTGTTCCCGCTGATTGTTAAACCGCTCCACCAGCACAAATATATCCTGACTGAAATCGAGACGCTCCTGCCTGAGCCGGCTCTCCACCACATCGCGGTTGCTTTGTGCCAACTTCACCTTGCCACGACGCTTGCCCCAGTCAAGAAGCGGCACTTTGAGCCCGAGTTGAACCACCTGATTGTCTTTTAAAGGATTGTAAGCTCCTTGCAGCGCATCAGATGTGCCGGTAAAACCGATCTGAGCATAAAGAGTAATCTCCCTCATATTGCCCCGAGCCTTGGCCACTTCATAGTCCGCTTCAAGTTGCCGTCGACGTATGTTCCTGGAAAAAGCATTATTGACAAGGGCCCTGTCAAGGATATCGGCATATATGACTTTGCCCCCGGGAATATCACCGGGCACCACCGGTTCGATCTCAACATCATCGCTTAATCCAAGGAAAGAGCGAAGCCGAAACATACAGTTCTTCATATCGCTGCTTTTGGACGTTAGATCCGACCGCGCATCGAGCACATTGAGTTCGAGCTGCAGAAGATCATTCTCGCTTATTTTCCCCATCCCGCGTTTGGCTATGGCCACTTCATACAGTTTTTCGGAATTAGCAAGATTCTGTTCAGCGATCTTAACCTGTTCACGGGCCATGAGCAGATTGAAATAATGAGTGATCGCGGTCATTGCCACCTGTTCTGTCTCGGAGATGAAACGGGCACGCGCCTCGGCATATCGCACAGGGGCTATACGACGGTTCCAGCGCACATGATTTGTGCCGAACACCGGTTGGCTCAAAGTCAACGCTATGGGTATGGACATGTATCGTGACGAACGTGGAGAGGAAAGCTGACGCATGAAATCGAGAGAAGTGTTAAGCGACAGTTTTCCGCCCGTCAGCCATATATTCTGAGAGACAGACAATTCACCGTTGAGCTGCAGATAATTGTTGCGCACGAAAGTATATGAGCCGTCTGACTGCTGGTAAGCGTTATAACTCTTGCGATAAGATGGGAGAGTTGCATCGAGGTTTACCTCCGGAAGCAAGTCGGCACGGAATGTACGGTACTCCCAATACGCAGTCTTTAGCTGATTAAGAGCCACCGCAGCGTCAACACTCCCTGTGCGTGCAAGGATTATAGCCTCGTCAAGCGTGATAGCGCGCACCGATTGAGCTCTCAGAGGAGGGATCGCTACCCCCAAAAGCACAAGTAGCATAGATATAGCCCTTCTCATATCACTCATCATGCAATGCGATAGCCGGTTGAAGTCTCATAGCTCTCAATGCCGGGACCATTATACCGAGCACAATCATGACCGCAAGGAGCAGATATGTAATTGCGGCACAGATCAAGAACCGTCCCCAGGAAAAGAAATTATCTTCGTACATCTCATTGAGTTCGTGACTTACCAGGGCTGCATCCATACCTAATGCAATAGGGGTCACAATCGAAAGTATCACTATCCCTTCACCAATGAAACGACGGAATATGTCAGAGTATGTGGCACCATTGACCTTCCGGATTGCGATCTCACTGACACGCTGCTGTGTGCGGAACCAGAATGTTCCAAAAAGTCCGAGAAAGATATTAACCAGCAAAAATACAACAGCCGTAACCATCAGGATCACTTCCCTTTCAGACTCACTATTGAAAAAATCCCGCAATGAGTCAAACGATGTCACCGAGCCAATATAAAGATTACCCACACGGTAATGCCTGTCGGCATCAGCCATAAATTTCCCAATAAAATCATTATCCATATTGGCATGAATGCGTACACACAGATCATTCATTCTCTCTATCTTATCACTCTCAATCACAGTTTTGCAACCATAAATACGTAACGAATATTCTGACATTTTCATAGGAGATATCACCGCACCTACAGCAATAGCCCTGTCGCTATGACTATAGATCGAATCCCCGATAAGAGTACGCGCATCAATGGCATCGTCAAAAAGATTGGATGAGATGACAACCCCACGCTCGCGAAACATTGCTGCGAGCTCATCGGAGGTCTCCCCATTGATACCACGAATACGAAACACCTTGAAGAAATCAGGGTCTGCCTTACGTCTGACATTCCCTTGAGTCTTAATCGTATCGACATGATACTGATGACAACTAACATTGTAATTATACGGATGAGCAAAATTGCTCCATGATGCGCATTCCACATCCGGGCGATGACGTATACGGTCGATAAGCTCAAGTTTATCGGCAATATATCCTTCAGAATCACGATCCACATATTCCGGACTATTCTCACTGATTTCATCAACTTTTATCTTATAAGTATGATCAATCTCAAATCCTAAAGGAGATGAATAATCAAGAATTTTCACATAACAGAAGTCAATAGCATACCATACAATGACACTAACAATAAGAAGCTCTACGGCAAGCCACAGATTGGCGCGCCATTCATTGAGAGTCTGGGATATCAGTTTTCTATTCATAATTTTTATTTTCTTAGTCCGGAAATTGCATTGACAATATTTAAGCGAGATGCACGGTAAGCAGGAATACCGCTACTTAATAAATTGAGGATAAAGCAGAATAACAACGCATAGAAGAAAGTGGACCAATGCATCAGTGACGACACATCAACAGGGACAGCATCCACAGTTCCTGATGTAGTTATATCAAACAGGAAATCCTGAGAAATAAGAGCAAACACCACGCTCAGCATCCATCCTATTGTGCCGGCAAAAAGCGTGATAACAAGGTTCTCAGCCAGAACCATGAACATAATCTCCATACGTGTACAACCGAATGCCCTGCGCACACCTATTTCGCTTGCTCGCCTACGTAGCCGGCTCTCTGTCATACTGCTGATATTAATTGCTGGCACAAGGAGCAATATCGCATAGACAACCCAACGTCGGTAACGAGCTGAATTATCATCATTTCCCATATTACCTTCTTCATATCCATTCTTATGAATGTCATCTTCTATCTTTAGCTTCCATCCTGTAGGTTCAAGTTCCTTATTATAGCGTGCAATATTAGAACTGTATTCTGCCCTTATTTTATTGAAATCATCTTTACTTTTTGCCAATACAGTCACAACAAGCGGTCCCATAATACCTTTGCCCCAATTCGATTTACCCAGATCGGTTGCAGTGAACGGCACAAAAACATTCCCATATGTGCGGAAAGTGAGCGGCGACACGTCCTTTATCACACCTGTCACTCTGTAAGGCGTATGATCCAACGAAAATTCACGCCCAACCACATTGATATCTCCGAAAATAGCTCTGGCAGTATTCTCTGTTATTACCGCAACTTGCATTCCGGCATCGAATGCCGCTTTATCAAACGGATGACCCGTTATAAAATCAAATTCAAAGATTTTCCAGTACATGTCATCAACCTGACGTAAAGATATTCCCACATTATGGCCGCCATGCTCACTGGCTACAGATTCAACACCTTGTATCACATAAGCGGTCATTGCCTCCGGAACAGTCATTGACGAAAAGATGGCCCTGTATGACTGATAGCTCATGCACCCTTCTCTATTTGAGTACTCATCAGTAATCTTTTGAGTCCACATTTTATTATAATCAAGTGAACGAGACCGATTAACCTCCGGTGCTATATCGGCTGTCTTCACTTCCGAAAGCACAACTGTAACCATGACGAGGAATATGGCAAGAGCCGTGCCTATGATTGACACTACACTCACTACTGGTTGCTTTCTCAAGTTGTAATATATCTCTTTTATATTTATTTTCATATGGTTGCTCTGATTAAGATTCTACTGTCCTATCTGGTTCAAAACACCTGACGGCCGTCAAAGAAGCGAACAATCCTGTCTGTCTTGCGTGCCTGTTCTTCATTATGGGTGACCATAACAATGGTGCGGCCTTCATCTTTATTTAAACTGTGAAGTATATCCATCACCTCGGTTCCCATTTTTGAGTCGAGGTTGCCGGTAGGCTCGTCGGCAAGAATTATCTCCGGATCACCGACAATGGCTCTGGCGATCGCTACACGCTGACACTGTCCGCCCGAGAGCTGAGACGGCATGTGCCTCATACGGTGGCTCAGTCCTACCCTGTCAAGCACCTCCCGAACACGGTCGCGCACATTTATTCCTCCAAGATCCTTGCGGTAAATGAGTGGCAATTCCACATTGTCCATAACATTGAGAGAGTTGATAAGATGAAAACTCTGGAACACAAATCCAAGGTTGCGGTTTCGGAATTCCGACATAGCCTTGTCACCCATGCCCGAAAAACGTGTACCACATATCTCCAGAGATCCTTCAGTGGGATTGTCAAGCAATCCTATTATGTTCAGAAGAGTTGACTTTCCACAACCCGAAGGTCCCATAACACTAAGAAACTCACCTTTCGACACACTGAGATTGACATTGTCAAGAGCGACAGTCTCGATTTCATTGGTACGGTATACTTTAGTGACACCGTTTAAAGTAATGATTGACATATTGCAATGTATTTATTTTATTTTCAACATATTGTTAGTTTTATAATCACTCATATCGGAAACTACGATCTGCTCTCCCGGTTCAATGCCTGAACGGACCTCTACATACTCATAGTTGCAATCGCCGAGCGATACAATTCTCTTCTTGATACTGGAGCCGTCAGCAGTCAATACAAACAGTCTGTATTCACCGGGGCCCTGATAATACGGACCGTTTGCTATACGCACCACATCGTCCATCACATCGTGCATGACATAAACGTCGGTTTTAAGTCCTGACCGTAGACGCGAGTTGTACTCTGAGTCAATACGCACATAGAACGTTATCATACCCTCCTGCGACTGTGGCTCGACATTCATGACCGTGCCTTCAAACTTATCTTTTCCGGTCTTTATTACAGCACGAGCTCCCTCACATATCTTGTCGGCATAGGAATCGGCAACCTGCCCCTTTATCCTGAAATGACTAAGATCCGAAAGAATGGCGATACGCTCCCCCTCAGCGACTTTCTGCCCTATCTGGTTATTGATATATGTCAGAGTCCCTCCTCGCGGGGCACATACGCGGGCATCATCGAGAGTACGTTTCATCTCGGATATATTTCCACTGAAAATATTTATATCCAATTCCTTGACACGGCGGTCAGCCAAAGCGATTCTACGCTCACCGTCAAGCTGACGGCGCATCTGTTCAAGAGCGAGCTGTCCTGTAAGGCAGGCAAGCTCCACCTCACGAACCCTATCCCCGGTTCCGGACCCTAATGAATCGAGATACCGTTCATTGGCAAGTTCTACTTCAAGGCGGTTCACTTCCATCTCCTTTACCTTGATCTGCATCTCAAGATTACTTAACGACGTCCGGGAGTTGGTGTCCTGTTTGTCAAGCTCAACACGCTTCATGCGCATCTGGTCTACAAGCTTACGCATCTCAGCTTCGGCACTCTGAAGGTCAAGACGCAAGAGCGGTGTCCCGACACCGACACTGTCACCTGCATTGCAATACACCTCCACAATGCGTGTGGAGATCGGAGATGTGATTATTTCCTCAAACGCAGGCACAACAGTTCCGGAACTGTTTATAGACGTCTCTATGGTCCCAATAGTTGCTTCGCTCAATATGATGTCAGTTCGGCTTATGCTCGAAGACAGACTTGAAAACAGTATGGCTATTCCGACAACAGCAGCTGTTATTATAGCTGCTGCAACAGCAATACGACGACGGCGACAGCGCGTGAGCTCTTCTTTTGGTATTTCTCACGGCAGACGCATCTTAAATAAACTTAACGGCTGTTTGCTAATATAAATAGG
>CAJURI010000070.1 GCA_910588795.1 uncultured Duncaniella sp. | reverse complement strand
GAGAAGTACGGTAAGGGTAAGACTGACACTGGCTCGCCTGAAGCACAGATTGCATTATTCTCTGTCCGTATAGCTCATTTGACCGAGCACCTTCGGTCAAATCACAAAGATTATACGACCGCTCGAGCACTTAAGGCTCTGGTAGGTAAGCGTCGTCGTCTTCTCGACTACCTGATCCGCAAGGACATCAACCGCTACCGTGCCATCATCGCCCAGAAGGAGCTCGGTATCAGAAAGTAATCATTGCCCGGCATTGTCCGGTGTGATTGCTTGAAGATTACCACAGCCGGCTGTCAAGACTCAGTCTTTGACAGCCGGCTGACGTTATATAATAAAAAACAGAAGATATCCATTGTCATGCGCGGTGGCGCGTTGTTGTGACAATGGATATCTTCTGTTTATCTTGTAGCAGTCAAGTGCCGGTTTCAGGCTTTTGCTACATCTTCATGCGCTACATTGGCTGAAGCTGCAATCCCGCCGGGATTACTTGCTTGCTATAGAGCTTGATACTGTGAGGCGGAGACGACCTTTGGCGCGACGGCGTGCAAGCACCTTGCGTCCATCGGGTGTAGCCATGCGGGCACGGAAACCGTGCTTGTTAACTCTCTTTCTGTTAGAAGGTTGAAATGTTCTTTTCATTGCCGTATATGGTTTATTTTTTGTTATTCCACATTTTGAGGTGCAAATTTAAGCAAAAAATCCCACAAAGGCAAGTGTGTTTCACGTTTCTTAACAAATTTCCTGTTTAATGTCCGCACACCATTCCTTTATCCTCGCGTCAGTCTCTTCAGGATGGTTCACATTGTCGATGCATAGTCCCACGATCATGCCGTTGACATCGCTGTCGGAATGATCGTATGTATATCCGTCATTTTTGAACGGTGCGAAGAACTCCGCATGTGTGTCATGCAGTCGATGATAGATCTCTCCTACGGAATTGCAGAAAGTGTCGCTCATAGACTCGTCGCCACATCCGAATATTGCCACCATCTTGTTGCTCAGGTCTATTGACTGCAATCCGTCAAGGAATGTGTCCATGTCTTCCTGCAGGTCGCCTGCCCCCCATGTGCTTGCCCCGAGTATAAGAACATCGTACGGGGCGGTCTGTGAGGGCGGAGTGGACGCGGTGTCGTATATGTCGGTGTCGGCTACACCAAGGTTTTCGGCTATCTTGTGTGCTATCTCTTTAGTGGTACCGGTAGTCGAGCCGTAAAAAATTCCTATCTTTTTCATGATTAATAGTATATATTATGTTATCATACATAACATCTTAGGAGGTCATGATGTTCATCACCTGACAATTGTGCCGCGAGTTTCCTGTCTCATTGGGCGTGACGAAAAATAATATTCTCCAAAAGTTTGAATTTGCAAATCTAAATTACTAATTTTGCTTTTCAAAACACCATAGACCAAGATATGTCCAGATCCTATTCACCCATAGATGAATCATCCTACACCGACAGTGGCTCATTTGACCCTGAAGAGATGCTTAACGCTCAGATTTCCGGTAATGAGACGTCGGCGGAACGGCAATCTGAGCCATCGTCTATGCATGTATCGGATGAGGTGCAGACACCTGCTGCCGGTAATGATCATGCCGTGGCAAAATCGTCATTTATGTCCGTGCTGGATAAAATCCATAGCCTCAGGCTGTTTAAATTTCTCGGTATAATCCTGTTTTTCTTTGCTGCATATGCGTTTGTGGTGTGCTGCTCTTACTTTTTCACCATAGGCTCTGACCAGAGTGCGGTGCTTAACGGAGAAGTTGCGCTTGATATGTACGAGAATGCCGGGCGAAAATTTGGTGCTACGCTTGCCCATACCCTTGTGTATGATTGGCTGGGCATAGGTTCGTTCATACTTATATTCTACATGGGAGCCTGCGGACTGTCCATGATAGGTGTTTACCGTCCCGGTTTCTGGGGTATGACTATGAGGTGCCTGCTGTTTACAGTGGCCCTGTCGGTGATACTCGGCCTTGTGAATTATGAGATCGCTACTCCCGTATATCTCGGCGGCATGCACGGTCAGATTATCAATCAGCGTCTGATGGCTTACACCGGTTTCGTCGGTGCTTTGACTGTGAGTCTGATTCTCGGATCCATGGTGGCACTTCTGTACCTTAATGAGCTGAAACGTGTGGCGGCCGTGGCCGGATCCGGTATAGACGGTTATCGCCGGCGTCAGGCTGAGCGTCGTGCACGCAGGGAAGCGCGTCGTGCTGAGGCTGAACGTGTCAAGGCTTTGGAGATGGAACGTCTTGCACGTGAACGGGAGGAAAGGGAGCGTGCCGAAAGAGAGCGCGCTGAAAAGAATCGTACGGAGGGCCTCGGTGTTGAGAAGGAGAAGACTGAAAGTGAAAGTCTGAGAGGGGCATGTGATAACGTACATCCGGCTGATGGCAAACGCACGGCTGATGACAAACGCACGGCTGATGACAAACTCTCTGCACCTGAGATGAATGCCTCGCCAAAAGAGGAAAGCTCTAAGATCCCGCCGCTTTTTTCAGACGGCAATAGTGATATAGAGGAAGAGACCGAATGTGAAAACTTCGGAGATGACGAGGAGTTGGACGAAGATGAGGAGCCCATTGAGAGCGAGGAATATGAAGTCATGGACGAGCCTATAGGGCCGCTTTTCAATGATTCCCCAATTGAGGATTCCCCAATTGATACGACCGAGGATGACTCGGTTGATACATCCGAAAAAGGTGATCCGTCAGCAGTCGATCCGCGTGACCGTCCGCTGTATGATCCGCGTGCCGATCTGTCAAGATTTGAGTTCCCCACACTCGAGCTCCTTAACAATGTGGTGTCGCGTCAGAGTGTTGACGCAGAGGAGATGGAGGAGAACAATGCCCGCATCACGAAGACCCTCAGCGATTATGGTATAGCTATATCGAATATCAAGGCTACCGTAGGCCCTACGGTGACGCTTTATGAAATAATACCGGCCGAGGGCGTGAGGATAGCAAAAATTAAGAATCTGGAGGATGATATAGCACTAAGCCTCGCGGCCCTGGGCATACGTATCATAGCTCCCATACCCGGCAAAGGCACTATAGGCATAGAGGTGCCTAACAAGGACCCTCAGACGGTGTCGATGCGCTCGGTGCTTGAAAGCGAGAAGTTCCGCAACAGCACCATGGAGCTCCCTATGGCCATAGGACGCACGGTGTCGAATGATGTGTATATGGCCGACCTCACGAAGATGCCCCACCTGCTTGTCGCGGGAGCTACAGGTATGGGTAAGTCTGTGGGCCTTAACGCTATAATCGCATCTTTGTTATATAAGAAACATCCGTCGGAACTTAAGTTTGTGATGATTGACCCCAAGAAGGTGGAATTCAGTCTGTATGCCAAGCTTGAGCGTCATTATCTGGCCAAACTTCCCGACGAGGAGGATGCCATCATTACTGATCCGCAGAAAGTGGTGGCCACGCTCAAATCGCTGTGCATAGAGATGGAGAATCGTTACGCGCTTCTGAAGGATGCACAGATGAGGAATGTAAAGGAGTACAATGAGCGTTTTGTGCGTCATGCGCTGAATCCGGAGCGGGGACACCGCTACCTACCTTATATAGTAGTGATAGTCGATGAGTTTGCTGACCTGATTATCACTGCAGGAAAGGAGGTCGAGACACCGATAGCACGTATAGCCCAGATGGCGCGTGCCGTTGGCATACATATGATCCTTGCCACACAGCGTCCGTCGACAAATGTCATAACTGGTGTCATAAAGGCGAATTTCCCCGGACGTATAGCATTCAGGGTGTTCCAGATGGTGGACTCGCGTACCATTATCGACCGTCCCGGTGCCAATCAGCTTATTGGTCGTGGCGACATGCTGTTCAGCAATAACGGAAAGATCGACCGTGTGCAGTGTGCCTTCATTGACACTCCCGAGGTCACTGCGGTGTGTGATTTCATTGACAGGCAGGTGGGATATGACCATGCCTATGAGCTCCCGGAGTATGTCCCGGAGAGCGATGACAGCGGCAGTGTGGCATCGCTGGGTGACCGTGATCCGCTTTTTGACGAGTGTGCCCGTCTGGTGGTGTCGAGCGGAGTCGCGTCCACGTCATCGCTGCAGCGTCGCTACTCCATCGGCTATAACCGTGCTGGCAAGATCATGGATCAGATGGAGGCGGCCGGTATTGTCGGACCTTCTCAGGGAGGCAAGCCCCGGCAGGTGCTTGTCGATTCTCTGACACTCGAACGAATTCTTGAAAACAAGGCGTCATGATAAGGAAAGTACTTATAATATCGGCATTCCTTCTTTCGGCTGTGTGTATATATGCCGCGCAGTCCGACGATGCTTCGTTGATCAGGCAGTGTGCAGCCAAGATCAAGAGCGCGCCGAGCCTTAACGTGTCATATACTGTCACTGCCGACGGCAATACGGCCGGAGGTGTCCTCGTGCTTCAGGGTGACATGTTCACGATATCATCTCCCGGCATGGTGTCGTGGTATGACGGCAAGACACAATGGACCTATTCTGACCAGATAGGAGAGGTGAATGTGATCGCTCCTACGGCTGAGGAGGTGCAGCAGATCAATCCGTTTGCAATTGTGAAATCTTTCTCCTCCTCATACCTTTCCCGCCGTATGGGATCGGAGGGCGGAGTCACCACAATGCGACTGACCGCCAAGGACCGTAAGAGCGACATCACATCGGCCGACATTTCGATAAATGACAAGACCCTTTATCCGACACGCATTGTCCTTACAATGTCAAATCGCCAGAAAGTGACGGTCAACATAAAGAGTGTCAGGACTGGGAAACGATTGCCTGTAAGCAATTTTCGTTTCGATGCTGCCCGTTATCCGGGTGTGCGTGTCGTAGACCTGCGATAATATTGCCCAAATGACAGAAACAAACATTCAATATAACTAACCTCAAATTTTAATCCATCAATTACGCTGTAATATGTCAGAAATCAAGACTCGTTGCCTCATAGTAGGTTCAGGCCCGGCCGGCTATACAGCTGCCATCTACACATCGCGTGCCAACATCTCTCCGCTCGTTATCGAGGGCATTCAGCCTGGCGGACAGCTCACACAGACCACCGAGGTCGAGAATTTCCCGGGTTATCCCCAGGGAGTGCAGGGTCCCCAGCTCATGGAGGATCTGCGCAATCAGGCCCTTCGTTTCGGAGCGGATATCCGTCCGGGACTTGTGGTGGAAGTGGATCTCAACCAGCGTCCGTTTGTCGCAAAGCTCGACAATGGCGATACAGTGGTAGCCGATACCATGATCATCGCAACAGGTGCGTCAGCCAAGTATCTGGGTCTCGCTGACGAGAAGAAATACAACGGCCTGGGCGTGTCGGCATGTGCCACATGTGACGGTTTCTTCTACCGCAAGCGCAAAGTCGCTGTGGTAGGTGGCGGAGACACCGCATGCGAAGAGGCTATCTATCTTAGCAATCTCGCATCGGAGGTCTACCTGATAGTCCGCAAGCCTTATCTGCGTGCCTCCAAGGTCATGGCCGAGAGAGTCATGAACAAGGAGAACATCAAGGTGCTATTCAATACCAATACCGTAGGTCTTTACGGCGAAGAGTATGTGGAGGGCGCACACCTTGTAGAGCATGTCGGCACAGAGCAGGAGCGTCGCTATGATCTTCCGATCGACGGTTTCTTCCTTGCCATAGGCCATAAGCCCAATACCGATGTGTTCCGTCCTATGGTGGAATGTGACGAGCAGGGATATGTGAAGGTCAAAGGCAACGGCACTGCTACGAATGTAGAGGGCGTTTTTGCCGCAGGCGATGTCGCCGATCCTGTGTACCGTCAGGCCATAGCTGCCGCCGGGTCAGGTTGCAAGGCTGCTCTTGATGTGGAGCGTTTCCTGTCAGAACATGCTAAATGATTGAATTCAGAGCACTCGAACCTATAGATGTCGACACTCTGTACCGCTGGGAAAATGACCCTGCGGTATGGGGTGTCGGCTCTACCATGGCTCCATATTCGCGAAAGCAGCTGTGGGACTACATTGAATCGTATGACGGTGACATTTTCAAAGCCAGGCAGCTCCGGCTCATGATAACCGTGCCGTCAGATGATGGTAGTGTCCGGCGAGAGACTGTCGGTGCCGTGGACCTCTATGACTTTGACCCCGTCAACTCAAGGTGTGCCGTAGGCATACTTGTCGCTCCCGATTATCGCCGGAGGGGATATGCTTTTGAGGCTTTGTCGCGCATTGCCGGCTATTGTCGCCAAAGGCTTTCGCTTCATCAGCTTTATTGTGTCGTGGGGGCCGGCAATATGCCGAGCCGGTCATTGTTTGAGAAGTCCGGCTATAGGATTTCCGGACGTCTGCGTTCATGGCTAAGGATTGGTGGGGAGTATTCCGACGCGTTCATCTACCAGAGAATGTTGGATCTACCTCTTGATGGAATCGGCGAAGAGGGTGCGGTTGAGCAGTGAGCGTCCTAATGTTATCTCGTCGGTGTATTCGATTTCATTTCCCACGGATACTCCGCGTGCAAGCTGCGTGATCCTTACATCCGTGTATGGGGCGAGACGCCGGTATATGTAATAATTTGTGGTCTCTCCCTCCATTGTCGCGCTCAGCGCGAGTATTACCTCCTTGATGTCTCCGGCCGCCACGCGTTCCACGAGCGAGTCTATCTCCAGTACATCAGGTCCTATTCCGTCCATGGGGGATATGATTCCGCCGAGCACATGATACACCCCGGTGTACTGCCCGGTGTTCTCGAAGCTCATGACATCTTTGACATTTTCGACCACGCATACTGTGCCACGGTCGCGACGGCTGTCGGCGCATATGGGACACACATCCGTCTCCGATATGTTGTGGCACACACCGCAGTATCTCACACCCTTGCGCATGTTTATTATGGCATTCCCGAGTGCTGTCCCTGCCGACTCGTCGCAGCGCAGTATGTGCAGGGCAAGCCGCAGGGCGGTCTTGCGCCCTATGCCGGGGAGACGTGACAGCTCAGTGACAGCTTCTTCCAATAATCTTGAGGCAAATTCCTGTTGCATGATCACAAAATTAATCAATTTCCGCCTAACAAGCATCTCCGAGTCGATAAAAGATTTGCTATAATTGATAATTATACCTAATTTTGCACTCTGAATTGGAAACCATATCCATGAAATTTCAGTAAGCAAAGAAATGGAAATAATTCGCACTGTCGCTGAATTACAAGCCAAGCTCAGGGATGCCCGTTCGCGCGGAACCATAGGGCTTGTACCCACAATGGGTGCTCTCCATGCCGGGCACCTCTCGCTCATAGAAAGGGCTCGTAAAGAGAATGATACCGTAGTGGTCAGCGTCTTTGTCAACCCCACACAGTTCAACAATCCTACTGATCTCGCCACCTATCCGCGCACAGAGCAGGCCGATGCCGCTTTGTTGGAGAACGCTGGCGTAGATTACGCTTTCATGCCTTCGGTCGAGGAGGTATATCCCGAGCCTGACAACCGTCAGTTTGATCTCGGTCCTGTAGCGGAAGTGATGGAAGGAGCCATGCGCCCCGGACATTTCAACGGCGTGGCCCAGGTGGTCAGCAAGCTCTTCAGGTTCACAGAGCCTGACAGGGCATATTTTGGCGAGAAAGATTTCCAGCAGATAGCTGTGATACGGCGTATGGTGGAGCTTGAAGGCTTCAAAGGTCTGGAGATCGTGGATTGTCCTATAAAACGTGAGGCTGATGGACTGGCCCTCAGCTCGCGTAATGTAAGGCTATCGGCTGAACAGCGTTCTGTCGCACCGGCTATCGCACTTGTGCTCCGTTCAAGCCTGATAAAATCAAGGGAAATGTCACTTGCCGACACTAAAAAGTGGGTGATAGACACTATAAACACATTCCCCTTCATGCAGGTTGAGTATTATGAGATCGTCGATGCCCTTACAATGCAGCCTATTGCCGAATGGAGCGATTCCAAGAATCCGGTCGGCTGTATCACGGTGTTCTGCGGTGATGTACGTCTCATTGACAATATAAAATACGTGCGTTAATGACACTCGAAATTCTCAAGTCCAAGATCCATCGCGTCACTGTCACAGAGGCCCGTCTCGATTATATAGGCAGTATCACTATCGACCGTGACCTTATGGATGCCGCCGGCATATTTGCCGGGGAGCGTGTGTATATCGTAGATAATAACAACGGCGAGCGTTTCGACACATATGCCATAGAAGGGCCCCGAGGCTCGGGTGTGATATGCCTTAACGGAGCGGCTGCCCGTAAGGTTCAGGTGGGAGATGTGGTGATAATAATGAGTTATGCGCACATGACCCCTGACGAGGCTGCCACATTCACTCCTAAGGTCATATTCCCTGACACTGCGACCAACCGCCTTGTGGAGCTGTAATAATTTGTTATAAGACTTGAACCCCTTGTAAGAACCCCTCCTATATCATAATATATGTTTGAAAATCTAAGCGAAAGGCTCGAAAGGAGCTTCAAGATACTGAAAGGCGAAGGCAAGATCACTGAGATCAATGTCGCCGAGACCCTTAAGGATGTGCGCCGCGCCCTGCTTGAGGCCGATGTCAATTTCAAGGTGGCAAAGCAGTTCACCGATGAGGTGAAGAGCAAAGCCATGGGGCAGAATGTGATCAATGCTATCAAGCCGGGCGAGCTCATGGTCAAGATTGTCCATGACGAGCTGGCCAGACTCATGGGCGGCGAGACTGCCCAGGTGAATCTTTCCGGCAACCCGGCTGTGATACTTATGTCGGGACTGCAGGGATCGGGCAAGACCACTTTCTCGGGCAAGCTTGCCCGCAAGCTCAAGTCGGAGCAGGGCAAGCGTCCGTTGCTCGTGGCCTGTGACGTGTACCGTCCGGCAGCGATTGACCAGCTTAAGGTCCTTGCTGAACAGATAAATGTGCCTGTATATACCGAGGAGGGCAATAAGAATCCTGTCGAGATAGCTGAGAACGCTATCCGTCATGCTAAGGCCAATCATCTGGATCTGGTGATAATCGACACCGCCGGCCGTCTTGCCGTAGATGAGCAGATGATGCAGGAGATCGCCGCCATTAAGAAGGCAGTCAAGCCGCAGGAGACTTTGTTTGTAGTCGACTCAATGACCGGTCAGGATGCCGTGAACACTGCCAAGGAGTTCAATGACCGTCTTGATTTTGACGGCGTTGTGCTCACCAAACTTGACGGTGATACACGTGGCGGAGCCGCGTTGTCGATACGTACGGTGGTGACCAAGCCTATAAAATTTGTGGGCACGGGTGAGAAGCTTGACGCTCTCGACCTTTTCCACCCGTCGCGTATGGCCGACCGTATTCTCGGCATGGGCGATATAGTGTCGCTCGTCGAGAAGGCTCAGAATGCCTATGATGAGAAGCAGGCGCGCGAGCTGCAGCGAAAGATTGCCAAGAACCAGTTCAACTTCAACGATTTCCTTCAGCAGATACACCAGATACAGAAGATGGGCAATCTCAAGGAACTTGCTTCCATGATACCTGGTGTCGGCAAAGCTATAAAGGATATCGATATCGATGATAACGCCTTCAAGGGGATTGAGGCTATAATCCGCTCTATGACCGAGCAGGAGCGTCAGCACCCCGATATAATTAATGGCTCGCGCCGCAAGCGTATAGCCAAGGGCTCCGGAACCGATATACAGGAAGTTAACCGCCTAATAAAACAGTTTGAGGAAGCACGCAAGATGATGAAAGCGGTCACCGGAATCAAGAACCCCATGGCACTTATGCGTGGCATGAAGGGTATGCGTCGGTGACAGTGCGCGAGTGGAACTGACAGTCTACGATAAACATTTATTTTATACCTGAGAAATATGACTCTTATCGACGGAAAGAAAGTGGCCGATGACATCAAACGCGAGATTGCGGCCGAAGTTGACAGTATGGTAGCCGCAGGAATGCGTCGCCCTCATCTTGCCGCCATTCTTGTGGGGCATGACGGAGGTTCGGAAACTTATGTCGCCAACAAGGTCAAGGCCTGTGAGATGTGTGGGTTCAAGTCCACGCTTATCCGTTATGAGGAGGATGTGACCGAGCAGGAGCTTCTTGACACTATTGACAAATTCAATGCCGATCCTGAGGTTGACGGATTCATAGTTCAGCTCCCTCTTCCCAGGCACATATCGGAGCAGCGCATAATCGAGGCTATAGACTACCGCAAGGATGTCGACGGATTTCATCCGGTCAATGTGGGCCGCATGTCAATAGGTCTCCCATGTTTTGTGTCCGCCACACCTTCGGGAATTATGGAGCTGTTGCGCCGTTATAATGTGCCGACGCGAGGCGCCAATTGTGTTGTGCTCGGAAGAAGCAATATTGTGGGCAAGCCGGTGGCAAGCCTCATGATGCAGAAGGCCGAGCCTGGAAACGCTACGGTGACCGTGCTCCACAGCGCATCGCGTGACATAAAGGAGAAATGTGCTCAGGCCGACATAATCATTGCGGCACTCGGCAATCCGGGATTTGTCACCGAGGATATGGTTAAGCCCGGCGCGACTATCATAGATGTGGGCACTACACGTGTGCCTGATGCCACACGCAAGAGCGGTTTCCGTCTTAGCGGGGATGTCGATTTCGAGCATGTCGCTCCGAAGTGCGCGTTCATCACTCCGGTCCCCGGAGGGGTAGGTCCGATGACGATCTGTTCGCTGATGAAGAACACGCTTCTTGCAGCTAAGAAGGAGATCTATTCGTAACCACGGGATAATCAAGGGACAGTAAGGACAATGCTTGAGACACTTATAGCACTGTGTGCACTCCTTCTGCCCGATGATCATGCCGAGCTGGTGTTTGCCGGAGATGCCATGCAGCATCAGCGGCAGATAGATGCGGCGCGTCAGGCTGATGGATCGCTGGATTATTCAGGATATTTTACTTCACTGGAACCTTACATAAGTTCTGCCGATTATGCGGTGGTCAATCTTGAGGTTCCCCTCGGCGGCGCGCCTTATTCGGGCTATCCTATGTTCTGTGCGCATGACAATTATGTCACAGCTCTTAAAGATGCCGGATTCGATCTGATGCTGTCGGCGAACAATCATATCCTTGACCGTCGCGACAAGGGTGTGTTGCGCACTATATCTGCATTCGAGTCCATGGATGCTCCGTGGATAGGCGTGTACCGCGATGCCGGGCACCGTTGGCAGCATCTGCCATTCATAAGGGAGATCAACGGTTTCAAGATTGCGTTTCTCAACTACACTTACGGGACCAACGGTATAGAGAGGCGTACTCCAATAGTCATCGATTACATCAACCGGGACACCATAGCGCATGACGTCAGCAGAGCAAGGGAGAAGGGAGCCGAGCTGATAGCTGTGTGCATACACTGGGGCGAGGAGTATAAACTGCTGCCTAACGCGTCGCAGCGTTCTCTCGCACGTTACCTTGAGGAACTCGGTGTGGAGATGATAATAGGAAGCCATCCTCATGTCATACAGCCGATGGAGCTGAAAGTCAGCGAGGTCACCGGACGTCCTTTCCTTACAGTGTATTCGCTCGGTAATTTTATCTCAGCCATGCGCACTACGGATACCAGAGGCGGTGCTATGGTGCGGGTCAGTCTCGGACGCGGAGCCGACGGACGAGCCATGCTGACAGGTGCTTCCTACAGAATGGTGTTTGTTGAGCCGCCGGTGGGAAAAGGTGGCAATTTCCGTCTGTTGCCTTCGGAATCGGAGGAGCTTCATCAGTCAATGGATTCGAGGCGTAAGGCTTTTGTACGTAATGCCCGCGCCATATTTGACCGTTATAACATCAATGTTCCGCTTGATACGGTTGCTATAGTCCGTTCAGATAGTATAGCTGTAAAAAAATAGCGAAGGACAACCTCGCGGCCCCCCTTCGCAGCTTACACATAGTACTTAACGTCAGTGGATTTTCTTGTTATCCTTAATTCCGCAACACTATAATTTAACTTTATTTATAAGTTCCTGAGCAAC
>CAJURI010000069.1 GCA_910588795.1 uncultured Duncaniella sp. | reverse complement strand
CTTTACGCATTAAAAAGTTTTGACGTTGTAAAAAATTAAGATGCGTCAGCCCTGACGCTTTTTTCAATTGTACTTGTAGAATCGCCGGGGATTTCGTAAATTTGTGTGTTAAGAGGTTGTCGTAAAAACCATTTTTAAGTAACCTATAAGTAACACTGATATAACTCAGCGGGAAACATATGGACCATTATATCGTATCGGCAAGAAAATACAGGCCGTCGACATTTGACAGCGTCGTTGGACAGAAAGCCCTAACTGCGACTCTCAAGAACGCCATAGCCTCCGGACGGCTTGCCCACAGCTACCTGTTCTGCGGCTCGCGCGGAGTAGGCAAGACCTCTTGCGCGCGCATATTCGCCAAGACCATCAACTGTCTCTCCCCGACCCCTCAGGGGGAGGCCTGCAACGAGTGCGAATCATGCCGGGCCTTCAATGAAGGTAACTCGCTGAACATCATAGAGCTTGACGCCGCATCCAACAACAGTGTCGACGATATACGCCAGCTCGTCGAACAGGTACAGATCCCGCCGGGCCAGGGAAAATACCGTGTGTTCATAGTCGACGAGGTTCACATGCTCTCGTCAGCAGCCTTCAACGCGTTCCTCAAGACACTCGAGGAGCCGCCATCCTACGTAATATTCATACTCGCCACCACAGAGAAGCACAAGATCATACCCACCATACTGTCACGCTGCCAGATATACGACTTCAACCGCATCACCGTGCGCGACATATCCGAGCACCTCTCCTACGTGGCCCGCAGCGAAGGTATATCAGCCGAGCCGTCGGCCCTGAACATTATAGCCCGCAAAGCCGACGGAGCCATGCGCGACGCACTGTCTATATTCGACCAGGTAGCGGCGTCGTCACGCGGAAACATCACTTACAAGAGCACCATCGAAAATCTCAATGTGCTCGACTTCAACTACTACAACCGTCTGCTTGACTGCTTTCTCGAAGGGAAAGTGCTTGAGTCATGGCTTATATACAAGGAGATACGTGACAAAGGATTTGACTCACACTTCTTCATCAACGGTATCGCCGACTATATGCGCGACCTCATGGTGGCACGCGACCCATCGACAATAGTGCTGCTTGAAGCAGACGACGAAGCAAGAAAAGCCATGGCCGAAAAGGCTGTGAAATGCCATCCGGAATTCTTATACAGGGCCATGAACCTCTGCAACGAAGCCGACCTTAACTACCGAACGGCATCCAACAAGCAATTTCTCGTAGAGCTGACGCTCGCCAAGATATGCCAATTGTTAAGCCCTTCTCCCGGCAATAGCGGCGAAGGAGGGGGGCAGTTACAGAAGATCGCCGCAACCGATGCCAAAACAGATACTCCACCTGCCGCCAAATCCCCTGTGTCACCCCCTTCCAAAGCTCCTGCCACAGTTCAACCTTCAGCTCAGCCTTCGGTTCAGCCTTCAGTTCAACAGGCCCCGGCAACCGCTGTCTCAGTAGCTACAGATGCTCCGGCACCACCCTACTCCGCACCTAAAAAGACTGTGTCCCCACCACCGCCACCACCGGCATCGGCCACCACCGGTAAACGCCCCATCAAGCATGGAATAGGTACATTCTCGATATCCTCGGCCGGCAACAGGCAGCCGCAACAATCACCCTCCCTGACCAACGAGGCGGCAAGCAAGCGTGAGGCGTCCTATACCGCCACACAGCTCAACGCAGCATGGCAGGAATACATCAACGCCCACCCCTCCAGCCATATACTCATAAACACCATGAGGGCATCATTTCCGGCACATGTGGCTGACCATACTTACCGCGTGATGGTCGAAAACGAAAAGCAGCATGAGGAAATGCTCTCGGCAATGCCATCGATACTGTCGACACTCCACGACGCGACATCCAACGACTTGATAAACATAACGGTAGAAATCAACAAAGGGGAAGCATCGCCTCACACATGGAACGAACGCCAGGTGCTAAGCCATATGGTTGAAAACAATCCCGAACTGCGTGATTTTATCGATGATATGCAACTCACTATAGGCTAAGAGCAAAAAAATCACTAAATTTGCAGTGATCAATTTCCGCATGCAATAATACTGGCTTATACTTATAGATGAGATTTGACGAATTAGAGCTTAGCGATGATGTGCTCGACGCGCTCGATGCGATGCGCTTCGGAGATTGCACACCCATACAGGAACAGGCGATACCCTTGATATTCAGCGGACGCGACCTTATAGCGGTAGCACAGACCGGAACCGGTAAAACCGCAGCCTACCTTCTTCCGGTGATCGACATGCTCGCTGACGAACCTGAGCCCACCGACTCCGTGAGCTGTATAGTCATGTCGCCTACACGCGAGCTCGCACAGCAGATCGACCGCCAGCTCGAAGGTTTCTCCTACTACCTGCCTATATCAAGCGTAGCCATATACGGCGGCACCGATGGAAAGGAATTCGCCCGACAGCAGAACGGGCTCAAGAGTGGTGCCGATGTTGTAATAGCCACCCCCGGACGCCTCATAGCGCACCTTCAGCTCGGCGGAATCGACCTGAGCCGGGTCAAGTACTTCATACTCGACGAGGCCGACAGGATGCTCGACATGGGATTCTTCGAGGACATAATGCAGATAGTGAAACATCTGCCATCCGACAGGCAGACACTGATGTTCTCCGCGACAATGCCGCCGAAGATACAGCAGCTTGCCAAAGCCATACTCAATGATCCTGCCGAGGTGAAGATTGCCGTGTCACGACCCACAGAGAAGATAGCACAGAGCGCGTGTGTCGTTTACGAGAATCAGAAAACTCCGGTACTCAAGCACCTGTTCCGTACCATCAGCGACAAACGTGTCATAGTATTCGCCTCCTCCAAACTCAAAGTCAAGGATCTCGCGAAAAGCCTCCGAAAAGACGGATGGAAAGTAGGAGAAATGCACAGCGACCTTGAGCAGGAACGACGCGATGAAGTGATGCTCGATTTCCGTGCCGCACGCCTCGACATAATAGTGGCAACTGATATTCTCGCACGCGGTATCGACATTGACGACATATCCCTTGTGGTCAACTACGATGTGCCTCGCGAGGCCGAGGACTATGTGCACCGTATAGGCCGTACGGCACGCGCCGGTGCCGGAGGTGCGGCCGTGACCCTGATAAGCGAAAGCGAACAGGGAAAATTCGGAGAGCTAGAAAAATTTCTCGGATATGTGGTGGAAAAAAGGGAACTGCCTGAAAAAATAGGCAAGACACCTGAATATAATCCCAACCGACGTAGCAAAGGTGGAAAACCCAAAAGAGGCAATCGCCCCAATAATTCCGGACGCAGGAACAATGCAGGACACGACAAGAAAAATCCCGGCCAAAAGAAAAATGCAAGGCACGACAAAAACAACGCAGCCCACGACAAATCCAATCCGGAACAAAAGACCAATGCAGGACAAAAGACCGCTGCTGTAAAGAAAGATAAAAGAAAAAACCAACAATAATACTCTCACGTCAATGAATCATCTGTCATCCATTCTCACCGTGGCAGCATTGATAGCAGCCTCATCAGCTGTATCGGCCAAAGTCACACGACTGTTTCCGGAATTCAAAAGATCTATAATATACAACTATACACCGAGTGATTCCACACTCTTATATGCCACCGATTCCATCGACAGTCTCGCAGCAGAAGCTCCGGAGATGAACGAACTGTTCTTCGACGGAGTGGAAATGGTGCAGCAGCCCGACAGCATCATATTTCCGGGTCCGGAAGATATAGAATACATTGACTTCAACCCCTACCCTCTCCCTACAGTATATCTGCGCCCGACGGTGTTTGACCGCCTGCACATACTGCCCCCCTACGAAATGGATCCGCACATACAGCTTGTGCCCGGATTAGACCATTATGCCACCGAATGGGCATCACGGTCCATAGCACAGGCCCAGCTGATGGAGAGGACAAGGCAACGGTATATAGTCAACTATCCGTATCTCATACAATACGACGAGGCACATCTGCCTGAACCGCCTAAAAAATATACAGCCACAGTTGACCCCGCCACGGCACGCATACTCATAACAGAAGTCATAGCAAAGGATATGCCTGTGGCTAATCTCGAGGCTAAGTTTGAAAAAAAGCACTGGTTGCGCTCGTTCAACATCAATCTGCAGTTCTCTCAGGCCTATGTGTCACCCAACTGGTATCAGGGAGGCAACAACAACCTGAACGCACTGATGCATGCTTACTACAATGTGAAACTCAATCCGGCTTTTCATCCCAATCTGCTGTTTGAGAACACTCTCCAGTACAAGTTAGGCATGAACAACGCCCCCGACGACGAGCTGCACGACTACAATATATCCGAGGATATATTCCAGTGGAACATGACCGCCGGCTACAAGGCCAACAAACACTGGTACTACTCTATGAACTCTCAGTTCAAGACACAGTTTCTCAACAATTACAAGCCCAACTCCAATACGCTGAAAGCAGCATTCATGTCACCGGGCGAACTTAATGTCGGCCTCGGTATGACATACAACTATGCCAACAAGAACAAGACATTCACTTTCGACGCATCCATATCACCCCTCTCCTACAATCTCAAGACCTGCACGCGAGGAAGAATGAACGAGAAATCATTCGGAATAGAAGAGGGACACAAGACAGTAAGCGAATACGGTTCCAACGCCGAAGGAAAACTCACATGGAAGATACTTGAGAACATCTCACTGCGCTCCCGACTGTTCGTGTTCTCCGACTATGACTACATACAGAGTGACTGGGAAAACACCATCCAGTTCACCGTCAATCGGTTCCTGACCACCCAGATCTACGTGCACATGCGCTACGATTCCACCTCGCCCGATGTTGAGGACACCGACTGGCACAAATTCCAGCTCAAGGAGGTACTGTCATTCGGATTCACATATAAGTTCGGCAACTAAGCTTACCAATATTTTTCATGCGCCCTCTCTCCTTCCTTCTCTTCCTGCTCCTCGGATCATACATCCTGGCGGGCGTGCTTGACAACATACCTGACCGATCGGAACATGTCGACGGCTACGACGACCCTGACATGGTGACACAACGCATGGCGTCGCTCCCGCTCCACGACATAGAGGGTGTGTGGGAATTTGCCGGCGAAGGCTCCATAATGGCTATAGAACGTGTGGACGACACTCACGGAGCCGGAACGCTTTACCGCATGGTCAACATTAGGAGCGCCGACATCAGCATGATAGAAGGCACTGTGATGGGCTATCTGACACCCACAGCCAAACGAGGACAATACGACGCCAGGATATACTCTTCACGCACTGACGACCATACTCTTCTGACACGTCCGTCCAAGAATCTCATCATACTTTCCGACGAAGGTTCACGCATCACCTTCAAGCCTTACGGACGCAAATTCCGCTTCAACTGGTGGAGGCTGCTCCTCCCTTACATGTACCGTCATCTGGTAACCCCTATGGAAAACAATCCCGGCGACATTGACGGATGTGTACGCATGTACCCCACCCCCGCTGTTCCACTCAATCCCGTGTACCTATGAGAAATTATCGGATATTCAAACATGTGTTACCGGCCCTGATGTGCATACTGCTCACATCTTTCACTCTCATAGCCGACAACACATTGCGCGGCAAGAGGCTAAAAGCCTCGGGAAGGACATATCATACGCTATCCGCAACAACAGCATCCAGGACACCCAAAGCCGACACATTGTGGCTCCCTGTGTCATCTGAAATCATAGTGTCCGGTTACGATAAACCTCTGCGATCCTACCGCGAGACATTCCTGCTCACCAACGGCACCAAGCGCGAAATGCTCAAGGCAACCATGACCATAATATACCGCGATATGCAGGGACGCCAGCTTCACCAGCGCACCGACACTCTCGACGCCCCTATCCCTGCAGGAGAGACACGAATGCTGCGCATGCAATCGTGGGACACACAGCATTCCTATTACTATCATCTCGGACAGCGTCCGCGCACAGCCAATGTGACTCCCTACGACATCACATGCCGCATAGAATTCATAACCCTAAAACATGAAACAAACAATGACTGAACTATTGTCACAATATCACATACTCGGCCTCATCATAGGGCTGTGCACATTCCTCATTATAGGTATATTCCATCCCATAACCATCAAGTGCGAATACTATTTCGGGGCGGGATGCCGATGGTGGTTCCTTGTGATAGGCATTATTGCCGCAGCCGGCTCCATATGGGTAAGCGATGCATTCTGGTCATCACTGCTCGGAGTATTCGCTTTCAGTTCCTTCTGGACCATCGGAGAGATCAAGCAACAACAACGCCGGGTAGAAAAAGGATGGTTCCCCCGCAACCCCCGACGCAAATAAAATCTTTATTATACCTATTCTTCTCTATAGATATTCATTATTCCTAATTTTTCCAATTCTTCTTTAGGAAAATTTTTAAAATCACCATATTTTTCTAAAAGTTCTGTATACTTATCCTTTTCAAATTTGAAATCAGGATTTTTTTCTCTGTATTTTTTATAATCAGGAGAAAACATGACTCCATAATATGCCCCTATTCCTGCCGGCTCCATCTTATCAATCAGAACTTCCACATGTACTCTTGCATTAGCAACCCTACGAGTGGTTATTTCTTTCGTTTTTGGATTCATCATCTTATATTCAGAATAATCGGTTGTATCTTTCATAAATTTCACAGATACAATTTCTCTATTACCAAAAGGAGAATGACGCTCATCCATTAGAAAGTTGAAAATAACCGGCGTGAGATCTCCTATCTTGAAATCAGGAGCTACTTCAGCGCACACTTGTTTGGCTATATTTATAATCTGCTGTTCTTTTTCAGGAGAAAAATAAAGCCGCTTTTCTTGAATATTCGCTCCATACACATATTGCATAGAAGAGAGTGCGAATAAAAAAACTAAGATAATAAATTTTCTCATATTTCTATTTTTAAATATACATTGGGGATCTTTGTTCCGGACCAAAATAATATGGGTATGGATCTATCTCATCATAAGGGAAACCATAATAAACAGTCGGTGCCTCATAATCATATAATATACCGGGAAGATCATGTACAGCAGCAAAATTTTTATCCGAATCAGAAGGACCGGTAGGACGATAATAATCATAGGTTCCATAATATGGGGTATGACAATGAAAGAATGCACATACTTGTAGATTATTTACCGCCTTCCCTAAACATAAAGTAGGTGCATCCTTTATAGAATATGGAAATTTTTCTCCTATCATAAGATCTCCAACCCAAAAATTACGAGTATTATAATCATAATATATATAGAAACCTACCTCTTGTCTTTCTATATAAGGAACTACTAACGAATTCATCTTTTCCCATGCCAATTTCATATTGTAAATAACCACATCCGATTCAACTATTTTACTTAGATGTGGAAATTCAATAATATTAACATTATTTCTACTATTACTTTCATAAAAAGTAGATTCATCACATTCCATTTCTGTAGAATCACAAGAACATAATATGATAAACAATATAAAATTAATTATTTTATTAAATAATCTCATAAATTGATATTTTATTACAATCGCAAATATATATAAATAAAAATTAAAAAAGCAATAGTATTAATATATATTAACACTATTGCTTTTTATTAAAAGTATAATTGTATAAAATTTATCCTATCACGATATTGACAATCTTGTTAGGCACTACTATCACTTTACGGATAGTCTTTCCATCGATCCATTTTGCAGCCCCCTCATTCGACAGAGCGAGACGCTCTACCTCATCCTTGGGTGTATCAGCTGCTACCTGTATATTGAAACGGGCCTTGCCATTGAACGACACAGCATAATTCACAGTCGACTCGACAAGATATTTCTCATCCCACTCAGGCCATTTGGCATCGCATATAGTAGTATCGTTGCCGAGTGCCGAGTGCCACAGTTCCTCAGTGATGTGTGGAGCGAACGGTGCAAGTATCACCAGAAGATCGCCAAGCACAGCACGCGAATGGCATTTCAGAGATGTAAGCTCGTTGACACATATCATGAAAGCAGCTATAGAGGTGTTGTAGCTGAATGTCTCAATGTCACCTGTGACCTTCTTTATGAGCTTATGGATGGATTTCAAGGCCTCCGGCGAAGGCTGGCTGTCGTCCACAAGAAGAGAGTCACCCTTATAGAAGAGCCCCCACAGCTTCTTGAGGAAACGGTTCACACCGTCTATACCGTTGGTGTCCCAAGGTTTGCTCTGTTCAAGCGGTCCAAGGAACATCTCATACAGCCTCAGAGTGTCCGCGCCATATCGCGCCACTATATCATCAGGATTGACTACGTTGAACATTGACTTGGACATCTTCTCAACAGCCCATCCGCACACATACTTTCCATCCTCGAGCACAAACTCGGCATCGGCATATTCCGGACGCCATGCACGGAACGCGTCGACATCAAGAATATCGTTGCTGACTATATTGACATCCACATGGATAGGTGTGACTTCATACTGACCTTTCAGACCGTAGGAGACAAAAGTATTCGTGCCCTGTATGCGATAAACGAAGTTGCTCCGGCCCTGTATCATACCCTGGTTGATAAGCTTCCTGAAAGGCTCCGGCTCGCAGACATATCCGAGGTCATAGAGAAACTTGTTCCAGAACCTTGAATATATGAGGTGACCTGTAGCATGCTCCGTGCCACCTATGTAAAGATCCACATTACGCCAGTATTCGTCAGCCTCCTTGCTCACAAGCGCGCTGTCGTTATGTGGGTCCATATAGCGGAGATAATAGGCTGACGATCCTGCAAAGCCGGGCATAGTGTTAAGCTCTATTGGATAGCCGTCCTCGGTCACCCAATTCTTCGCACGTCCCAGAGGCGGCTCACCAGTCTCGGTAGGAAGATACTTGTCGACCTCCGGAAGCAGCAGCGGCAGCTTGCTCTCGTCCATGAGAGTAGGAATTCCATCCTTATAGTACACAGGAAACGGCTCGCCCCAGTAACGCTGACGGCTGAAGATAGCGTCGCGCAGACGGTAGTTGACCTTCACACGCCCTATTCCCTTCTCCTCTATGAATTTCTTTGTGGCTGCAATGGCATCCTTAACCTCCATGCCGTTGAGATTCAGCTCATCGGAAGCACTGTTGATCATCTTTCCGCTCTTGGCATCGAAGCTCTGCTCGCTCACGTCGCAACCCTCGATAAGTGGTATTATGGGAAGATCAAAATGCTTTGCAAACGCATAGTCACGGCTGTCATGGGCCGGAACAGCCATTATGGCTCCTGTGCCATATCCCGCGAGCACATAGTCGCTCACATATACAGGGATATTCTTTCCGGTGAGAGGATTGACGGCATAACTGCCTGTAAAGACGCCCGACACTTTCTTGTCGATCATGCGCTCACGCTCCGTCTTGTGCTTTATGGAATCAAGATAAGCCTTTACAGCCTCAGCCTGATCGGGAGTCGTCACCTGGGCTACATACTCGCTCTCCGGAGCAAGCACCATGAATGTGACACCGAACACGGTGTCGGCACGCGTAGTGAAGATATCAAGCACCACGTCGCTCCCAGCTATAGGGAAATGCATTTCAGCACCCTCGGAGCGTCCTATCCAGTTGCGCTGTGTCTCCTTAAGCGAATCGGTCCAGTCAATGGTCTCAAGACCTTCGAGAAGCCGCTTGGCATAAGCCGACACCCTCAGGCACCACTGATACATCAGTTTCTGCTCCACAGGATATCCGCCACGTACCGACAGCCCCTCGCTCACCTCATCGTTGGCGAGCACGGTGCCAAGTTCCGGACACCAGTTCACCATAGTGTTGCCGAGATAAGCTATGCGGTAGTTCATGAGAGTGTCGCTCTTCTGCTTAGTCGACATGGCATTCCATTCGTCGGCCGTGAACGACAGTTCCTCTGAGCATGCAGCATGGATCCCTTCTGTGCCACGTGTCTCGAAATTTCTTACAAGGTCGGCTATGGGCATTGCCTTTTCAAGCTCGGTATCGTAATAGCTCTCCACCATCTTCATGAACGCCCACTGTGTCCACTTGTAGAACTTCGGATCACATGTCTTCACCTCACGGTCCCAGTCATAGCAGAACCCTATTTTGTCGAGCTGTTCGCGGTAGCGGGCTATGTTCTGCATGGTAGTCTTCTCAGGGTGCTGTCCTGTCTGTATGGCATACTGCTCGGCAGGCAGACCGTAGGCATCGTAACCCATGGGGTGCAGCACATTGAATCCGCGCAGACGCTTGTAGCGCGAAAATATGTCGGAAGCTATGTAACCGAGAGGATGACCCACATGCAGGCCCGCACCCGAAGGATAAGGGAACATGTCCAGCACATAGAACTTAGGACGCGACTTATCTATTTCAGCTTTATAGACCTTGTTGTCACGCCAGTACTTCTGCCAGCGCGACTCTATTTCTTTATGATTGTATTCCATAATAAATGTTATTCTTAACGTATGTTATCCGCTACATTCCTCACCTCTCAGCTCATTGAAAGCATCCTTGTGATGGGACGTCGTGCACGGTCAATGATTTCCTCATCCACATGAATCTCCGGAGCCTCATGCACAAGTGTGAGATAAAGTTTGCGGAGAGTGTTCAGCTTCATGAATGAACAGTCGTTGCATGCGCAGGTAGAATCATTAGGAGGAGCCGGAATGAAGGTCTTTTCAGGACAACGGCGGCGCATCTCGTGGAGTATGCCGCTCTCGGTCGCCACAATGAATTCAGTAGCATCCGTCCCGCAAGCCCAGTCGAGAAGCACAGCGGTCGATCCAACCTTGTCGGCCACCATTCTCACCGGAGCCGGACATTCGGGATGCACAAGGATCTTTGCACCCGGATGCTGCTCGCGAAGCTCAAGGATCTTCTCAAGCGAAAATTTCTCATGCACGTGGCATGCTCCGTCCCACAGCAGCATCTCACGTCCGGTCTCGGAGTTTATATAATTTCCGAGATTGCGGTCCGGACCGAATATTATCTTCTCATCCTCAGGCAGAGACTTCACTATCTTCATGGCATTTCCGGAAGTGACCACGATATCAGTGAGGGCCTTGACAGCGGCCGATGTGTTGACATAGGATATCACCGTGTGACCGGGATGCTCTTTGATGAACTTTTCAAGCTCCGGAGCCGGACAGCTGTCGGCAAGCGAGCATCCCGCATTGAGGTCGGGAACGAGAACCTTTTTGCCGGGACAAAGAATCTTGACAGTCTCGCCCATGAAGTGCACTCCGCACATCACTATGATATCATTGTCAAGCCCCTCAGCAATCCGTGCAAGGGCGAGCGAGTCACCAACGAAGTCAGCCACATCCTGTATATCACCTACTGTATAATAATGCGCGAGGATGATAGCGTTTTTCTCTTTCTTGAGTCTGAGAATCTCTTCCTTCAGATCGATGCCTTCCGGCACCGATGCCTGGACGTAGCCGTTTTCGACTTTCATTTATTTATATTTGAAAAAAATTTTTTTGAAAAAGAATTTATAAAGAGTAAGAATAGTTCATGTTAATTTGTACAATAACTTTATGAGCTTATCATTGCTTTTATGGGTTATTGATCAATACTTACATATATTGCCGTGTTATTGACATCGTAACATGTTGTAATTCATACACTTCATATAGTTATTAACATTGTGTTAATAATGTGCAAAGTTAATAAGTTTTTTGGAGTTTTACAACGTAATTTGTTGAAAAAGGGGCTTGAAAACAGAATGATAGTAAATCAATAACTATTTTGGATTAAAAAGAGTGTTGATTATACAATTATCAGGTGATATAAGTCAATAGATAGTTTTTAAAAGCTATTGAAAAGTTTTTTACAGTTATTTACATAGTTTTCTACATTGTAGATAAGTCGCATTTTTAATGGGCATCAGAGATCATGCATTTAAGTTTCGCAAGTATGTAATTTCAGAGATATGGGCATAAAAAAACGACATG
>CAJURI010000068.1 GCA_910588795.1 uncultured Duncaniella sp. | reverse complement strand
GGTGCCAGCCCTAATTTTTCAACTGCTCAAAAAACTTTAGCGGACAGTAATAATATACTATAAAACGTCTGTACCGTTAAGTCAGCAATTACCGCTGACGTGACAGGTACAGACGTATTATTTTTATAAAGTTCTTATATGATGTGACAGAAATCCCGGACTATAACCCAAGCGTAAGCGTAGTGAGGAAACGTCCGGCATTTCCAGCCCCGAACGACAGGGTTATATAACCTTTATTCCCGCCAAACCATGTAGAAGTGAGCATGCCTCCTGTATTATTGACGGAAACAGGGACTCCATACGTGCCTACGAGAGAGGTATATACTGAATTATAGCGTGACATGTCATACACCGGAGTGGAATAATAGAAACTTGATGCATCCAACCCGTTGCTGCCATAATACAGGGCGGCATCAGTCCACACATAATTCATGGCCGGAACATTGCGCAGATACACTATATCATTGGCATAGCCATCAACTGAATATCCTGAATTATAAAGATAATCGAGCGATGTTCCGATAGCCACTCCGAAAGACAATCCAAGAATACCGCGCACTACAGGAATGCCGCGGCGTGGACGCCATGCGGGAGGCGGAACAGGCCTATAATGAGGACGCGACATCACGGGACGGTGAGGGCGATGAGGCGGACGCATCATAGGTGGGCGTGGAGCCGGACGAACACCGGGACGCAGACCATGATTAGGTCGATGACTGCCACCGGGACGCACTGCCTGGCCGGGACGATGGTTACCACCGGGACGAACTGTCTGGCCGGGACGATGGTTGCCTTCGGGGCGCACTGACTGACCGGGACGATGGTTGCCTTCGGGACGCACTGTCTGGCCGGGACGATGGTTGTTTCCATTGCCAGGACGTACCCCCGTATTGGTATTACCAGCATCCGGACGGTTGCCGACATTTGGACGATTGACAGGACGAGAAGACACGCCGTCATTGCGATGGGAACGGCGTCCGCCGTTTTGCGATCCGGTCGATACAGGGCGTCGCGGCTGGCCTTCACGCGATCTTGATCCCGATGGACGGGAAGCGTGTCCCGGACGCTCAGTACGAGAATTATTTTCCCTGGAACCATTGTGACGTTGGGCATCAGCAGTAGGAGCCGCCATGGCTACCAATGCCATAACAAGCATAAGGGTGTGTAAAAATCTTCTCATAATACAAATGTTTAGAGCGTTAACGGTGTAGAGTTTATATATTAGAACGCCTGTCGCAATAAAAGTTTAACCGAAGAGTGACAAAGTATGTTAACACGCCCCCTCTACGGTAACACACTTATTTTAAAGGATTCCACCCCTGAGCCTGAAGAGGTATCTCACTTCCATCGCGTGTCACCATGGCACATCCAAGTTCAGGCTTTGTGATGTGCCCTATGACTTTCACACCCGGGAGATCCTTGACCTTCTCATGGAAATGCAACGGCACAGTGAAGAGCAGTTCATAATCCTCACCGCCATTCAATGCCGCAGTGATTACATTCATGTCGATCTCCTCAGCCATTATGGCCGTCTGATAATCAATCGGTATGCGTTCTTCAAACACTCTGCACCCTACCCCGCTGTCCTTGCATATGTGCATAAGCTCAGAACTCAATCCATCGCTTATATCCATCATGGCCGTGGGAACGATGCCGGCCCCGGCAAGTTCACTCACTATGTCCTTTCGGGCCTCAGGCTTGAGCTGACGCTCTACGATATACTCCTTGCCGGCGAAATCAGGCTGGAAATCCTTCTGTCCTACCGAGGCCGCTTTCTCTCGTTCGAGCAACTGGAGCCCCATATACGCCGCGCCGAGATCACCCGACACACATATAAGATCAGTGTCCTTGGCACCACAGCGTGTCACAACTTTATCGGGCTCCGCCTCTCCGATGCATGTGATGGAAATCACAAGGCCCTGACGCGACGACGTAGTGTCACCCCCAACGAGGTCCACCCCATATATCTCGCAGGCCAGACGGATGCCGCTGTAAAGCTCCTCGATATGTTCGACCGTAAAACGCTTCGATATTCCAAGCGACACCGTGATCTGGCGCGGAGTCCCGTTCATGGCATATACATCCGAGAAATTAACTATGGCCGATTTATAGCCGAGATGCTTGAGCGGCACATAGGTAAGATCGAAATGCACACCCTCAAGCAGCAGGTCGGTAGTGACAAGGATATCCGTATCGCGATTTCGTATCACAGCGCAATCGTCGCCCACCCCGCGTATAGTGGAGTCGTTTACAGCGGGGAGACCTTGTGTCAGACGGTCAATAAGGCCGAATTCGCCAAGCTGAGAAATCTCCATGTTGTATTAAGGGCATTTAGCAACGGTTGACAAGTTCTTTCATAATCTCCAGGCACTTGGGCTGAGCTATCACGGCAGCCTGCTGCACCTCCTCATGTGTGGGTACCTGCTTTACATCCTTGCCTCCAAGATCAGTGATGACAGAGATGCCATAAACGCGCATGCCGGCATGATTTGCCACTATGACCTCCGGGACGGTGGACATCCCCACGCAATCACCGCCTATCACACGATAGAACTCATACTCGGCAGGAGTCTCGAATGTGGGGCCTGTGACACCGACATACACGCCATGCATAAGGCGTATCCCCTTCTCTGCCGCAATCACGTCGGCAAGACGTATAAGCTCAGGATCATATGCATAAGTCATTGCCGGGAAACGGGTCCCGAGCTCAGGATAGTTCTTGCCGCGCAAAGGATGCTCAGGGAAAAGATTGATGTGATCAGTGATAGTCATCACGTCACCGACAACAAACTCCTTGTTCATTCCTCCTGAAGCGTTCGACACGAACAGAGTGTCAACACCGAGGGCTTTGAACACTCTCACAGGGAATGTCACTGTCTTCATGTCGTATCCCTCATAATAGTGGAAACGACCCTGCATTGCTATCACCGGCTTTTCACCGAGCCGGCCGAAAATGAGGTTGCCACTGTGGCCCTCGACTGTCGAGACAGGGAAATTAGGGATCTCACTGTAGGGAATGAACAGCTTGTCGGTCATATAGTCGACCAGCGGACCGAGACCGGTACCGAGTATTATGGCTGTGGAGGGCATATCAGCAACGCGCGAGCGCAGATATTCTGCCGTCTGATTAATTTTTTCCAGCATGATAGGAATGTATGATTATAACTTTATTATGTTATTTATGAAATGATGACTCATGAAATATGATATCACTTGAACAATCTCGAATCCCTGATAGTTTTTTCGATTGCTTTCTCAAGGGGAGCCTCATGCGACCGATCGATAAAACCGACCTTGATGGGCACATAGAATATAGCCGACTTCAGTGCGTGCGGGAAATACGGACTGTTGAAAAGCCTCACCGCATCCTTTTCAGTAGTCACTATGAATTTTCCGGGGCCGGGCAGTTCATTGAACTCCTTTTCTATCTCGGACATGTCGGAAGAGGTGAAATTATGATGGTCACCGAAACGTTTCAGCTTCACCTTTGCCTTCCGTCTGCGCAGATAGCGCACAAACGGTTTCGGATTAGCCACGCCAGTCACCGCAAGCAGCGAGGTCCCGGGCTCCATGGTGTCGAACGAAGGCACGTTTTCAACATCATCAGGGAATACGGGGACAAGGTGTCCATAATTGTATTTCGAGAAATATAGTTTCTGAAACGGAAAAAGATTGAGGTTTTCCTCAAAGATACGATACTGCATCGGCTTCATGTCAGGAGGACATTTAGTCACGATTACGATATCGGCCCGGTTAAGCGCACCACGCGGTTCACGCAGACGCCCGTACGGAAGGAGGCTGTCCTTGAACACGGGTCTGTTGTGCTCGGTAAGCACTATAGATACCGTAGGCTTAACATAGCGGTGCTGGAAAGCGTCATCAAGAAGGATCAGATCGATCTTGGGATTGATCTCAAGCATACGGTTGATGCCGTCCACACGCTTCTCACACACGGCAACGGTGATGCCCGGTCCGAACTTACGGTACACCTGATACGACTCGTCACCTATGTCCTCGGGACGGGACTGCGGCGTGGCAAGCACAAAGCCTTTGGTGGAGCGTTTGTATCCGCGCGACAAAACACCTATATTATACCTGTCGCGCAAGGCCTCTATTATATACTCCACATGAGGAGTCTTGCCGGTGCCACCCATGGCGATATTACCGACCACAACCACGGGCACCTTGAATTCCTGCTGTTTAAAAAAGATGCCCTGGTCGAAAAGCTTGTTGCGCACAGCGACGCCCATTCCATACAGGCGTGAAACGGGATAAAGAAGCAGTGCTGAAAGCAGTCGGTTACGGGGCATATCTTATATTATTTAGCGTTGGCGTTCAGAGATTCACCTCCACAATCTCCATTCTTGCCTGAAGTGTGGACATACCTTTTATGCGGTTGACAGTGTCATATATCGTGGCCATCTCACCGAGTTCGTCACGCACAATGGCCGACTTTATCTCAATTCCTGCCTCAACGAGCAGGTCATACCACTTCTCTTTCCTTTCAGGATAGTTGTGTACCGTCCATGATGTGACACCGAGCTGCTTTGCCATGCCTTCTATTGCGGCATCAAGTCCACCGAGTTCATCGACAAGCCCGAGCTTCAGGGCCTCGCTTCCATCCCACACGCGACCTTCGGCTATCATCTTCAGGGAGTCAATACTCATGCCTCGGCCTTTTGCGCAACGGGACGTGAACAGTTCATACCCACGGTTGACATATGCCTGCATGGCTGATCTCTGCGCAGGAGTCATAGGCTCCAGGATTGACGGCATCAGACCACTCGGATTGGTTGACACTGTGGATGTCGTGATGCCGATCTTATCGGAGACAAGTCCTTTGAGATCAGGTATGAGGCCGAAAATTCCTATCGAACCGGTAAGAGTGGTAGGCTGTGCGTAGATCCTGTCGGCTCCGCATGATATATAATAGCCTCCTGACGCGGCATAATCGGACATCGACACAAAGAACGGCTTACCTGTCAACGATTTCCACTGTTCCAAAGCCTCCCAGATCTGCTCGGACGCAAATGCGGATCCGCCACCGGAATTGACATACATAACCAGACCGTCGATATCCTTATCGTCAGCAAGATCCAGTATCAACGGGACAATGTCTTTGGCTACTATTCCGTCGGACACCTCATCGGTTATATCTCCGCATGCATAGAGCACAGCAATATCGGCACTTCCTCCATTGCCTTTTCTGAACACATCGTTGGACCTGCAATATTCGGCAGGCGTGACGGGACTAAGATTGCCGACTGATCCAACACCTGTAGCGGCTGCGAGCATGTCGTCAAACTCATGACGGTAGACAGTGCAGTCAGCGATACGCCTCTTCACATAATCCTCCGTAGGGACAGCGTAAAGCGATCCGTCGGCCCAACTGTTGACAGTGTCGGCCGACACTTTGCGGGCCATGGCTATCTCCCCGGAAATGCGATTCCACATATTTGTCAGGAAAAGTTCCTGCTGTTCGCGTGCAGGCGCACTGATCCCGTCAAGTATATAAGGCTCCACGGCACTCTTGTAGGTACCTACCTTCACTACCTGTACATCAACGCCAAGTCTGTCAAGGAGCTTTTTGAAATAAAGCCCGGTCCCGGATAGCCCGTGGATATCGATCTGCCCTATCGGATTTATGAAAATCGAATCGGCGGCCGTTGCCACATAGTAGTCACCCTGAGTGTACATGTCGCCGTAAGCATATACCCATTTATGCGGAGCTACAGATTTAAAACGTTTCAGAGCCTCGACTATGGCCTGACGCCGTGCCAGTCCGGCTGCCGACCCACGGCAATCGACAACTATACCGTCGATGCGGTCGTCGGTTGCAGCGGCATCAATAGAACCTACTATCTCATTTACGCCCTGCGACACCTTATTGTCACCGCGCAAAAATGCCATGGGATCAAGCTGCCCGGGACGGTCGGAAATCTCCCCGACAAGGACAAGGTTCAGATAGCTGTGGTCTCTGACCTGCACAACCTTACCGCTCCCGAGAGAGGACACTCCGGCAGCGGCAACAATAAGAATCAATCCGAAAAAAGCGATGAATAATGAAAACCAGATCCCGGCCAAAGTGCCGAGAAATGCCATTAAAAACTTTTTCATATTGAGAATATCAGCTGTATTTCAGCTACAAAAGTAGCACAACTATATATGAAAAGCAAATAAATGGCACATTATTTGCACCACGGGGCTATGCCCGCCAGCCGGGATCAGGGCACCATCATGTGCCGGAAGTGTGTGACAGCTATGCTATCAAAGCGTCTATTTCCCATCCATCGCAGCTGCGACATCGGCCTCAAGCTCGCCATTCTGCTTGTCACGGCTGAGGATAGTTCCGTCAGGGCCGAAAAGCATTATGCAGGGGATCCCCTGAATTCCATATATGTCAGTGGGGATACTTTGGGCATTTACAACATTACGCCAGGGCACATCATGGTCCTTTATGGCCTTAAGGCTGTTCTCCGGCTCGTCCCATACCATCACGCCTATCACTTCAAGTCCCTTGGGATGGTACTCCTTGTATATATCCTTGATCACCTCGGCCTGCTTTATACACGGACCGCACCAGCTTGCCCAGAAATCGACAAGGACATATTTACCGTTGCCCACTACATCACTGAGACGGAACACCGTGTCATTGTACTCGACAGTGAAATCCTTGAATTTCTGTCCTACGGTGGTCTCCTTCTCAAACTGCTGGGCGCGCCGGCTCTTCTCAAGCTCCGCGTTGCCTACAAGGCTCGGATAAAGGGTCTGGACACTGTCGATCTGCTGTATGGTAAGGTCGCGATGACGCAAAAGGAAATAGTTTATACCGAGAGCATTGTCAATATTGTCGTTCATCAGGGCGAGTTCAAGAGAGTCGATCCGGCCGGCAAACGATTCATACCTGACGTTCTTTAATGAATCAGGCAAATTGTTGTATTCCCTTACGGCAGCCAGGCGGGCATCCCAGTAATCGCTGTTCTTCTTGTTGAGCACACCACCATCCACATCGCCGTCAATGCTCACGGATATGGAGTCAGGGGTCAGATAAAAACCGCTCGTCACACCCTTTTCGTCAATCATAACGACTACTTTAGCCGACGAGTCATAATAATCGAAGAAGTCAGCCACGCCATTGATCACTACTGTGCTGTCAATATTGGCACCACGGTACATGTCATAGAGATAAGCAGTCTTTCCCTCATACTCCTGTTCAAGAGCTACCGAAAGCGAGTATCCTCCTTTAGGCTGCCCGGAACATGCTGCAACAGCAAGCATTACACAAGCAATCAAGCCATACTGTTTCATATTTTATGGTATTTCAAAGTTAACGCATGATTTTTATCCACCCGCAAAGTTATCTAAATTCACGCATACATTCAAAATAATTTCACACAAAATACATTGTTATCAGAATTTTTATCGTACGCATAATCGGAATTTGCACACAAAATACGCATTTGGCACTGAGATAATCCGAAAAAACAGTAACTTTGCACATAAATCAGTCAATTGTCATGCACAACAGAGAAGAAAAGATAGAAGCACTCGGAAGAGTGATCGACACTCTCGACATTCTGAGAGTAAAGTGTCCGTGGGATGCCAAACAGACCAATGAATCGCTGCGCCCCAACACCATAGAGGAGGTGTACGAACTATGCGATGCACTTATAAAGGAGGATGACCAGAACATAAGGAAAGAACTTGGCGATGTGCTGCTCCACGTGCTGTTCTATGCCAAAATTGGTGAAGAGAAAGGCGCGTTTGACATAACGGACGTTTGCGATGCGCTGAATGCCAAACTCATCTACCGGCACCCGCATGTGTTCGGGTCCACTCATGTTGATTCTACCGATGACGTGCTGCGCAACTGGGAAGAACTCAAGCTCAAAGAGAAGGGGGGCAACAAGACGGTGCTCTCCGGAGTGCCCACAGCACTGCCTGCCATGATCAAGGCCGAACGCATCACCGAGAAAGCCGCCAACGTGGGCTTCGACTGGCAGAAACGCGAAGATGTGTGGGAAAAGGTCAGAGAGGAGATCGCAGAATTTGCCGAGGCGGCCGAATCAATGGGAGCCGAGGAGCGTGAGGCCGAGATGGGAGATGTGCTCTTCGCCATTGTGAACGCCTCACGCCTGTATGGCATAAATTCTGAAAACGCGCTCGAAAAGACCAACGCAAAATTCATACGCCGTTTCAATCACATCGAACAGCGTGCAGCCGAAATGGGGAAACACCTTAAAGACATGACCCTCGCGGAAATGGACCGGCTGTGGGATGAGGCCAAATCGTTGGAGCGCAAGCAGGACTGACCCACGGGGATGAACTACAACGATCTTAACGCCCACCCCCGCGATCCGTATCTGTCGTTTGAGCCGGACTCGCATATCTATCATTTCGACGGACGCGAGATGATATCGGTGACCACGCTCGTGGAGGAGTGCTTCCCAAAATTCGACAAGGAATATTGGGCTGCACGCAAGGCTCTCCAGGAAGGGGTCGACCCTGAAATCATACTTGGACGCTGGGACCGTGAGGCACAGCGCGCACGCGATCTCGGCACCGTGATGCACGACAGAATAGAGCATTACTATCTCGGCAAGGATGCCGGCGACGACACCGATGCCTACCGCCTGTTCCGCCTCTTCGCGGCAAACAACCGTCTGTATCCTTACCGAACCGAATGGCGCATATACCATGAGGATTTCGACCTTGCCGGGACCCTTGATTTTCTGGAACGCACTCCACAGGGCACATTCAACATCTACGACTGGAAACGCTCAAAGAAACTTATAGATCCGAGCGGGCGCATCCTATCCGAATCGCGCTACCGGGCTACGGGGCTGCATCCGGTGTCACATCTGCCTGACACTTCCTACTGGCATTACGCACTGCAGGTGAGCATCTACCGTTTCATCCTTGAAGACAAATACGGCATACACATATCGGGAATGCGGCTCGGTGTGTTCCACCCCTCCTACTCCACGCCATGGATAGTCGAACTCCCGTATCTGCACAACGAGGTGATGAGCGTACTTAAGCACTCCCGCTCACGGCTCACTCCTGCCCATTGAAGATGTCACCCTCTATGGACACAATGTCAGTCATAGGTATACGCACGATCTGACCTCCGCAGCATGACCCGCCACCCCTTGACACCGCCATCTCAAGAACTGAAGAGATCTCATCGACTCTTTTTATCCTGCCGGTGACCGAGACACAAGCCCCGCCGGACTTAAAGCGGTCAGGACTGAAATAGCCCACTGTGATCTCCGCGCCACATATAGAGAGAGCATACGCGAGCCTGCGCGACAGGCCGGCAAGCTCGTCACCCGAAAGTTCAGGTCTTACGGCTGTGGCCCTCGCTGTCTCCCTTATGGCGTCATCATGCCCGGTCAGGGCCGCAAAGGGGGCAAACTGCGCCGCTCTGGAGGCAAGCGGCATAGGCTTACGCACCTGCGAGACGTGATGCGGAAGGTTGATTATGTCGTCATACCTGCTACTCATGATGTCCTCCTATCTGACAGTTGCGGTCGCGCTGAGTGGCCCCGTCGGCAAAATTCAGGCCTTTCAATATGGCATTCTTCCCGAATGAGCCCTTGATGTTGAGTATGGCATCCTGAAGCCGCCGCTCTTTGCGCAACATGGATTCCTCCATCTCCTCCCTGGCACGCACAGCATCATAATCGACAAAAAGTTCAAGCTGCACGGGCTTCTGCCGCCCTACGGCCTCCGACTCAGGGAGCACCCGGTTGACCGAAAGAGTGAGACGGCGTATCAGCAGCACAGGATTTACGATCCGGTCAAACAGCGCGAGCACAGCACGGGACAGGATGCACGAAGAGGATGTGAAGCGGCCGAGAGTGGAAGAGCCATGGGCATGAGCCGGGACCATCCGCCCGTAATAGTCAACGGAAAGCTTGCCGTGATACTGCGACGCCACGACAGGATCGGTCAACGACTCTACGTCATATCCCACCTCAAGCATCACCTGATCGGTCACCATGCGCTTTTCGAGAAGATCGAGAGCCATGCCGTCGGCCATCTCCTGCACCACTATGCGGGCCTTGTCAAACGTGTAAGCGCACGACAGCACCTGACCGCTGCACATCGAATGAGACTCCGGACGATAGGATTTCACAAGGTCCATGGTCACCGGTTCCCATCCCCACGCATGGTCGATAAGCAATTCGGCATTTACCCCGAACAGCCTGTAGAGAAGAGCCTCGTTGCATATCGAGCAACGGGCTATATCACCCATGGTGCGTATGCCGTAAGGGATAAGCCTGTTCATTATGCCACGCCCCACACGCCAGAAATCAGTAAGAGGCTCATGCTCCCACAGGCAGTGCCGATAGCTCATCTCGTCAAGTTCCGCTATGCGCACACCGTTCTTGTCGGGGGGCATCTTCTTGGCAACTATGTCCATGGCGATCTTGCAGAGATAGAGATTGGTGCCGATACCGGCCGTGGCGGTTATGCCTGTCTCACGCAACACCTCACGTATAATCATCATGGCGAAGTCATGGGCTGTCATATGGCAGGCCGAAAGATAGGAAGTAGCGTCAATGAACACCTCGTCGATCGAATAGACGTGCATATCCTCGGGGGCCACGAACCGGAGATACACCTCGTATATGCGGGTGCTGTAACTGATGTAATGCGCCATGCGCGGCTTCGCCACAAGGTAGTCCACTTCAAGCGACTGATCGGCATCAAGCCGGCTCTTTAGCCAGGACTTGCCTGTAAGGCGGTGACACGGCGACGACTTACGCCGACGGCTGTTAACATCTCTCAGACGGCTTACTACCTCAAAAAGCCTCGGTCTGCCCCCTATGCCATAGGTCTTCAACGAAGGTGACACGGCCAGGCATATGGTCTTTTCAGTACGCCCGGCATCAGCCACAACAAGATTGGTGTCGAGCGGATCAAGCCCCCTCTCGACACACTCCACCGAAGCGTAGAACGACTTCAGATCAATGGCTATATACTGACGCTTACCTGCCGCCATGCGAAATGTCCTAAATGTATTTGCTTATGGTGTCAGCCCTGCGACGCAAGTATTTCGAAGGGCGGGCTGGATCAAACTTCAGTGGAGCGGGCAGGCTCACAGCTATCAGTATGCATTGCCTCTTGGAAAGCTTTGCGGCCGACGTATTGAAATAATATCTCGCAGCAGCCTCAACGCCATATATGCCGCCCCCCATCTCGATACTGTTGAGATACACCTCCATGATACGCTCTTTTGACCACAAAAGCTCTATCAGAACGGTGAAATATGTCTCCAGTCCCTTACGTATCCAGCTGTGGCCGGGCCAAAGGAAAACATTCTTGGCCGTCTGCTGCGATATGGTGCTCGCGCCACGCTGCCGGCGTCCGCTGCGGTTCTCTTCGATAGCTTTCTTTATCTCCCTGAAGTCAAATCCGGAATGGGAATGGAAATTGGCATCCTCCGACGCGACAACGGCTTTGGCCATCCATGGCGAAATCTCCTCGCCGCTCACCCAATGGTGCTGCCAATGACGCTCCCGATCCATCTGCTTTTCAGAGCCTTTAGGGCTAAAAGCCCTTATAACCATAAGCGGAGTGACATATACCGGGACATAACGATATGCCGCTACCGACAGCACAGTGCTGCCGAAGAAAAATATCACCAGCCACTTTATATACTTGCGTATCAGTCTCATAATACTCACAGAAGCAATGTGTGTTCAAGATACAAAAATAGGCAAAATAATTGAAGCTCACAAAAGTGCCATACAATTATTTCAACGGACAATATCAATCCTGCTATGTGAATCAACACTATACAAGACATCAGGGACAGAGAGAAAGAATGTATGATTCGAAATATCATGACTTTTTCGATTCTTTAATACGCATCTCAATTTAAATGCGTATCTTTGTCACTGATTAATAAAAATTAATAAATGCATAATACCTTAGTAACTATTCAGCGAATCGGCAATAGAGGTGTTTAGGTTGATAATTCAATTTA
>CAJURI010000067.1 GCA_910588795.1 uncultured Duncaniella sp. | reverse complement strand
CTTGATTATCAATGCAAAGCATAGGATTCGCCAACCCCAGGCGGATCACACGAGGGTCACTTTTCAGTGGCCCTTTTTCTTGTCCGTAACCGTCAGCGGGCCAGCGTTTAGCAATTCGGCAACGTTCTGTGGTAGAATGGTTTATTGCTCACTCCCCTTTCGAACCATAGCCGTTTGTAGCATTTGTTTGTTTGTTTCGATTTAGCACACTATCTTTGGCACAGATTTCGTGGATGTACCACAAAAATGTACCATAAATGTACCACAGTTTTCCCATAGTATCAACACACCTTGCAACACCCGTGCAACATGGGCATTTGATCGTGCAAGCCCCGTCCAAGACGTTGGCTCATACTACTTTATGACTATATACTTCCAAAAGATTCAGGAGCGGCAATACAACGCTCCCGGCATACATTAGACTTGTGTATGGTACACATGTGGTACATTTTTTTGGACGTGTGGTACACGCTTTCTCATGTATAACACTGTTCACATGAAAGGATGTATCAACCTTAAATAAAACAAGTTATGGCAGGAATACCGCAGATAAAGGTAATTTTCGACAGACGCAAGAATGCTTCGGCTGTCAATCCCGGCACTATTGAGATAGAAGTGTCCTACAACCGCGAGCGAGTCCGGCTCTCGACAGGCGTCGCAGTCCTTAAACAGCAATGGGTCGGAAGGGAAGTCATCAACCATCCCGATGCTGACAGGCTCAACGAACAGATCCGACGCATTTACGACGGAATTCACGGGAAAATGTCAACGATAGCCTCGAAGAAAGGTGAATATGACCTTTCGCTTCTCAAAAAGTTGAAGAAAATAAAAGTACAGGAATCGTCAACAAGCTTCCTCGACTGGCTTGAAAAACGCATATACATGAGGCCTGTGACGGAGTCAACGCGCCGGCAACACCTCGTGATGCTCAAGTGCCTGCGTGAGTTCGGGCTCATACGTTTCTTCTGCGACCTTACGCCGAAGAACATACGCCTGTGGGACGATTTCATCCACAAACGCGTGACAACCCAGTCGTCGGTTCACGGCTACCACAAGCGGCTGAAGCCATACATCGTAGAAGCCATACAATTCGAGATGCTGGAATCCAACCCATACGACGGCATGAGAATCCCGCGCGGCAAGTCGGAAGGCATAAAATTTCTCACCGAGGAGGAACGCCACCGAGTGGAATTCCTGGAACTATACGGCATGACCGAGAAGGCACGCGACATGTTCATCTTCTCCTGCTATACAGGTCTTGCCTACTCCGACCTTGTGAAGATCAAGAAGTCGGACGTGTTCAGACAGGGCGAGGACTACTGCATCCGTGACAAGCGTCTGAAAACCGGGATGCCATACACCATAGTCCTGCTTCCGAAAGCCATAGCCATATTGCGCAAATATGACTACAACCTCAATCTGATGAGCAACCAGAAGTGCAACGACCAGCTGAAGCTCATAGCGAGCATGGCGAAGCTGCACATCAACCTGACGATGCACATGGGCCGTCACACCTTCGCGACATGGGCCTTGACAAAGGGCGTCGGAATCGAAACCGTGAGCAAGATGCTCGCTCACTCCAACGTAACCATGACTGAAAAATACGCCAAAGTACTCCAGTCAAGCGTAATTCAGGGCTACAATTTGCTAAAATAGGCCGACTCCTCCTCTACCACCTGTCACGCAATTGACAGGTGGCGGAAAAGCATTCTATTAAACATTCTCACCATCTTTGGAGACAACTCCTTCTGCACTTTTGAAGGAATATAAGTACATACGCTGTATGTATAGTAACATACGCAAAAATAAACGGATTGCAATATCAATCGAGCTGCAATCAATCATCGCCGGAAAAATCCATGTCATATAGATCATCCCTGAAACAGTCCAGATCGACCTCCATATCGTCAATACCTTCCATATCCTCCATATCGTCAATCCGGTCTTGAAGCATATTTATTTCATCTTGGATACGATCATGACGGTCTGACATTACGTCACAATCATAGAGCTGACTTTCAAGCTCGTCTATCCTGTCTTGCAATTCGTCAATATCATCTAAATCGGCATAGAAGTTGCTGCCAATTATTTTTTTATATTCGGCAAGTCGTTTTTCCGACTCCTTGATTTCCTGCTCCAATTCTTCAATACGGGCTTCATATTGCGGATTGGGAATATATTGTGGTTGACATGTGCTTGCATGATGAATTTTAGATTTACCTGAAAATAAATTGCAAATCATATTGAATACAGCAAACTCACCGATAAAATTCCAAAATGACATAACTAACGTTTGTTTACAAGACCGTTGCTTTCATTGCCTAACTCTCCATCTTTTGACTTTCCGGACAATCCATGCTACAAGCACGAACACACTCACTACGATCGCCGTATTGACGATTAGTGCGGTTATGAAACCCGGACATGCGCAAATGACAATAAAGATTATCAATATCGCCCAAAGAACTATACCAATCACAGAAGTATCGTTTTATATTCTTTACTTGATGTTAGCACCGTCTTTGAGAGCCTGTCCAAGCCAAGCGAACAAACAGAAAATAGCGATGATAAATGACATATGAGGGTATATTAAGAGATTACACGGAAAGTCAATATGACTTTCACATGCAAAATTACCCGCACAATGGGCAACAAAACCGCACACCGAAGTTAAACAGTCTTAATCAGACCTTTTCTGTATAACTTTCCTAAACAAACTTGACAGATTCAGTATATTCGACTGTCTGTTTTAAACATCTACGGATTATACCCGGCTAAAGATAGCAGAGAGGGATTATCGTAGAATTCATGTGAAAAAAGAGACTCGAGAGACGCCGACCGGTTTGCATCAAGATAAGACTGCACAAGCCGATGCCCCACATAGCGTCCTGCTCTGCCGGGAGAAGAGGGAGATATCACATTAGTCGTCGGTCCTACACCGATAAGCGACCGGATGATGTCAGTGTCACTGCTGAAAAGCATCTTCTTCCCCACTATGATATCCCATATATCATGTTCATTGTCTCGAAGCCATGAATAATCATCGTCACTGTATCCGAGAGACTCCTGCTCATTGACATCCGCCACTTGCATCACAGCTTCCGCAACCGCGCCCTCATATGCCATTCTGGATAAAGCCTGAGGATAATCGCTCGTCGGGCGGAACGGGTACGAAGTACGTATTATAGCCTCAGCCATATCGACAGGGATACGGCCACGCACCTTTAATCGCCGCACATAATCAGGGAACGATTCATAAAGAGGATAATCTGTGCCAAGATAATGGTTCAGTCCCAGATATACCGCAGAGTCAACCACAAAGATTGACTGCGTGTATGGAGATATTATGGTAAACACCACAGGTATTTCAGCTCCAGGCAATAGCCTGCGTATTCTGCTAAAAAGCTTGCCGAGCGATTTTTTCTCACGATCCATATCGGCAAACTCTTTCTCCACTGCATCACGATGTTCTCTTATGGAGGACTTATCGGCATAATCGAAAATACTAAGCGGATATACAGGTCCGTAATCACATATCTCAAACAATTTTTCAGTAGCTTTGTACATAACAGAATCCTGCGGTACAATACCATGAGAAATTTCAAGATCAAGACGCCGTATATCAGCCGTGCCACTGTCAGTCACACACGATGATACCGACATCACAGTCAAAACAGCCAAAAGAGCCATCCTGCACATACTGTTCATAGGATTATATTTTACTTATTTATTAAATACAAATCATCATTTACTTCTCCAAAAGTAGGCAAAATTTCGCATATATGCCAAAAAATTAGTCCGGCAGTCTAAATTTTGGTTTTCTTTTGCTAATTTTGCAGATTGAATAACAGCATCGATCCATAATGCGCCGCATACTTAACACAATAATATGCATACTCATTCTCTGCATCGCACCTGCAATGCAGGGTAAAGATTTTGTCATAGTCATAGATCCGGGACACGGTGGCAAAGACGCCGGAGCTTTAGGCATGCGCACCAACGAGAAGAGCATAAATCTGAAAGTAGCCTTGAAACTCAAAAAGCTTCTTGAGAAGGAAATGGACGATGTCAACGTTCATATGACCCGCGATACCGACCAGTTCATAAAGCTGCAAAAGCGAGCCGATTTCGCCAATCGCAAACATGCCGACATATTCATATCCATTCACGCCAATTCCATATCGTCAAAATCACCTGCCCACCGCCGCATCAACGGAGCTTCAGTCTACACTCTCGGTCTTGACCGCAGCAACACAAATCTGAGTGTCGCCATGAGAGAAAACGAAGTCATGAAGCTCGAGCCTGACTATTCCACAACCTACGAAGGCTTTGACCCCTCGTCGACCGAAAGTTACATAGCTTTCGAGATGATGCAGCACAAGAACATGGACCAGAGCATAGCTCTAGCCGAAGCCGTACAAAACCAACTTGTCAGGACTGCGGGACGAAAGAACAACGGTGTACGCCAGGCTCCTTTCTGGGTGCTTGTACGCACAAGCATGCCATCCATACTTGTCGAACTTGACTTCATATGCAACCCGACAATGGAATCATTCATGGCTTCTGAAAGCGGAAGCACCAAGCTGGCGACGGCGATATGCAATGGTGTAAAACGCTACCGCAGTTACTCTTCCAGCCAACCCGCAGACAAACCACGTCAACAGAAAGGCAGGACCATCAAAACAGATACAAACACCCAGCAGGTTACAGACACCCAGCCAATCCCATCAGAAGAAACCGCAGTATCCGACAACAACGGTTCAGAAAGTGTTATAACTTACAAGATACAGTTTCTCACCTCTCCACGCCCTATCAAACAAGGCGACAGCCGCTTTAAAGGCCTAAAACCAGTAGACCACTACAGCGACGGAGGAATTATAAAATACACTTACGGGGCATACCGTTCACTCAAAGAAGCAAATTCAAAACTCAAGACAATAAAAAAGAAATTCCCGGATGCATTCGTAATCAAAACCAGCAACGGCAAACGCATAAAATAACAGGGGCCTGACATATACCCCACACATTAACAAAAATACAACGCAACAATTCAAACAATGAAGAAGCTTTTCTCACGTGAAATAATAATAGGAGCCTCAGTGCTCATAGCACTGCTCGCACTCGTATTCGGCATAAACTACCTTAAAGGAGTCAATATATTCAAGGCTGCCAACTATTATTACGCCTCTTACACTAACGTAACCGGACTGGCCCAATCAGCTCCTGTCACCCTCAACGGCTACAAAGTAGGACTTGTGCGCGACATATCATATGAATATGACAATCCAGGACATGTCAAAGTGGAAATAAGCCTCGACCGCCAGCTCCTGCTCCCGGAAGGAACAAGCGCAGTCATTGTCACCGACATGCTCGGAACATCCACGATAGAACTGAAGATGGGCACATCACCCAACCTTCTCGAAGTAGGCTCAAAAATAGCCGGGGTGGAAGGCTCCGGACTCATGGACAAAGTCTCCACCGAACTCATGCCCTCGATAATGCAGATAGCTCCACACATAGATTCACTCGTGGTCGCACTGACTGCTGTAGCCGCAGATCCGGCACTCGTCAGCTCGGTGAAACGTCTTGACGCCATAATGGCAAACCTCGAAGCCACAACCACTCAGCTCAATCGCGCCGTGCCGGCATTGCTGAAAAACACTAATGCCACAATGGCCAATGTCAGCGAAATCTCAGCCAACATATCACAGGTATCCAAAACTCTCGCCGTATTGTCGGACGACCTTAAGAACCTTCCACTTGACTCCACCGTAAACAATCTCAAAAACATCACAGCCAACCTCGACGAAGCAACCTCAAAACTCAACTCCACCAATTCGTCACTTGGGCTTCTGCTCAACGATCCCGGGCTGTACCATAATCTCAACAACTCGGCGGCACATGTCGACAGCATACTCATAGATCTCAAGAAACAGCCCAAACGATATATTCCGAGCATAAAGATATTCTAAATCCGTTTTACCTATTTTAACACAAAATTCATCAATTTGTCATTAAACTTTGTGACTTTCCGTGAGTCAATATTAACGTATAAGGAAATCATTCACAAATACGCTAACACAATTTGACCCCACGTATCACAAAGTTATGACACGTCTTTACCGCGCACTTACTGCGATCTCACTGCTATTTCTGATATCCACATCGGCTATCGCCGCCAAAATCACCGGAACAGTCAAGGATGCCGCCACGCTCGACCCGTTAATGGAAGCCACCGTGAGGCTGCTTTCAGCCAAGGACAGTTCATTCGTAAAAGGGGTTACCACCTCACTCGAAGGAAACTTCAATCTTGATGGCGTAAAACAAGGAAAATATATCCTCTCAATAACATACATAGGATATACCGATCATTATCAGAACCTCACAGTAGGGAAATCCAATGTACGCCTCGGCGTCATCAACATGAAGGAGGCATCCCACCTGCTGGGTGAAGTTAGCGTAGTAGCGACAAAGACGCCGATCAAAGTGATGGAGGACACGGTGGAATATAACGCCGACTCATACCACACACAGCCAAATGCAGTTGTCGAAGACCTCCTGAAACGTCTTCCCGGCGTGGAAGTAGACAGTGACGGAAAGATCACTGCCCATGGCAAATCCATAAGCAAGATACTTGTAAACGGCAAAGAGTTTTTCAGTGACGACCCTCAGGTTGCATCCAAGAATCTCCCCGCCGATATGATTGACAAACTGCAGGTCGTTGACCGCAAAAGCGACATGGCAAGGCTCACCGGTGTTGACGACGGCGAGGACGAGACCGTGATCAACCTCACTGTCAGAAAAGGCATGGACAACGGATGGTTTGGCAACGCCGAGACCGGATATGGAACCGATGACAGATATGCCACATCATTCAACATCAACCGATTCTGGAACGGCAATCAGATAACATTCCTTGGCAACATCAACAATATAAACCGCATGGGATTCACCGACGCCAACGGAGGACGTTTCCGCGGCGGGATGTTCGGCCGAGGCGGCATTACGATATCACGCAACATCGGTGTCAATTTCAATGTCGGCAATGAGGAAATATTCCGTGTGGGTGGCGACATAATGTTCTCAAATACCGACCAGAATTCACGTTCTCGTCAGGACCGCCAGTACCTGTTCACCGACTCCACTGCATACTCCCATATACGCAACCTGTCACGCGACCGCTCCAACAATATAAACGGCTCCCTGCGCCTTCTCTGGAAACCCGACTCATTCAACACTCTTGAATTCCGGCCCAACTTCTCAATCAACCATCACCGAGGCTTCACCAATGATTCCACGATCAATATAAGCGGTCTCATGGAGAAAGTCAGCACCGACTATAACCTCACCAACAACAAAGGCACATCCTACGAATTATCGGGCAGATTCATATACTCCCATAATTTCAAGAACCATCGCGGCCGATCATTCTCAATAAGCTCCCAATACCAGCTGTCAAACGTCCGTGAATATGAGAACTCCCTGTCGGAGATCATGTATCACCTCCTTGAGACAGATGAAGTACTTGACCAATATGCCGACAACCACACATGGAGCAACCGCATCATGGCTCAAGCCACATGGACCGAGCCGCTCGGCAATCCTGCCAAAGGTCATTCTCTTGCCTTCAGCTACCGAATGAACTATCGCTGGAACAATGCCGACCGTCTGACCTACGACATTCCTGACGGTTATGATCTCGACATACTGCCGCCGGTAGGAGCCGAGCCTAATCCCGACTATTCCAACCAGTACCGCAACAACTATTTCAATCAGGATATACGTCTTAGTTACAAAAAAGTCGGCAAAGAACTGAATTATGAGATTGGTCTTGCCCTTGTCCCCCAGATGACAAAATCCATCGACTTTATAAAGACCGAAAACAATATGAACCGATGGGTCTGGAACTACGCACCGTTCCTGCGTCTGCGCTACAAGTTCAACAAGCGACGTTCACTTCAGGCCAATTATCGCGGACGTTCATCGCAGCCATCCATGAACCAGCTTCAGCCGGTGCCCGACATATCCAACCCCATGAACATCATAGTTGGAAATCCCGACCTTGACCCGTCGTTCTCGCACAATATCAATATCCGCTTCCAGGATTTCAATATGGAGGCCCAAAGATCGATAATGGTCAACGGTGACTTCAGCTACACCCAGAACTCCATCATATCCCTTACGACATTCAACCCCGAGACATCGGGCCGAGAGACAACCTACAAGAATGTCAACGGCGTGTGGAGTGCAAGGCTCATGAACATGATGTCGATGCCTTTGGGCAACAAGAAATGGACAATATCCAACCATATATTCGGCAACGCATCTCAGAACATAGGTTACAACAACGGCGTAAAGAACAGGGCTCTTGATTTCAGCATATTTGAAAGCCCGGGCATAGCATTCCGCCCCGACAATTTTGAATTTGAACTGCGTCCGCAATATAATGTGCAGTTCTCACACAACACCGTGCAGAAACAGTCTGACCGTACCATACACCGTTACGGAGGCCGATTCGACGCAACTTACTACACCTCTTGGGGCCTCACCATCCAGAGCGACATAAACTATACCGATACAAAAGGATATTCGGCCGGATATAACCAGAGGTCCATAATGTGGAACGCATCGCTTTCCCAGCAATTGCTGAAGAACAAAGCACTCACAGTCTCGGTACGTGTCTACGACCTTCTCAATCAGGTCAACAGCGTACGCCGCAACATCAATGCGAACTATATCGACGATTCCGAGAGCAATGTGCTGACACGCTACTTCATGTTCTCCCTGTCATATAGGTTCAACACATTCGGCAAAGGCAATGAACCCAAGGGTCGTGACGAATTCCGTGGCGGACCCGGCGGTCACCGAGGCGGATGGGGCGGAGGTCGCCCAGGCGGAGGTCGCAGATTCTAAAACTCAAATAAGATAATAAAAACAGTAGCCACGAATTATCAGCGATTCGTGGCTACTGTTTTTACGTAGATGATTTTCACCTTACAGCTACGTCAAAAAGTGGGAGTGCCGCACAGACGTTGTAAAGGCCTTTCACTTGCCTGTAAGAATAGTGCGTATGTCATGCAACTTATTGAGCGCAGCCATAGGAGTGAGATTGTTAATGTCAAGATCAAGTATCTGATCACGCAACTGAGCAAGCACAGGGTCATCAAGCTGAAAGGATGAAAGCTGCATGCCTTCATGGACATCAGGCTGAGAGCCAAGTTTCTCGGCCGTAGCCCGGTCACTTTCCCGGTTGACGGACTCAAGATGACGCAGTACCTCATCAGCACGCCTGACTATCACCTGTGGCATTCCTGCAAGTTTAGCCACATGTATGCCAAAACTATGTTCGCTGCCACCGCGGGCAAGCTTACGGAGAAACACCACCTTGCCGTCTATTTCCCTGACAGACACATTATAATTCACCACACGCGAAAAAGTTTTCTCCATCTCGTTCAGTTCATGATAATGTGTGGCAAATAGAGTCTTTGGATGCATTTTGCCGTGCTCATGAATATATTCCACTATAGCCCATGCTATAGATATACCATCATAAGTGGATGTCCCGCGCCCGAGTTCGTCAAAAAGTATCAGAGACCGTTCACTCATATTGTTCAGGATCGATGCGGCCTCGTTCATCTCCACCATGAATGTAGATTCGCCAAGCGATATGTTGTCGGAAGCACCTACTCGGGTAAAGATCTTGTCCACAACACCTATATGTGCGCTTTCGGCCGCCACAAACGATCCTATCTGGGCAAGAAGCACATTGAGAGCAGTCTGTCTTAGAAGAGCCGATTTACCAGACATGTTTGGTCCGGTGATCATCATAACCTGTGTGCCGGAATTGGACAGATTCACAGTATTGGAAATGTAGGGCTCTCCTGAAGGCAACTCCCTCTCTATCACAGGATGACGACCCTCTACAATGGAGATGTCCAGAGAATCATCAACCACCGGACGGTTATAGCGATTCTCTATGGCGACCTTTGTGAATGACACAAGCACATCAAGCTGGGCTATGAGCTGAGCGTCAAGAAGTATAGCCGGAATATAGTCGGAAAGCTGGGCCACAAGTTCTGTGTATAAACGCTGCTCTATGACTGATATCTTGTCCTGCGCCCCGAGTATCTTCTCCTCATAGTCCTTTAGCTCCTGCGTAATGTAACGTTCTGCGTTGACCAGAGTCTGCTTGCGTATCCACTCCTGAGGCACCTTGTCACGATGGGTGTTTGTGACCTCTATATAATATCCGAACACATTGTTATATCCTACTTTCAGCGAAGGTATGCCCGTTCGCTGGCTCTCGCGCTGCTGGAGCGATGACAGATAATCCTTTCCTCTGTATGCTATATCACGCAGTTCGTCAAGTTCGGCATCCACCCCCTGCTTTATCACTTCCCCCCGGTTCAGAGCCGCAGGCGCATCCTCAACTATCTCACGGCCAATCTTGTCGGCAATAGTAGAACAAGGGTTAAGCTGCTCTCCTATGGAATTCAACACAGGAAGATCTGCCGAAGCGCATATATCTTTTATATCCGGTATGACCTTCAAGGCGTTGCGCAACTGCACCATCTCACGCGGACTTATCCTCATAGCCGAGACCTTGCCTGTCAGACGCTCCATGTCACCGATCTGTTCAAGTGCCTCACGAATTGAATCCCAAGCCTCCGGAGCTTTGAAGAAATACTCCACAATATCGAGCCTCTTATTTATCTCTTTAGGATCCTTAAGAGGGAAAAGCATCCATCGGTGAAGCAAACGCGCACCCATAGGGCTTACCGTGCGGTCTATTACGTCAAGAAGACTCTTACCGTCCTCGCTCATAGCGCGGACCAATTCGAGATTACGCACAGTGAAACGGTCAAGCCTGACAGCCATTTCCTCCTCGATGCGGGCAAGAGACGTGATGTGCTGTGTGTGCGTGTGCTGAGTTATATCAAGATAATAAAGGACTGCTCCGGATGCGATTATTGCCGACGGCATCTTGTCAATACCGAACCCTTTAAGCGACGATGTCTCAAACTGCTTTAACAGCCTGTCCATGGCCGAGGTGTCGGTAAACACCCAGTCATCAAGCTCAAAAGTATAATAATGCTCGGCGAACGAATCCTCCACCATCCGCTTCTTACCCCTCTCGACAAGCACCTCTTTCGGAGCAAAACCGTTCATAAGTTTCTCTACATAATCCACTGTTCCTTCAGCAGTGAGAAACTCGCCGGTGGATATGTCAAGAAAAGCTACACCGGTACTATGCTTGCCGAAATGAATAGCAGCAAGGAAATTGTTCTCACGATGGTCAAGCACATTGTCATTTATAGCCACACCGGGAGTCACAAGCTCGGTGATGCCACGCTTAACAAGTTTCTTGGTCGTTTTGGGATCTTCAAGCTGCTCGCATATGGCCACACGTTTGCCAGCTCGGACAAGCTTAGGAAGATAAGTGTCGAGCGCGTGATGGGGGAATCCGGCAAGCTCCACGTATTGAGCCGAACCGTTAGCCCTTCTCGTAAGTGTGATTCCAAGTATCTCCGAAGCTGTTATCGCATCTTCGGAAAAAGTCTCGTAAAAATCTCCTACCCTGAAAAGCAATATCGCGTCAGGATGCTTTCCCTTCATCGCAATATACTGTTTCATAAGAGGTGTCTCTACGATTGCCTTCGCCATAACTTTCCTGTTTTTTATCACAAAGATACAAAATTCCCGTGAGGCGATACAAATTCTCCCGAATTTAATTTTTATTAGTTTCCAAATATCCGAAATAAAGGAAAAAGAAAATCCCAAATGATTAAAAATCAATCATTTGAGATTTTCAAAGTGTCCGAAATGAGACTCGAACTCACACGACAAAACTGTCACTACCCCCTCAAAGTAGCGCGTCTACCAATTCCGCCATCCGGACATAGTTGATGCGAGGGACTGCATTTTGAGCGAAAAACGGGACTCGAACCCGCGACCCCAACCTTGGCAAGGTTGTGCTCTACCAACTGAGCTATTTTCGCGATTTACGGCAGATGATGTCAGGTCACCCACTGTGGAGGTGCCTCCTCCGTTTTTGCTGTGCAAAGGTAGACACTTTTTTCGACACATGCAAATATTTTTTATGATTTTTACAGGGCTGACGCATCTTAATTTTTTACAACGTCAAAACTTTTTAATGCG
>CAJURI010000066.1 GCA_910588795.1 uncultured Duncaniella sp. | reverse complement strand
AGACACTCAATAAAGCGAGCTAATTTTGGAACATAGAACTGAACACCCTAATTAATTGGTATCAGTTTATTTCGGTAACGTGTCCGGATATCCAATGGCTTCTTCTCAATAAAAAGGTACGCAAAGGTAAATTATCGTTCACACTATTTAATATATGTGTATCTCATATGCGTAACTCCATGTTGCCTTGCGACAAACAAATGTCTCATATCCGTACATATTTGTATCATGACTATTGATTATCAATCACTTACATTTTAAGCAGAGGTAACATCACCTTGGCATATCTTTGCCCGAGCAGACGATATCCTTCAGCCGTGAAATGAAGTCCGTCGGGGGCTCCGTCACACCCCTGCGACGACACCACATGAGCCGTCGGTATCACCTGAGGCAGCGTATCCACAATCTTGATCATCGAAGCGCATATACCCCCCTTTTCGGCCGAAAGCATCTCTCCGGCAAGCAGCGGCACATCCTCCGCGCGCAGATCAAGGTCGGAGAGTATCTTCTCATAGAGCTTCTTCACTTTCACAGGCCATTCCTTATCGCCGGTGTTGGATTCGCCCTGATGGAGAAGTATGCCTTTGATCACGCCATCGGCCTGAGCGGCACGCGCCATGTCGATGAGACGCTGATACGGATTATTGTCATAGCTCTTTGCCATGGATTTAAGCCAGTCAGGCTGCCCCTTGATATAATCGGCACAGTTCAGAGGGTCAAACAACTCTATGTGACATCCACCTACAGCCACATTCACGATCCCGATCTCCACTTTGTCAGGAAGAGACTTCAGAAGCTCCCTGCCGAAATAGTCGACCGGCGTAAGCCCTGTGTTGGCACGGACCAGCGGAGGCTGCGCGGAGTACCATTTGCCTTTCTGCCTCCCCTTGCCGGGCATATCCACGGCGGCCATCATATGAAAGCGCGGACTGATCCCTACGGTGTCGCACTCCTCATACTTTGCTGCTCCTTCCATATTGGACTGTCCGAGACACAGATATACATGAAAATCGGGATTGGCCCTCTTGACTATCACAAATCCGCCACCTGTTGGCATGGTCACTTTGACACGGCCTTTCTTATCGGCCTTGACCTCGCTAACCGATCCGGCAAGATTCCTGTCATCGCTATAGAGCTTCACCTTGTCACCTGACGAAATGATGCCATGCGAAATATCGAGCGATACGGGGGCTGATGACGCATTCACTCCGACGATATACCAGTCGCTACCGTGTCTGCGGGCTATGACGGCATATCTGCCGGGATAGCCGTCGATGTAGCGGACGTCATCCCAGGTAGTAGGCACTTTTTTCATAAAATCCATAGCCCAGACGGGGGCATCGGTCATATTGTTGGGCGCAAGAGCGAAATGCTGAAGCGCGCTCTGGAACATGACAGCCGTTGCAAGCGCGAACACATCGGAGGTGACACGCTTAGATCCCTTGGGCGTATTGGCGGCATTGTAATACTTGTTGAGCGCGCTGCCGCCGAAGTCCATGCTCCCAACAGTGTTGCGCACAAACGGATGTATGGTAGCGTTAAAAGCCTCATTGTCACACGATCCCTGCGAGAAATGGAGATTCTCGCTTGCAAGCACGGCTTCACTTGCGACATAGTTGGGGTACATGCGCTCCCATCCTCTCGGAAGAGTGCAGCCATGGAACACCACGAGAAGACCGTAGTCATTGGCATCGGCAAGGATATCGTGATACAGGCGCATCATCTCCTGCTTTTCACCTCCGAAGAAGTCCACCTTTATGCCCCGGATACCGTTCTTCTGCATCCACGCCATGTCTTTGCGACGCTTCACAATGTCGTTCATGATGCCGCGGGGACCCTGCGGGGCATCGTTCCATGAGCCGTTGGAGTTGTACCACAGCACAAGATCCACACCTTTGGAGTGACCGTAGGCGGCAAGCTCCTCAATGCGGTCATACCCTATCTGTGTATCCCACAGTGCGTCTACAAGCAATGATGTGTAACCCATCTCCGCCGCAAAGTCAATATACCGTTTCTGCTCGTCGAAATTGCAGCTGCTGTCCATGCCTATGATCCAGCTCCACATCCCTTTGCCGTAGGTATAATCCCTGGAGGGGGAATAAAGAGGCTTCACCACGTCAAACGGGACAGTGGTCTCGACTATGGGTGCGAGGGTCTCCCCTACCGTTATTGTACGCCATGGTGTATATCCGGGAAGCGAGATGGAGGCGCATGTCGAGCCATAGCCGTTCATCTCTCCACTCTGCGGATACCCTATGGTATAGCATCCGCCGTCACAGCCAAGGAGGCGTGAGGCGCAGTAGTCACCGGCTATACCTGTCTCGGATATCAGAGTCCAGCCGTTATCGCCGTTTTTGAACAGGCACGGGAACGTGTATCCTTCGCCCCAGCCGTTTTTGCCCGTAGCGTCGTCAACAGTATAGGAGGTCTCATAGCTCGGGGAAGTGCGTGCGAATCCGCCCATAGGCTTTGACTGCGGGCACAGGAATGTAGTTGTGCCGTCGGGCATTACGAAACCGGTGCTCTCATTCAGAACAAGGCAACACAGCCTCTCCCCCTGAGGGTAAAGCTTGTAGCGGAACGCCACATTGTTATCGCTTACCTCGAATATCACATCGTACACTTTCTTTCCGTCGCGTCCGAATGTGTAGTCACGGCTATTGGCCCTGTACTCCACATGACTCTTCTTTATGTCAGGCAGAGAATAGCTGTCAGAGACCTGTTTGGAAGGGCTTACCTCCACAAGCGACATGGATCCGGTAAAGTCACCCATGTCGGTGTTCACACCGAGTGGTGACTGCATTATGAACTGCCGGCCATTGTGTGACACCGAGTAAGTGGGCACCCCTTCCACAACCGATACCGTAACCACGGTCATTCCGTCGGGGCTGCTCACGGTCATGTCACCGGCCGTTGAAGCGTTGGCTGCCACACACATCATGGCAGACATTGCCGTAAATAATATTTTATTCATTTATGTTAAGTAACTCTTATAAATTAGTTATAATTAAGATAATTTCAAGTAACCCTTCGGACTGACGCATCATAATTATGTGCCAGCTAATTTATGCGAGTTACTTAATTACTTGCACTTTATTTGCGAAACAGGAGAGGTAAAAACTCATTGAGGCATCTGCGCCATGTGAGCCATTCGTGGTGTGTGCCGGGCGACTCGTAATATACATTGTCGATACCGGCTCCGGTGAGGGCCGCGCTTATCTTGTCGCTAGCGAAATTCTCTTCCGAGCCTTTGCCAAGGAAAAGAGTCTTCACCTTTGAATTAAATGATGATGCATCGGCAAAGACACCACCGTACACCTCGGTGATCTTTGACGGATCAATGAACAACGCTCCGCTGAAGGTGCCGATGTGGGCGAACTTGTCGAGATTGCCGAGTGTGGTGACAAGTGTCTGGTGACCGCCCCATGAAAGTCCGGCCATGGCACGGTGCTCACGGTCGCTGAGAGTGCGGAATGTGGAATCGATGAACGGTATTATATCATTGATCATTATGGGCGTGAAACTTGCCCCGAACTCGTCACGGCTCTCGCCCGGGCGTGTGCCGTGTATATAACCGCAGTTCCCATAGTCCATCACCACGATCATGGGACGGCACTTGCCGGAAGCGATCTGATTGTCAAGGATATTCGCCATCATGCCCTGCTGATGCCATCCGCGCTCGTCTTCACCCATGCCATGCTGGAGATAGAGCACAGGATAACGCGTGTCCTGCGATGTCTCATACTCAGCCGGAGTGTACACATAGCACCGACGCGGAGCCTTCTCAACTCCGGAATTGTACAGACACTCCCTGACCTGTCCGTGAGCGATGTCGGGGTTGTATGTGTAGTAAGCGGCATCGGCTGCACTTTCAGGGATCTCTATGCCGCCGGCCATACGTCCGCAACCGAAGAAAGCCTCGCTCGAAGGGTCAATGACGCTCACACCGTCGACAAGGGCAAAGTAGTAATGGAATCCTACTACAAGGGGATCAGTGGTCACGGTCCAGTAGCCTTTGCCGTCTCTGCTCATGTCATATTTGCGTCCGCAAATATCGATCTTTACATTTCCAGCACCCGGAGCATGTATGCGGAACATCGCCCTGCCGTCAGGAAGCACGCGGGGATATACGGCCTCTGGGATATTGGTGGTAGCGACAGAGCCCTGAAGCTGAGATGGCGCAGACTCCTGCGGGAACCGCCCGGGATAAAGGACCCTTGCGGCAGCCTCACCCATAGCCTTGTATCCGGCGGGATTGGGATGAAGCCAGTCATACTGGTATTTCGGATTCATTCTCAAAGGATTGGCGGGATCTGCTATCACAGCGTCAAAGTCGATAACACCGTCAAACTTTCCGCTTGTGCGTATCCACTCGTTTACAGCCTTGCGGGCAGCCTCATGGAAATCTGACCAATAATCCGTATTCCCAAGCTGAGTGATGGTACCGCCGTACACTTTGAGACCCTTTGCTTTTGCCTTGGAGATAAACGATTCATAGGCTTCAATGAGCTCACCTACAGTCTTTTCGGAATTACGGCTGCACCCTATATCGTTTATGCCCTCATAGACTATCACTCCGGTCAACCCGTTCTGTCCCAACACATCGCGGTCAAAGCGTTTCACTGCCGGCTCACTTATACCGCCGGACACGACGGCGTTTCCACCTATGCCAAGATTAAGCACACCGACCTCGCCGCCTAACAGCTCGGCACACACATCGGTCCAGCGGTTCTGCCTGTCGGTAGTGGTGCCGCGGCCGTCAGTTATGGAGTTGCCTATCACAGCTATGCAATCCTTGTCGTCAGCTTTAACCTCAAGAGCACTTATATTGTACCAATGCTCAACTTTCTCGGCCACATCGAAATCCTTTTTTGGCTTCGACTCACCTTTCATTATATACGAAGTAGTGCGTGAGCCTCTGTGTGAGGTGGCATTTTTAGGTGTTTTATCACCGTAATTAATAGTGACTGACAACAATTGAAGCGGCTTAAGATCATACTTCAACGAATCGCTGTACACAGCTCCCTTGGGATCTATGGTAACACCATTTTTCCCGTCAAACTTCAGATAACGCACCGTAGAAGGCACGATTCCGACACCGTCGACAGGATCAGCGATATACACTGATTTTATCTCCACAGGCTCATTGCTGAACTCATTGGACAGCTTCAGCCTCAGTTCATCAGAGCCGAGAGAAACGTGTATGACCTGCCTTAGTGAATTACCTGACAGAGACACGCTCTTGGGCATATCCCCCTCTCCGGTGAATTCCGGAGCCGTCGCCCAGGAGCCTACCCAGTCTCCGGCTATCGCGGCAAGTGACAAAGCACTCGAGAACGCGAATGTCAATAACTGTCTTTTCATCCTTAAATAATAATGTATTATATTTCTTTTTAATTTACTTTCTTACCACATGAGGAGATTCTTCTCCGTGAAGGTACTGAGAGCTGTATCCGCCAAAATCGACAACGATCTTCTCGAACACGACTCCCGGGTCAAGCGGTGACAGTTCAAGGACAACAGGCTCCCCGGCTTTATGAGACGGCACCGGCAGAGACACACTCTTCTCCACCACACGGCGTGCCACCGTAGGATAGAACACACTGTATATATTTTTGGGAGCCTCATTAAGATTGCCGTTATAGTTGACCACCTCAGATTCACCGCCTTTGAATCCTATTGAGTAGCGATGCCCGTCAATATTGGCAAACGCAAGAGTCGACTTAAGCACCACAAGGACTTTCACTTCCCTGACATCCTCGGGAAGTGTCATAGAATATTCAAGTCTCGCTCCGTCGACTGACTCTGTGTAAGGCATCACTGACAGTCCGCTCAGAGTCCTCCCCATGTGGGGTATCACAGTCCACCGTGCGCCGCTCTCCGGATCAACAGCCTTATAATAGTGCTGTGCCTCCATGGAGATATATCCGTCAGACGGAGAGAATGAATATCCGCCGCAGTTATCTCCGGACACTTCCACCCGGTGTATCTCGGGAAGGGTATCGGCCGCAAAGGAATCATCCCATGACTTGTAGCCTATGTGCTTCTGTGTCATCATGCCGTCCCATTTTCCACCCGACATTACCTTATTATAATAATTCATAAGTTCGGCATCTCTCTTGAAGCAGGCTTCCACACGGTCAGCCCACATGTTTGCTTCAGGATCGCCATTCCTGTACAGCTCGTGATTCATTGCCTGAGCATAGTACATGTCATAGAGATTCCCCATGAGCTGTATCGGGAACAGGATTATCTGCTGATAGGCGTCACGGCACTCAGGGGCAATAGTCATATATTGACGAAGAGCCTCCGCCTCAAGGCGGGCATATCCGTCAGCCACCTTGCGCCACTCGCCACTCTCAAGAGAGTAGGTCCGTCTGTCAAGCATTTCAGGGGTCACCCTGCCGTTGTATTTGCACAGAAGGTTCAGTATGCGGGCAGCCTCGGCTGCATTCTCTTCGCCGAACTGCTGGGCACAGAACTTCTCGGTATGCTCAAGCAATGAGGATGCATCATAGCGGTGCGGGTTCCATGCCATGTCAAGAAACAGTGTGATAGGATATTCCATAGGTTTGAGGTCACCTACATTCAGTATCCACAGACGGTCCACACCATAATCATACGTAAGCTGCATCTGCTCCCACATGTTCTGTATCGGGGTACAGTTCAGAAGTTTACTGTTGCGCGGTGCACCGACATAATCGACATGGTAATACATGCCCCAACCGCCCGGATGTTTACGTTCCTTTTCATCAGGAAGACGGCGCACATTGCCCCAGTTGTCATCGCATAGCAGCAGAGTCACATCGTCAGGCACCCTGAGTCCGGCATCATAATAATCAAGCACTTCTTTATAAAGAGCCCACACCTGAGGAGTCTCATGAGCCGGACGACCGGTCTCTTTTTTTATTATACGCCGCTGATTGTCGATAATTTTTTCAAGCAGTTTCACATCCGCCTCGGCACTCATGGCCTCGTCACCGTCGCCGCGCATTCCTATGGTTATGACATCCTCAGTGCCTTTAGCCCTGGCCACCCCTTCGGCAAAGAATTTATCAAGCACCTTCTTGTTTGTAGCATAATTCCATGCGCCATAATTCTTACGGTTGCGTGCCCACTCCTGATGATTGCGCGCCATCGGCTCATGATGCGAGGTCCCGATTATCACGCCCATACGGTCGGCAGTAGGTCCGTTCTCCGCATCATCGGCGTAAAACGCCCATCCCCACATCGCAGGCCACAAGAAATTGCCTCGCAGACGCAATATAAGTTCAAAAACCCGCTCATAGAACCTATGGTCACCATAGCCGGTTCCATAAGTGTTCTTAACCCATCCTGTAAGGCAGGGGGCCTCATCGTTAAGGAATATTCCGCGATATCTCACAGCCGGTTCACCTGCCATATATGTCCCCTTCTCTATTGAAAGATTCTCACGTCGGGCCACAGGCACATCAGCCCAGTCATACCATGGCGACACGCCTATCTGTTCCGACAGTTCATATATGCCATACACTGTGCCGCGCCGGTCGCTTCCGACTATCACCAAGGCTTCATCCACTCCATCGGCGGGCGAAGACACCACTTTCATGATATACTTCTCATTTTTCCCTTTCAGATCACTTCCGCTGATTTTACCGTCCGCTATCAGACGGTCAATCAAAGGGGTCCCGACCGTACCGGCAATGATCACACGCCTTCCTTCCGGCATATCCACAAGCGCGGCCTCATTTCCTGTCACACGTCCGAAATCAGCACACAGATTTCCGGCCGCTATCCGCACGGCACTGTCATCAGCCGGATCGACACAGACATTTACCGGAGAGGACGACTCTACGAGAGTAAACCTTCCCTCCGACAATTCCGGGAATGTTATGCCGGGATGATCAATAGCTTGCGACACACAAACCGACATAAGCATAATCACAGCAAGCCGGTTTCTCAAATGGGATGTGAAATTCATGTTCTATAGACTGGTTTATTATTTATCAATTTAGTATATGCAAAGATATGGCACATCCCTCCACGCCATTATATCACAGGTCACAAGAATGTTAACAACCGACTTGTGTTATCTAAAAATGTCTCAAATACGTTAATATTCGTATCTTCGTCTCATTTTGTCATTGTATCATTGTGATATATATGACAAAAAATTATAATTTTGAATTGTCATTTACCAATCGACATCACATTCATATGCGATATCTCTTACTGCTACTCAACCTTCTAATATCATTAAACGGATTAGCTCTCATTAACACAATCGACGTCAAGACCCTGAGACTGTTCAATGATCCCAACGTAGTCTCAACACAGTATTATGATTTCTGCCTTGACCAAAGGGGGCTTCTTTGGATCGCGTCCTCATCAGGGCTTGTCAGGTTTGACGGCTCAAACATAGATGTGTTCCGTCATGACGACGTGCCCGGATCCATAAGCAGCAACACTGTGAACAAGGTGATGTGCGACTCACGCGGAAACATATGGGTGGGGACGGCTGACGGTCTGTACAGTTTCGATCAAAGATCCGAAAAGTTCACACTCGTGACCATACCGGCCGACGGTCTCAACGGGTATATAATCGACATCACCGAACAGGCCGACGGGACCGTAGTGTTCATGGTCTCCGGAGTGGGATTGTTTGTTGTCGATGAATCATCCGGCAAACCCGAAGGTGTGAAACTGGGCTATCTGCAGGAGCATACCGAAATGAATTCACTTGCTTCGACCCGTGACGGAGGACTCATAGCCGGCAACCATAGCGGAGACTTGTTCCGATTATGGGCCAACGGCAACATGAAACGTTACCACATAAGCAAGGATTTCTTCATCGGCATCCGCAAGGAAAATGACATGTCAGTTATAGCGTTCACGGCTCACGGCATATGGCGTGTCAACACGGCAACAATGGCAACAAGCCCGATTGACATCTCAGAACTTGGCGAGACCACCATAAATAACGTATGTGTCGGACAGGACGGTACAGCCTACATAGCCACCGACGGCAAAGGACTATGGATTATGGAACCGGGAGGCAAATCCATACATCCGATGAACAACCTGTATAATCCTGTACTCAACATTGACAAAAGCAAGATAGGAACAGTATATATGGCTCCGGACGGAAATCTGTGGATAGGCTGCAACTATTATGGTGTATTGCTTGCCCCATCCACACCCATGCCGTTCAATTATTATCCGTTATCACCGGCACTGAAAAATTTCCACGGCGGGATATCCGCAACAGCCGCTGACAAAGACGGCCTGTGGCTGGCATTTGAAAGAGGGGAAGCCGTGCACATGTCCAACAGTCATGAGATACTCCATCACCTGAAACTGCCGTCGGACCACGAGATACGCGCATTGCGCATGGGACAGGACGGCATGCTATACGCCGTGACCACCAACGATGCATTGTGGCAGATCAATCCGGCTGATTGCTCCCACAAGCGGCTTACCGACATAAAACGCTCATGCGTAAGATATTACATAGAAATCGGGGGGGATGATTTTCAAACTCTATTCCTCGGAATGCATGGTGACGGCATACTTAAATACGATCTTAAAACAGGTGAGGAAAAACTGTTTACCACCAAGGAGCTCGGAGAGGAAAAACTGCATAACAACTGGATCTCATCCACATACATCGATTCGAGCTCACGCCTGTGGATCGGACTGTTCAGCGGTCTCGCATGCTATGACATAGAGGCCGACACATTCAAGATCATAGAACAGAAACACTACCTGAAAGGGTCATGCAACGCTTTCGGCGAGATGTGCGACGGCAGGATACTCATAGGCACAAGCAACGGCCTTATCATATACAATCCTGACAATGACAAGGTCGAGAAAAAAATGACATCGATCGACGGTCTCGTTGACAATCATATCCGCACAATTGAGATCGACTCGACAGGCAGAGCCTGGATCGGCACTGACTACGGGCTCTCCCACTATGACCCCTCGACAGGCAGACTGACATCTCTTAAGGGCGGCTACGGGCTTTCCGAGACAAATGTCATGCTATCGGCCTACAACAAGGAGCTCGACCGGATGTTCCTCATCGGCAGCCTCGGTTACACCAAATTCAGCCCGTCAAGCATAAGGCCTGTAAAATTCACATCCCCGATAGCTGTCACAGGGGTATATCTCAACGGCGAAAAGGTCACCGAATCACAAATGACAGGAAACAGGCCTACAATAGTGACCGACTCACTGTCAAGATTCCGAGGCATAAATATCACCCACAGGGACAACAACCTCATATTGCGGCTGTCGCCCATGGACTTCCGCGATCTCGCCAATCTTACATACGAATGGCTGCTTGACAGCAAGAATGGTTCCGACAGCTCATGGATAGCCACACGCCAGGGCAACAGCACCATCGAGATCCACAATCTTGAACCAGGCACACACAAACTGCTCATACGCGCCGTAGACAACGACGTGTACTCCGACATAACAGAACTCACCATAAGCGTCTCTCCGCCGTGGTATCTCACCCCGATAGCAAAGATATTATATTTTCTCGTTATAATGGGCATACTTGCGCTCATATACATGCTCATAAAGAAGCAGAACACAGAGAAAATCAACGAGGCCAAGGTACGGTTCTTCATGAACATATCACACGACATACGCTCTCCCGTTACATGCATAATCAATCCTCTTCAGGTGTTATTGCGCAAGGAGCATGACCAGGAGACCACAGCGATGCTAAAGACCATGCAGCGCAACGCTGACCGCATACTGAGCCTGACCAACCAGCTGCTCGAGCTGCGAAAGATCGACAAAGGCAAGAAACGCCTGTCAATGCAGCAGACAGAGCTTAAAAGCTTTGCCATGGAACTTGTGGAACTGTTCCGCCAGTTCGCCGAAAAAAAATCCATAGCGATAAGCCTTGATGCCCCCTACGAGATATCCGACCTGTGGATTGACCGCACCAACTTCGACAAGGTTCTCGTAAACCTCATATCGAACGCAATAAAATACACTCCTGAGGGTGGGAAAGTGGTCATACGCCTGAGCACCATGACCGACAACACCATCGGAAGATGTGCAAGCATATCCGTAATAGACACCGGCATAGGCCTTGACCCCAAAAACATATCAAAGATCTTCGACCGCTTCTATCAGGGACAGGGTTCGGCATCAGGATTCGGTGTCGGGCTTGACCTCGCACGCCAGCTTGTGATATTACATCATGGCACCCTGACGGCATCCAACAGGACCGACGGTGTAAAAGGCAGCGTGTTCACAGTGTTGCTTCCTTTGGGCAAGGATCATCTGTCGCCTGATGAAATCGCATCGGAGGACGCATCTCATGCAGTCACATCCGAATCGTCAAGGCATATCAAGCATGAGCCCATATCGGCCGACAGCACGCCTGACACAATCCGAAAAACCCGTAAGAAATCAACCGGGCGACGCATACTGATAGTCGATGATGACAACGAGCTGCGCAGATACATGTGCATGCATTTCTCAAAGACCGACAAAGTATTTGAAGCTGCCAACGGTGCCGATGCAAAGAAAATACTCCTTGACAATAAGATCGACATTGTGGTAAGCGACGTAGTCATGCCTGATATAGACGGACTCGAACTGCTGAAAGCAATAAAATCCAACACAGATACCACACATATGCCGGTGATATTGCTGAGCTCCCGTATCGACATAGCCGACAGAATGGCCGGATGGGACAGAGGAGCCGACGGATACATAGGCAAACCTTTCGACATCTCCGAGCTGGATGCCATGATAGACAATCTCATCGGCAACAGACTGAGACTTAAGGGAAAGTACTCCGGTGCACAGGATACCGACAAAAATATGGCTCTGCCTGAAATAAAAGGCAACGACGAGATACTTATGGACAAGATCATGAAAGCCATAAACAACCGCATCGAAGATCCGCAGCTCAATGTCGAGGAACTCGGAATCGAAGTAGGCATCTCCAGAGCCCACCTTCACCGCAAGATGAAGGAACTGATAGGCATGACACCAAGCGACTATATACGCAATGTGCGTCTGAGAAAAGCATGCGAAATACTCAAGAAACCCGATGTCGACATAACCCAAGTCGCATATAAACTCGGATTCACGTCACAGCCGCACTTCTCTACGGCATTCAAAAAATTCACCGGTGTTTCCCCATCCGAATACCGCTCACACAACGCAGAATAGACTCAAAGTCCACATGTAAAATAAAACCGGCCATAGGAAACTACTTCTGGTGCGATAAAATCGCGTTGGTTTAGAAATCATCAAATAAAGAGA
>CAJURI010000065.1 GCA_910588795.1 uncultured Duncaniella sp. | reverse complement strand
AAGAATGCCTTCTTCAGACAAATCACTAATTTTGCACTTGCCAGTTGAGAGTAGGCTTTTAAGACATATGAAAAAGATTCTAAAAACTTTTTCCTATAGCTTTATTAAGTGAGTAAAATTCACTACCTTTGCACTCTAAAATCCAATAGTAACCCCATGTCAGATAATAAACGTATCAAGACCGCGCTCGTGTCAGTATTCCATAAGGACGGGCTCGAAGAAATTTTGTCACTGCTTAACAATTGCGGAGTGAAGTTCCTCTCAACCGGAGGCACACGCTCCTTTATAGAAGGCCTGGGCTACGAATGTGCTGCGGTAGAGGACCTCACAGGCTATCCCTCTATTCTCGGCGGACGTGTCAAGACTCTTCATCCTAAGGTTTTTGGCGGTATCCTTAACCGCCGTGACAATGAGGGTGACCGCGCCCAGATAGCCAAATACGAGATTCCCGAGATAGATCTCGTGATCGTCGATCTGTATCCTTTCAGCGCGACAGTCGCTTCCGGAGCTTCCGAAGCCGATATTATAGAGAAGATTGACATAGGCGGCATATCACTCATACGCGGTGCCGCTAAGAACTATAAGGATGTCGTTATCGTAGCCTCCAAGGCCCAGTATGCTCCGCTTGCCGACATGCTCAAGCGAAACGGTGCGGAATCCTCGCTGGAGGAGCGCAGGTGGTTCGCCTCACAGGCTTTCGCCGTTTCATCCGGCTATGACACCGATATATACAACTATTTCGCCTCAACTGCTGTGGAATGCCCCATAGCTGACAGAGAGGAGCTGCGCATTGCTGTCGACGGCGCAAAGGCTATGCGTTATGGCGAGAATCCCCATCAGAAGGGTGTCTTCTACGGAGACTTCGACGCCATGTTTGAGCAGCTTCACGGCAAGGAGATATCCTATAACAATCTTCTCGACATAGATGCGGCCGTGAACCTCATCTCCGAATTCTCTACTCCGGCGTTTGCAGTTCTGAAGCACAACAACGCATGCGGTCTGGCAACGCGGCCCACAATAGCCGAAGCCTGGAAGGACGCTCTTGCCGGCGATCCGGTGAGCGCGTTCGGCGGTGTGCTGATAACCAACGGTACAGTCGAAGCCGATGCCGCCGAGGAGATCAATAAGATTTTCTTCGAGGTGATCATTGCTCCGGCCTACACACCCGAAGCCCTTGAACTGCTGAAGCAGAAGAAAAATCGCATAATCCTTGTCCTGAAAGCCCCGCTGTCCACCACACGCCAGTTCCGTTCATGCCTCAACGGTGCGCTTGTTCAGGACCGAGATCTCAAGATCGAGACCCCTGATGAGCTCAAGCAGGTGACACGAAAGGCCGTGACTCCCCCCCAGATCGACGACCTCCTGTTTGCCAACAGGGTTGTCAAGAATTCAAAGAGCAACGCCATAGTGCTCGCTAAGGACGGAATGCTTCTCGCCAGCGGCGTAGGGCAGACCTCACGTGTCGATGCCCTTAAGCAGGCCATCGAGAAGGCCCGTTCATTCGGCCACGATCTCAGTGGTGCGGTTATGGCTTCCGATGCTTTCTTCCCCTTCCCCGATTGTGTGGAGATAGCATCACAGGCCGGCATAACAGCAGTGATACACCCGGGCGGATCCATTCGTGACAACGAGAGCATAGCCTACTGCGATGCCCACGATATGGCAATGGTCACCACCGGATTCCGTCACTTCAAGCACTGATATCCACACTTTCCTCAAATACGACATTTAAACACAGAAACATTTAGATGGGACTTTTTTCATTCACCAAAGAGATAGCTATTGACCTTGGTACTGCCAATACTATCATCATACACAACGACAAGATCGTCATTGACGAGCCTTCGATTGTGGCTCTGGAGAAACGCACCGGCAAGCTTATGGCCGTAGGGCGTGAGGCCAAGCTGATGCAAGGCAAGGAGAACGACGGCATAGAGACGATACGCCCTCTGCGCAAAGGGGTGATAGCCAACTTCAATGCCGCCGAAATGATGATCCGCGGGCTCATAAAGAAAGCAAGCTCCAAGAACAATTGGTTCTCACCCTCCATGAAAATGGTTGTGGGCATACCGTCAGGCTCTACCGAAGTGGAGATCCGTGCTGTGCGTGACTCTTCGGAGCATGCAGGCGGACGTGACGTGTACATGATCTATGAACCTATGGCTGCGGCTCTCGGCATAGGGATCGACGTGCTTGCACCACAGGGCAACATGATTGTCGACATAGGCGGCGGCACCACCGAGATCGCTGTGATATCCCTCGGAGGCATTGTGTCCAACAAGAGTATCCAGGTGGCCGGCGATGACCTCACCGATGACATCATGGAACACATGAGCCGCGTCCACAACGTTAAAGTGGGCGAGCGCACTGCCGAGATGATAAAGATTCACGTGGGTTCGGCTCTTACCGAGCTTGAGAATCCGCCGGAGGACTTCATCGTGCATGGCCCCAATAAGATGACCGCACTCCCCATGGAGGTCCCTGTAAGCTATCAGGAGATATCACATTGCATCGAGAAGTCAATATCGCGTATCGAGGCAGCCGTGCTTCAGGCTCTTGACGAGACCCCGCCCGAACTGTACTCCGATATAGTAATGAACGGCATATTCCTTGCCGGAGGCGGTGCCATGCTCCGCGGTCTTGACAAGCGTCTCACCGACAAGATAGGAATCCAGTTCCACATAGCCGAGGATCCTCTTCTCGCAGTGGCAAAGGGTACGGGAGTCGCCTTGAAGAACATCGAGACATTCTCGTTCCTTATCAGATAACATCATCACCGCTGAAGTTTAGAACAATTACCCTCCCACAGTGAGCGAGCTGCTTAAATTTCTTGTCAGATTCAGTTCGTGGTTCCTGTTCGTGGTATACCTGATTGCCGGATTCGTGTTGCTCTTTTCGGGCAACCCGTTCCAGCATCATGTGTACCTTACGTCAGCCAACAGGATTTCGTCCGGTCTCTACAGTACAGCCAATAGTGTGTCCTCGTATTTCTTCCTGAAGGAGATCAACGAGGACCTGCAGCGTCGCAACTCTGATCTTGAGCTTGAGATATACCGCCTCAACGATGTGATACGCCACTATCGCGAGCAGGCTTATGCTGACACAATGAGTGTTGATTCGGCCCTGTCACGCTACCATTTCGTGATAGCGCATGTGATAAACAACTCCATAAACCGTGCTCACAACTATATCACCATCGACAAAGGGAGCCTTGACGGTATAATGCCGGAGATGGGCGTCATGGACCAGAACGGTATAGTCGGTATAGTGAATGTCGTCAGTGACCACACTGCCCGGCTCATATCGGTCCTGAATCCTTACCTCCGTCTGTCATGCAAGGTCAAGGGACATGCTCAGGTGGGATCGCTCGTATGGGACGGTAAGGACCCTTCCGAAGCCATGCTCGAGGAGCTGCCGAAGCATTCTGAATTCACTCCGGGCGACACGATCGTCACAAGCGGATATTCGTCGGTATTTCCTGAAGGGGTGCCTGTCGGCACGGTGATGTCAAGCACCCGTGACATTGAGGACAATTTCTATACTCTGCGGGTCAAGCTCTTCACCGATTTCTCCACGCTCTCCACAGTGAGGGTGATACGCGACAACATGCGTGAAGAACTGTCGGCCGTAGAGAAGGAGATCGAGATCAAGAATATGGAATAATCGCTACCCCCCTGATTCAGTCTCCCACATCTATAATCATATAGCAATGAGCAAGGTTGCGTTGCAGTTTATCATACTCGGTCTGGTTCTCGTGTTGGCCCAGGTGTTAGTGTTCAACCACATATGCCTGTTCAACGTGGGAGTGCCGATGGTGTTCATATACCTGATAGTGCGCCTGCCCGTTACTCTTGCCCTAAACTGGGTCCTGACTATTGGATTTTTTCTCGGCCTCATAGTCGATGTGTTCTCTGACACCTACGGCATGAATGCGGTGGCATGCACCGTTCTTGCAATGATAAGGCGTCCGGTGCTCAGGCTCTATGTGCCGCGTGAGGAGGACCTCACACGCCCCGAGCCATCTATGCTGTCGCTTGGTGCCGGAGTGTACATGAAGTATCTGCTCACCCTCACCCTCATATACTGTGCACTGATATTCACTATCGAGGCATTCACTTTCTTTAATCCTCTCCAACTCTTGCTGCGCATCATATTCAGCACACTGCTTTCAATGATAATCATGCTCGGCATAGACTCCATAATGACACCGCGAAGTGAGAAAAGACTATAACCTTGCCAAACGTCAATACGTAATAGGCGGATTCATAGTTATAATCGCTATTATATATGTGATACGCCTCTTCAACTTGCAGGTAATGGAGGCGAAATACAAGGACTCCGCCGACTCCAACGCCTTCCTGCGCAAGGCTGTGTACCCGTCACGAGGCATAATATATGACCGTGACGGACGTCTTGTCGTGTACAATCAGCCTGCCTACGATGTCATGATAATCCCGCGTGACATTAAGGAATTCGACACCATAGATTTCTGCAATGCCGTGAACATTACCCCGGCCGACCTTGTGAAGCGTATGGAGGACATGCGCGACAAGAAACGCAATCCGGGATGGTCGCCATATTCCCCGCAAAAACTTCTGTCACAGCTATCATCCGAGGAGTACGGCCGACTTCAGGAGAAACTTTACCGTTTCCCAGGCTTCTATATACAGAAACGCATACTCAGGGAGTATAACTACACATGTGCCTCCAATGTCCTCGGCAATATTCGTGAGGTTGCTCCGGCCGACATGGAGAAGGATCCTTACTATATGCGCGGCGACTACATGGGCGACATAGGTGTCGAGAACACCTATGAGCGTTTCCTGCGTGGCGTAAAAGGCACTGAGGTACTGATGCGCGATGCCCTCGGCCGCATACAGGGCCGCTACGAGGAGGGTAAGCTTGACCGCGAGGCAATAGCCGGAAAGAATCTGAAACTAAGTCTCAATATCGAGCTCCAGCAGTATGCCGAATCTCTGATGGTCAACAAGAAAGGTGCGGTAGTGGCGATAGAGCCCTCCACCGGTGAGGTGCTGTGTCTTGTCACAGCTCCCACCTACGATCCGACTCTGCTTGTAGGGCGCGAGCGCGGCAACAACTACAATAAGCTCATGCGCGATCTTGACAAGCCTCTTCTCAACCGCGCCATACAGGCTACATATCCGCCCGGATCGACATTCAAGCCGACGCAGGGACTCATATATCTCCAGGAGGGGATAATCACTCCTTCCACGCCATTCCCATGCTACCACGGGTTCATTCTCGGTAGGCTAAAGGTGGGCTGTCACGGGCACGCCTCTCCGTTGCAGCTTAAACCTGCGCTCCAGACCTCCTGCAACGCTTACTTCTGTTGGGGGTTGAGAGCCATGATCGACAAGAAGAGCAAATACGGATCGGCGGCAAATGCTTTTGAGATATGGAAGAACCACATGGTGTCGCAGGGCTACGGATATAAACTCGGGATCGACCTGCCAGGCGAATACCGTGGCTTCATCCCCAACGTAGAGTTCTACAATAAGCGTTACGGCGACGGACACTGGAGCGCGACGACAATAATATCCATAGCTATCGGACAAGGTGAGATCCTTGCCACGCCTCTGCAGATAGCCAACCTTTCGGCAACCATTGCCAACCGCGGACACTATATAACCCCCCATGTCGTGAAAGAGATACAGGACACTGTCCTGCCTTCCGAGTTCAGGGAGCGGCATGACACGTCGATTGACCGCAGATGGTACGAAGAAATCGCCGAAGGCATGCGCATGGCGGTGACAGGTGGCACATGCCGCGTGGCCAACCTTGCAGATATCGAAGTATGCGGAAAAACAGGTACAGCCCAGAATCCACACGGACGTGACCACTCGGCGTTCATGGGGTTCGCGCCATACCATGATCCAAAGATCGCTGTGGCCGTCTATGTCGAGAATGCCGGATTCGGTGCCACGTTCGGTGTTCCTATCGGATCACTCGTCATGGAGAGATATCTCAGGGGCTATATACCGCCTGAACGGAAATATCTTGAAGAGAGAATGCTACAGAGCAATACAATACAATTTGCAGGAACTAAAAAGCACTGACCACTCTACACATCATGTATCAGAAGGAGACAACAGCATCGGTATTCAGATATGTCGACTGGTTCACGGTGATACAGTACATCATTCTCGTGGGCCTTGGCATGGTAAGCATATATGCCGCAAGCTATGACTTTGACCATGCCAACATGCTAAGCTTCGCAGAGTTCTCCGGCAAGCAGTTCCGGTGGATAGGGCTGTCGCTCGCCATGGGGCTCGTCATACTCCTTATAGATGTGCGTGTCTATGAGAACTATGCCTATGTGATATATGCCATCATTCTTGTCCTGCTTCTGGTCACGATATTCATAGCCCCCGACATAAAAGGCTCTCACTCATGGCTGAAGGTAGGGCCCATGAGTCTCCAACCGGCTGAATTCGGCAAGTTTGCCACAGCTCTATGTCTTGCAAAGCTCTTCTCGGGCTACAACTTCTCCCTCAACGCGTCGCGCAAGAACTACGCCCGCGCTTTGCTTATAATATTCCTTCCCGTGATCCTCATTCTCGGTCAGCAGGAGACGGGATCCGCTCTCGTATATCTGTCACTCTTCTTTGTCCTCTATCGCGAGGGGATGAGCGGACTGGTACTGCTCGCAGCCTTATGTGCCGTGGTTTTCTTTGTGGTCGAGGTGAAATTCACCGGCTCCCTCCTTCTCGGTATTCCTGTGGGCGAAGCGGCGGTGTTCATGATGATAATGGTCCTGATAGTGGCCATGCTCGCTCTGTACTGTAAGGACATCATTGCCGCGCGCAATGTCCTCCTGTGGTTTGTCGGAAGTGGAGCTGTCGCGGCCGCACTCACACTCGCGTCACTTGAGATTCCCGGCCTGATATTCTTCCTGTCGGTAATAGCTGTCTCCCTTGTCTACTGTATTCTTCTTATGTTCAAGACTAAGGCCCGCCATCTGCTTGTCACAGTGGCTGCAGCCTTAGCCTCGATAGCATTCATGTTCTCTGTAAACTACACATTCACATCTGTCCTGCAGGATCATCAGCAGATGCGCATAAAGGTTGCGCTCGGTATTGAAGAGGATCTGAGAGGTGCCGGTTACAATGTAAACCAGTCCAAGATAGCCATAGGTTCAGGAGGCATGTGGGGCAAAGGATTTCTCAATGGCACTCAGACTAAACTCAAGTATGTCCCCGAGCAGCACACCGACTTCATATACTGCACAATAGGAGAGGAGGAGGGCTTTGTCGGTGCCGCTACTGTCTTGCTGCTTTTCGTTGTGCTCATATTGAGAGTGTTGTCCATAGCCGAGCGGCAGCCAACAGTGTTCGGACGTGTCTATGCCTACTGTGTCGCAAGTTATCTCATATTCCACATAGCCATAAATATAGGCATGGTGATAGGGCTTTGCCCTGTGATAGGCATTCCATTGCCGTTTTTCAGTTATGGAGGCTCTTCGCTATGGGGATTCACATTCCTCCTATTCATACTCCTGCGCATTGATGCTTCCCGGCGCGAACGTTCTTTCTGACCTCTCTCATCATCTGGCGGCTGCGATGTGACAGTGGTGTCACGCATAATGCTCCTGATATGCCGTTTTTTATATTTTTTTGCAATCGCTGGTTGGAGACAATAAGATAAATCGCTATATTTGCGTTGCCGGAAATTTCCGTATCTCCGGCATTCATTTATCTGATATAATCATCATGTCTGTAACCAAAACATTTTACCCATCTTCCAAGGGTGAAATCACACACTTTACGCTCACCAACAGTAACGGCGCGAGCGTGACTCTGTCTACTCTCGGAGCCGGAATCGTATCCATAATTGTACCCGACAGGAACGGGCAGATGGCCGATGTCGCACTTGGCTACAAGGACCCTGCCTCATGGATAGCTGACGGTCCATGTGCAGGCAAGATCCCCGGACGTTTCGCCAACCGTATAGCCAAAGGCCGGTTCACGCTTGACGGCAAGGAGTACGAACTCGCCATAAACAACGGTCCTAACGCCCTACACGGTGGGCCCGAAGGTTTCATGAACCGCATATGGGATGCCTGCACGGAGAATGACGACACCGTAGAGATGACCTATCATGCCAAGGACGGTGAAGAGGGCTATCCGGGCAATCTCACTGTGACTGCGCGATACACATGGGACAACAGCAATGCTCTCACTCTTACACTTTCCGCCACCACCGACGCGCCGACTGTCCTCAATCTCACAAACCACGTTTATTTCAACCTTGACGGAGAGAACTCCGGATCCGTGCTGAATCACGAGATGAAGCTCAACGCTTCACGATGGCTCCCCACCGATGAGACTCAGATCCCTACCGGCGAGCTGGCTTCTGTGGTAGGGACACCTATGGACTTTACTTCATTCAAAACTATCGGTCGTGACATAAACGCTGACTTCGAGGCCCTCAGAATAGGCAAGGGATATGACCATTGCTGGGTGGTTGACGGATATGGCGAAGGGAGGCTCCTCCCTGTCGCAGAACTGCGTGGGCCGGTGTCAGGCCGCTCTCTGCTTGTCGAGACTACGCAGCCAGGCATGCAGATATACACAGGCAACTGGCTCGCCGGATCTCCCGAAAGCATTTCGGGAGGCTCATATGCCGACTATGACGGTGTGGCAATCGAATGTCAGGGATTCCCTGACGCACCCAACAAGCCTTCATTCCCCTCGCCGGTACTGCGTCCCGGTGACGAATATAGCGAGACTATAAGATTCACATTCAAGTAATATTTAACCAATTCCAAATCATTCTTATGAAACCCACACTCTTCGTCCTTGCTGCCGGTATGGGCAGCCGTTACGGAGGCCTCAAGCAGCTCGATCCGCTCGGCCCGCAGGGACAGACAATTATGGACTATTCCATCTACGATGCCATTCAGGCCGGATTCGGCAAGGTGGTATTCGTGATACGCAAAGATTTTGAAAAGGACTTCCGCGAGAAGATCCTGTCCAAATATGAAGGTCATATACCTGTAGAGGTGGTTTTTCAGTCGACCGACAAGCTCCCGGAAGGATACACTTGCCCGGCTGACCGCACAAAGCCATGGGGCACTAACCATGCGGTGCTCATGGGCAAAGAGGTCATCAGAGAGCCTTTCGCTGTGATCAATGCCGACGACTTCTATGGACGTGACGCATTCCGCGTGATAGCTGAGGACCTCATGCGTCCGCGCGACCGCAAAGGCGATTACTCCATGGTGGGATTCCGTGTCGGCAACACAATGACTGAAAACGGATCAGTGGCACGTGGCGTATGCTCCACCGGCACTGACGGCAACCTCACCGGTGTTGTCGAGCGCACAGCGATAAGCTACGCTCCAAACGGCGACATAGTGTTCACCGACGAGAATGGAGTAGAGCAGACTCTCGACCCTATGACTCCGGTGTCCATGAACCTCTGGGGCTTCACTCCCGACTACTTCGACTACAGCGAACGTGAGTTCCGCAGATTCCTCGACAAGGACATAGACACACCCAAAGCCGAATTCTTCATTCCGCTCTGTATCGATACTCTCATACACAACGGCGAGGCCACAGTCAAGGTCCTCGACACTGACTCACGATGGTTCGGAGTTACATATGCTGCCGACCGTCCGGGTGTAGTAGAGAAATTCGCCCAGCTCCACAAGGATGGCGTATACCCCGACAAAATGTTCTAAAAAACACACATACATAAAAGATAACCATGGAACTGAAAGAAAAAATCGTTAAGGCCTTTGATGAGCATTTCGGCGGCAAGGGCACCATCTATGCATCAGCCGGACGAATCAATCTCATTGGCGAACACACTGACTATAACGGCGGATTTGTGTTCCCCGGAGCAATTGACAAGGTGATTATGGCCGACATACGTCCCAACGGCACCGATACTGTCAACCTCTTTTCCCTCGACCTGAATGAGGAAGCCCACTTCGGCCTTAATGAAGAGGACGCGCCCTCGCTTCAGTGGGCTCGTTACGTATTCGGAGTATGTCGTGAGACAATCAAGCGTGGAGGCGTAGTAAAAGGCTTCGACGCCGTGTTCGCCGGAAATGTACCCCTTGGAGCAGGCCTTTCATCGTCCGCAGCCCTTGAGTCATGTTTCGCATTTGCCATGAACGATCTCTTCAACGGCAACTCTATCGAGAAGTTTGAGCTCGCCAAGATCGGACAGTCCACCGAGCATAATTACTGCGGTGTGAACTGTGGCATCATGGACCAGTTTGCATCAGTGTTCGGCAAAAAGGACTGTCTGATACGCCTTGACTGCCGATCGCTTGAATACGAATACTTCCCCTTCAGGATCGATGGCTACAAGCTTGTCCTTGTTGACTCTGTAGTCAAGCACGAACTCGTCGACTCGCCCTACAACAAGCGTCGTCAGTCATGTGAGCGTGTTGCCAAGCGTCTCGGCATAGAGACTCTTCGTGACGCAGAGATGGCTGATCTCGAAGCCGTCAAGGCTGATATTTCAGCCGAGGACTGCATGCGTGCCAAGTTTGTCATCGAGGAGAAAGAGCGTGTGCTCGATGTTTGCGATGCTCTCAATCGTGGCGACATCGACACTGTTGGCCGTCTTATGTACGAGACACACCGTGGTCTGTCAAAGGACTATGAAGTGTCATGTGAAGAACTTGACTACCTCAACGATATAGCTAAGGAGTGTGGAGTCATCGGATCGCGCATAATGGGCGGCGGATTCGGCGGATGCACCATCAACCTCGTTGCCGACGATAAGTACGACCACTTTATCGCCACAGCCAAGGAGAAATTCAACAATGCCTATGGTCACGAGCCCAAGATCTATGATGTGATCATCTCCGACGGAGCACGCCGTATAGAATAAACTTCAGACAGAACAGATACACTCGACAGAAGGGATACAAAAGTATCAGAAGAACAAAAGAGACAGAAGATTTAGAGTTTTGTCTATATATAGATAGAAATCATACTGACTCGACAGAATAGATCCACTCGATAGAAAGATACAAAAGTATCAGAAGAACAAAAGAAACAAAAGTTCTTTTAATTATTCTTCGCCTTCAACGATAAATAGGGCGAGTCAAAACGTCCTTCTTGAAGAAATTACCCTTGCCGCAGATAGCTGTAGCAAGGGTAAAATCTTTATATCCAGACGTTATGACACACCCTCAATTACTTTATATCCAGACGTTATTACAAATCCTCATTACACATCCTCACTTTATCGTTGAATGCGGAGAATAATTAAAAGACCTTTTGTTTCTTTTGTTCTTCTGATACTTTTGTGTCTCTTCTGTCTGAAGCTCTGTCAGATAAGATGTGCTATTTGAACACCTTATTGGCTATGATCTTCAACCTGTCTATGTCGGTTGTGTATGCACCGTTCTCATCAATGTTGGGACTGTGTGATGAAAGCCGACGGTAGGCGGCCGCCAATTTTGCATCCTCCTCAGACATGACATTGTTTATCAGGTTATACTCCTCAAGTGAAAATATTGATCGAAGATATCTCTTATTGAATACATCAAAGTCTCTTCCGGCAAGAAAATCCGATATGAGACTTTGGGGAATATCGTACGTTGCACGTAACATATCGGCAAGTCTGGATTCTTTTTCAGGAGAAATAGATATGCTCATTTTTAGCAATCCAATATAGGATGATAATACGTCATCAAAGTCCAATCCATTGATTGTCATGAATTTGTAATTGTGCTTTAAAAAATCCATGGCATCTGTATCGTTGTCAAAACAGTAGATACCACTCCATGATGAAAGGAACAAATCATTTAGTTTTTTGAGATATTTCTGACGAAAATTGCTTGTTGATCCGAATTCGTATGTCAGGAAATCAGTCAGTCTAATAAACGTTTTATCTTTGCTTGCATAGCATATATTACCATTATCGATATAGCATATGTATCTGATGTCTTGTGGAATAATATAAGGTGAATATGGCAGAGGATTAAAGATGAACACGCTGTCACAGTCTTTTAATATATCACGCTGCTTATCCGACAGTTGTACCTTACTATTTATTTTATTCAGCTTTGGGGTATCGCTAGGACACAGATTGTTGTGCCAATACAGGTCGAATGTGTTATCCTTGTTTCGATCAAGGAAATAGCACTGGGTATTGCTATTGAAATTAAACGATGAACTTACCACCTGTCTAAATCTTGAGGGAGTATAATTTACTACTGGAATCATTCGAGCGGATTTGATTAATTCATCCGAAGTTTTATCCAGCCCAAAGCACCCCAACACACATACGGCAGCTACACACAATAATATTATTCGTCTCATAGATCGGGGGATATTAATGAATTTATTATACGCGGATCGTAAATTTTATAGTAAGCTATTCGGTTTTCTTCTCCTCCATATACAGGATCATAGTATCCTTAATTCCGCAACACTATAATTTAACTTTATTTATAAGTTCCTGAG
>CAJURI010000064.1 GCA_910588795.1 uncultured Duncaniella sp. | reverse complement strand
TTAACACTATATTCTCCTCTTTTTAACAAATGCACCGAGATTTCGGCTTGAGCCGTTTTACTGTCGCAATTAACAATTCTTAACAATGGGGTTGGTAAGATAAAAGCCTGTAACTTTGATAGTTACAGGCTTTTTCTTGTGATGTACGTGGGTACATTCGCGGAAAGACAGGGATTCGAACCCTGGGTGCCCGCAAGGGCACAACGGTTTTCGAGACCGCCCCGATCGACCACTCCGGCATCTTTCCTTGGTCAATTGCAGTGCAAAGTTAGAAATTTATTTTTTAATTTCCATCTGTTTTTATTGAAATTTTTTGCATAAATTTGTGCTATGATTACTACGAGACAAAACTTCGAGCTATCATCAGTGACCACATTTGCCATTCCTGCTAAATGCGGCTGCTATATCGAATACGACTGTCCGGAGGATATTCCGTTCATACTCTCTACGTTACGTCCGAATGTCGACTTCCTGCATATCGGTGAAGGGAGCAATCTTCTTTTTACATCCGACTTTCCCGGCATTGTGGCTCACAGCCGCATCAAAGGGATTGAAATTGTCGAAGAGGATTATCCATTTGTCAAAGTGAAAGTCGGAGCGGGAGAAAAAATGGATGATTTTATCCGATGGGCATGCGATCGGGAGCTTTGGGGAGTCGAGAACCTGTCAGGGATTCCCGGCGAGGTAGGTGCTTCAGCTGTACAGAACGTCGGTGCCTACGGTTCGGAAGCTTCCGATGCCATCGTCGAAGTCAACGCTTACGACCGCGAGAAGGACGATTTCGTGACATTGAGATGCGAGGACTGCCATTATGGCTACCGCGATTCAATATTCAAACGCCCCGAGCTGCGAGGATGCATGATAATACATTCAGTAGTCTACAAACTTACCTCGATGCTGTCGCCCAATATCGACTATCCTGCCCTCAAAAGCTGTTTTTCCACCTTGCCATCCTCACCATGGCAGGTACGCGAGGCCGTGATCAATGTGCGAAACTCCAAGCTGCCCGATCCGTCTGTAACGCCCAGCGCAGGAAGTTTTTTCAAGAATCCGGTAATCACTCAGGAGCAATTACAGCATATAATCGACACGACCGGCAATGATTCATTTCCGCATTTCAAAGTCGAAGGAGGATGGAAGATCCCGGCAGCATGGCTAATTGACCAGTGTGGATGGAAAGGACGACAAGCAGGCAACGTGGCAGTATGGCATCTGCAGCCATTAGTGATCGTCAATCCTGAACGCAAAGCGACCGCGACAGAGGTATTGGATCTTGAAAAATCCATTGTGAATTCCGTAAAGCAGAAATACGGAGTCACATTAATACCTGAAGTTGAACATATCTGACAAAGCAGCGTTAAACTCGTTAGACAGACCTATCCCCTACTATATCACATCCTTTCTCTTCGTCATCAACTATTCAACAATGAGCAAATACATAATCGAAGGCGGACATCGCCTCAACGGCAACATAAAGCCACAAGGAGCAAAGAACGAGGCACTTCAGGTGATAAGCGCAGTACTGTTGACATCTGAACCAGTGACCATACATAATGTCCCGAATATTCTTGACGTGAAGAATCTCATAGACCTGCTCAAAGCCATGAACGTCAAGGTGGAGAAAATCGGTGAGCACAGCTATCGTTTTCAGGCCGATGACCTCGATGAGGACTACATATCCAGTGCCGACTTTGTAGCTCGCTGTGCAGGATTGCGTGGGTCAGTGCTTGTCGTAGGCCCGCTGCTCGCCCGTCTTGGCCAATCATATTTCGCCAAACCGGGCGGTGACAAGATTGGACGCAGAAAAGTTGACACCCACATAACAGGGCTCTCCAAACTCGGAGCCATGATAGCATACAACGAAGAGAGGCAGGCCTATTACCTTGTAACGGTGAACGGGCTTAAAGGTTGCTATATGCTCCTTGACGAGGCATCCGTAACCGGCACAGCCAACATCATCATGGCAGCCGCCCTGGCCGAAGGCACCACAACTATATATAATGCGGCATGCGAGCCATATGTACAGCAGCTTTGCCGTATGCTCACACAGATGGGTGTAAAGATTGACGGCATCGGCTCGAATCTACTGCATATCACCGGGTCAAGCCACATAGGAGGTGCAGAGCACACCATACTTCCCGACATGATCGAAGTGGGAAGCTTCATAGGCATGGCGGCACTGACCCAGAGCGAACTAACCATCAAAGATGTATCCTACGACAATCTCGGCATAATACCTGATGCGTTCAGGCGTCTCGGCATAAAGCTCGAACGACGCGGCGACGACATATTCATACCGGCACAAGACGTCTACGAAATCGAGACCAATCTTGACGGCTCGATCCCGACCATAGCCGATGCGCCATGGCCGGGACTGACACCCGACCTCCTTTCTGTGATGCTCGTCACCGCCACACAGTGTCGCGGATCAGTGCTGATACATCAGAAGATGTTCGAGAGCCGCCTGTTCTTTGTCGATCGACTCATCGACATGGGAGCCCAGATCATGCTTTGCGATCCGCACAGGGCCGTAGTGATAGGGCTCGACCACAAAGTGCCTCTCAGAGCTAACAATATGCATTCTCCTGACATACGAGCCGGCATAGCGATGCTCATTGCCGCCCTGAGTGCAAATGGGATGTCGACCATCGACAACATCGACCAGATTGACCGCGGTTATGAAGCCATCGATACCAGACTGTCATCAGCCGGGGCATGCATATCACGGCGGGAATAGAAAGGAATAACGCCCATACAGTCTCAAATCCATTTCTGCAGTACACAATGGAAGGGAACAAAACAACACAGACAGATCTTCGCGAACTCGTCCGCAAACTCGCCGTTGACGCTTCAATTGTAAGCGAGCCAACTGACTATGCTAAGATTCGCAAAATCTATAAAGACGCCTTCAAGAATGGCTACTCACCTTCATGCGCCCACGGCATCGATCCCATATCTCGCTCGATAGAGACATGCATAGCCCTATGCGAGATGGTGTCACCTGACCGCAACATGATTGTCGCCACACTGATATACAATCTGTGTGCGGCCGGCACTCTGGAAATCAGCCGCATAGAAGAACTTTGGGATGCAGATGTGGCACATCTTGTTACAGGTCTCATGAAAGTGACAACCCTCTACGGAAAGCAGACAGTGGTGAAGACTGACAATTTCCGGCGTCTTCTCATGGCTCTTGCCGATGACATACGCGTGATAATTATAATGATTGTGGACCGCCTGATCCTAATGCGCGCCATAAATCATCATCCGGACGAGAAATTTGTCATCGACACAGCCTTCGAAGCAAATTATCTGTACGCACCCCTCGCCCACCGTCTCGGCCTTTACAAAATAAAGAGCGAGCTTGAGGACATGTCACTCAAATACACTTCGAGAGACACCTACACCAAAATAGCAAAGGAACTTAACGAAACAAAAGCTGCCCGTGATGCCTACATCGCATCATTCATAGCTCCGGTAAAAGAGAAACTCGACAAGACCGGACTGAAATATGAGATAAAAGGACGCACAAAAAGCATTTTCTCCATTTGGAACAAATTGCGCAAGCAGCAAATAGAGATGTCGGGCATCTACGACCTTTTTGCGATCCGCATCATTCTCGACGTGCCACGTGAAGACGAGAAAGCCGAATGCTGGAGAGTGTTCTCCATAGTCACCGACATGTACACTTCCAATCCCAAAAGGCTCAAGGACTGGCTGTCAATTCCCAAGGGCAACGGATACGAATCTCTGCACACCACCGTGATGGGGCCCGGCAACAAATGGGTGGAAGTCCAGATTCGCACGCGCCGAATGGACCTTGTGGCAGAAAAAGGTCTCGCCGCCCACTGGAGATACAAAGGCATCAAAAGCGAAGGGCAGCTTGACACGTGGATGAACAACGTCCGCGACATCCTCGAGACTGCCGACGGCCCAATGGAACTGATGAAAAATTTCAAGATGGACCTTTACGACAAGGAGGTCTTCATCTTCACACCTATGGGAGATCTCTACAGGCTCCCTATGGGGGCATCGGTCCTTGACTTCGCGTTTGCCGTGCATTCAAAATTAGGATGCTCATGCGTTGGCGGCAAGGTGAACGGGCGCAACCGTAAACTTAACCACAAACTGACCTCAGGCGACACAGTAGAGATCCTGACATCACCCTCACAGTCGCCCAAACTTGACTGGCTCAATTTTGTCGTGACCACAAAAGCACGCAACAAGATACGCCAGACCATCAACGAAAGGGCCAACAGGTCATCGGAATACGGCCGCGAACTGCTGCAACGCCGATGCAAAAACCGCAAGATCGAGCTTGAAGAAGGCACTCTGATGCGTGCCATAAAGAAACTCGGCTACCGCACTGTGACAGACTTCTATAAAGCTGTAGCCGATGAATCTCTGGACGTCAATGATGTCATAGCCACCTACGAACTCATATATTCCACCGATCATAAAGCGGAAATAGAGCGTAGAAGCGCGGAGGAATTCGAGCTCATGGATCCCAATGAACGCCATTCCGACGGGAATGACGACATACTTGTGATCGGCGACAACATCAAAGGAGTCAACTACCGCCTGTCAAAATGCTGCAACCCAATATATGGAGACGAAGTATTTGGATTTGTGTCAGCCGAAGGAGCCATCAAGATACACCGTATTGACTGCCCTAACGCCGGACATATACGTGAACGCTACCCATACCGGCTGATACGCACCCGCTGGTCAGGGAAAGCAGGCAATCAGTTTGCCGCCAATGTTCGCATAGTCGGCAATGACGACCTCAATATCGTCACCAATATCACATCTATAATCAACAAGGAAAAAGATGTGAACATGCGTAACATATCCATAGAATCACACGACGGGATGTTCTCCGGGAACATTGTTCTCGGCATCAATGACACCTCTTCACTCAACAATATAATAAAGAAAATAAAAACCGTAAAAGGGGTAAAAGATGTTCAACGCAGCAATTAGACTAAGGCTGGCACCCATCGCCATACTGACTTCACTCGCACTGCTGACCTCTTGTTCAGGCTCAGCCGACAAGGATAAAGCCCGGGGGCTATTAGATGCAGCCACACAGGCCTTTGACAGAGGAGACTATTCTTCTGCCCTCTCTCTGGCCGACTCTCTGAAAAGGACCTATCCGGACCAGATAGACATACGCAGGGAAGCACTCCACATCACCACTCGCGCCACCGAAGGACTGACACTGCGGCGGCTTGAGACAGCCGACTCCATTCTTGCAGTGCTCGGTGTGAAAGGAGACTCGCTACAAAAGCTCATACGATACGTAAAAAATCCGATCGAGGGATATTACGTAGGGATCAACGCCAAAGACGGCGGCATCGTGGGCTCCAACGGCCTTCAGGCCCGACTGAATCCTGACGGAAGCTTCTATCTCATCTCATCCCTGAAAGCACGCCCCGTAAAAAGCACCTCAGTCACTGTGACGTGCAATGAAGCGAGTGCCTCAACTTCGGCAATACCCCATGACGGAGAACGCAATGACAGGTCAATGGGAGCGGAGATTATCACATACATAGGAGCTGAATGCGATTCTCTCGGACATTTCATTATGCTTCACCGTTCACAGCCGATGACATTGACATTCAACGGCTCATCCACTTATTCGATGCCACTTCCGCAATCTCAGATACAGGAGATTGCCACTCTTTACGAATACTCCACAATAATGCGGCAAGCCAAAGTGGCGGCACTTGAAAAAGAAAAACTGACCCGTGCCCTCGACATAGCACGCGCCCAGGCGGCAAAGACATTTGTAGAAAAGACCGACGATGAAAAGTGAACAGAAATTCACTGAGAAGATTGCAGCCCGCTACAGGAGCATATATGCCCGTGTAATGGACTTATGGGCCTACTGCTCCGAAGGTGTGTGGGAAGACCATCGCACCACGCTGAAAGTAAATATCATAAAGACGATCAATCTCACTGTAAAAACTTTTCTAAGCACCGACCTGCAGAGCAAAGCATGCGCCATGACGTACCGCACGCTTCTTGCCATAGTGCCTGCTCTGGCTCTGGTATTTGCCATCGGACGTGGATTCGGATTCCAGAATCTGCTTCAGACACAGCTTTTTCACTACTTCCCTTCCCAGCAAAAAGCCCTGGAGATGGCCTTCTCATTTGTAGACTCATGTCTCGCCCAAGCCTCCGAAGGAATCTTTGTCGGCGTGGGCTTAGTATTCCTTCTATGGACCATCGTATCTCTGCTCGACAGTGTGGAAGAGACCTTCAATGAAGTGTGGGGCGTCACTATCGACCGCTCCATATTCCGTAAAGCCACCGACTACCTTGCAATATGCATAATACTCCCGGTGCTTATGATATGCTCAGGAGGTCTACAGATATTCATGTCCAACACAATTCAACGCTTGCTGCCGTTTGAATTCGTGACACCGTTCATAGAATTTCTCCTCGACTGCGTAAGCTTCCTGTTTGCATGGCTATTCTTCACCGGAGCCTATATGCTCATCCCCAATGCAAAGGTGAAATTCAAAAACGCGTTCCCTGCCGGGGCTATAGCCGGGACCGCTTTCCAGGTGCTCCAGTGGCTGTTCGTCAGCGGACAGTTGTACGTGTCAAAGTACAACGCGATATACGGTTCATTCTCGTTTCTACCGTTAATGCTCATATGGATGCAGCTGTCATGGCTTATCACACTTGCCGGCGCGCTCATATGCTGTTCAGCACAGAACATATCACTGTTCAGCTTTAACAAGCAGACTCAAAACATATCTGAAAACTACCGACGCAAAGTATCAATGGCAGTACTCTCTATAATTCTCAAGAAATTTGCTGCCGGAGAGCCACCGCTTACCGTATCGGATATCTCAAACAGATACAATATCCCGTCCCGGCTTACCGCCAATATCATAGACCGGCTTCTGAAATGCGGTCTGCTTGTCAGAATAGCCCCGCAAGGAGAAAATGAGATATCCGATGAACTCCCCGTTCAGCCGGCATTAAGCATCGATCACTACACCATGTCATATGTCATAGACACACTCCGCAACCATGGCGAAGACAACTTCATCCCGGGCTTCGACAAAGAGTTCCCTGAAGTAGTGAGAGTGTGCGATGAAATATACCGACACATATCCACAGCCGAGGGAAAAACCCTCCTTACTGACATCTGAACTATATAAACCATAAAAGACACCCCAATTTTTTCAATTATAAATTCATTATTAATCATTTCAAAAAGTCATGAAAGAAGTAATTTCCACGACATCAGCTCCCGCAGCTATCGGTCCTTACAGCCAGGCTATCAAGTGTGGTTCACTGTTGTTCTGCTCAGGCCAGATCCCCGTAAACCCTGCCACAGGCGAGGTGCCGGATGGCATACAGGCACAGACAGAGCAATCGCTCGCTAACGTAAAGGCTCTTCTTGCCGCAGCAGGAACCAGCATCGACCGCGTGGTAAAGACCACCGTATTCCTTGCCGACATGAGCCTCTTTGGCCCTATGAACGAAGTATACGGACGCACCTTCTCAGAGCCTTTCCCTGCACGTTCAGCTGTCGCTGTGCGCGAACTTCCCAAACAGGTTCTTGTTGAAATCGAAGTGATCGCTGAGGTTTAAACCATACTGGCACAATCACAGCCATTTTCATAAGGCTGAATCAGATTCATTCTGGTTCAGCCTTTTTCATATGCATATAATAACATGTAAGGATCTTTTAAATTAAAGAGACTACTTCATGTAATTTTTTCATTTTTTACAAAAATAACTATCAAAATATTTGCATATGTTAAATATCCTCATTTTCAAAGCTTTTCGTGATTTCATTTTGTTATATTATTGAATAGCAGATGAATGACAATAGGATATTAAAATATGTTTGCGAATCCAAATATTGCAATCAAAATCATGTTAATGGATTTACAATACAGAAATTTGATTCTCAATTATAAATCAAAACATTGGTTTTGCAATTCAAAATTCTTATATCAATATACTGTTGTTCGCATATGAATAATTCAATAATGCAAATTATTAATCCAAAACTCGATATTTTATTATACATCATCGTATTTTAATAATGCAACAATGCAATTCCAAACAAAATTTGCAATTTTCATTTACAAATCAATTGGAATATTATACCGATAACATTTATTTAATATCGGTATAATACATTGTTTATCAATATAAAACAAATAATATTTAAATTCAATATTTAAATATTACCCACTTTTAACCCGCAATCTAAAGCTATGTGCGATTAAATCGGCATATATTACTGTAAATAGAAGGTATACACGTATAATCAAATGCACTGCTTTAATACATCAATCATAAATTTCAAATCGCACATAACATCAATTTACAATTCAGAACTACTCTCATAGGGTGCTGTTTTTGAATCTCAAAATCCAATGTTTGCTTACGCAATTAAATTTCCATTTATAAATTTTGTTATTTCAATTATTATAATTACATTTGCACATCCTATCAGAAATACAAACTTCAAGATTGCAAACTCATGGATCTTGTTTCCAGACTCAAACAATATCTAAATTTACGTGGAATCGGCATAACCCAATTTGCCGATGAATGTGACATCCCCCGCCCGACAGCATCGCAATTGCTCGCCGGACGAAATAAAAAAGTCAGTGATGAAATTATAGGCAAGATACACTTCACCTACCCCGATTTATCCGTGTCGTGGCTGATGTTTGGTGAAGGAGATATGGTCTCGGATACAAATATTAAAACCTCAGAGGCTAAACAAGCCTCCCTAGACGTATTTCAGGAAGATAAAAGCACTAATAATAAAGACGATAACCCGATCTCGACCGGACTATTCTCCAATAGCGAATCTGCGACAGAAAAAATCGCCCCGACAGAAGAGAGCATGCACCAGGATGCCAACGAAGAATTCTCGTTCGGAAAGAACACCTTTGCATTTTCCGATCAAACCACTTCCGCACCACAACCACATCCCAGTCCGGACAACGCACATATGTCCGCCGGCATGGCCGACTCTCCCCAACCCAAACCAATCACAATCGCACCTGAAAAAGGAAAATTCGTCACGGGAATAGTAGTGTATTACAATGACTCAACCTATGAATCATTTGTGCCTGATCCCGAAGCAAAATACCCGTTTATGCGTTGATATCGATCCTGAATATAACCGGGCGCGAACCGTCCGGGCAGGACACAATCATAGACTCCTTTAAAAGGGGCTTACAGCACAAGCCCGTATCAGGAGAAGAAAGCAATTCTGAAACCGCAATGACCAACACCTTCCAAGCCTTGTGGCAAAAACCATGAGGACACTGCTCCCCTTTTCCGAAGTGCCACCTCTCACCTATCCTGAACGCCTTACACATCCCCTCCTCCGGGTCATCAAGATATAGACTCTGCAGATCCTCATGGCATTCCATGCTGATCACCGAAACACTGCATGCACACGGCATTACATGACCGTCGCTCACGGGCATCATCTCTGCCGAATTCATTTTGAACGCACCGAATCCGACAGAGCCGAGGGCGAGTGCCATCATTTTACAGAAATGTCTTCTATCCATATTTTCGGTAAGGCCGGAATATTTTTCAGCCTTGCAATACAAAATTACAAAAAAGCCATAAAAACACCAAAGTGGCAACGCCGTCACGGAGTCGCCACTTTGATAATAAACCAATCATTATCACATTTCTTGCAATGGAAAAAGTATTTTTGCTATGTACTATTACAACGCCGGTCATTCAAAAAAGGTTCAATGACCATTGAAAAAAATTCATTTATCCAAATTAAATTTACACAACGTGAATGATTTTGCATCAAGTGTCAAAGCCTGGCTGTAGCCATTCCTTTTTGCTCCTGCCTGAGCCTTGACAACATCCGTTGTTATGACAGGCTTGTCACACATAGGGCTGTTATCGGACGCCTTCATAACCGTAATCTCCACGTCCCGGACTGACGATCGCTTAGGCAAACCCTTTAATTCGACCACAACATCCTTCGGCCTTTCCGAAAGATTGACAACTTTGATAATGTATGATTTCGAGCCACTGTCATACACTCCCGAAGCATATATGTCTTGCTGTCCCGTCATAGCTTCTCCATCAGATGACACAGGAAGCATATTGGTTCCCTTGTTATGTGAGAACAGTCTTTGCACCTCATAGCTTGAGGTAAGGGTATGTCCCATATTGTCAAACCATATCATGTCAGGCCGCCACTGCCACCCTTCCTTATGGGCAAAAAGCGGAGCATATGTGGCCATATACACTACATCAGCGTTACGCTCAAGTCCGGTCATAAAAGCCGCCTCATGGAGCGCGGCGTCATACAGATTAACACCTTTACCCTTAGGATGGCATGCATACTCCCCGGCAAATACTTTAGTGCCCTTTCGCGGATATTTATCATAACGCGTGGCATTATTCCTGAACCACTCCTCATCACAATAATAATGCTCATCGACAAGGTCCACACCAAGCTTGCGCATCTCAGGCCACAGGTAATCAAACTTATCCCCTGAAGGAGAGGGACCGGACGAGCCCACTATCTGAATATCCGGACACGCTTCACGCAGAGCTTCGACAAACGGGCGCAGACGCTCCACATATTCCGGCCCCCACTGTTCATTTCCGATAGCCACATATTTCAGCCCGAAAGGTTCCGGATGCCCCATCTCGGCTCGCAGACCTCCCCATTTCGTTGCCACATCACCGTTGGCGAACTCCACAAGATCTATAGCATCCTGAATATACTCGCCAAGGCTGTCAACAGGAGCATGGGCATCAAGGTTTTTGTTCTGATACTGGCATGCCATGCCGACATTAAGCACCGGGAGAGGCTCCGCGCCAATCTCCTCCGACAGCACAAAGTATTCATAAAACCCGAGCCCGTTGCTTTGATAATAATCCGGGAAGAAACGGTGGGTAAAGGTATAATGCCAGCGATTCTGGTTGAGAGGACGGTCCTCGACCGGACCTACCGTATTTTTCCATTGGTAACGGTCTGGCAGCTGGGTACCTTCGACTATGCATCCGCCCGGAAAACGAAACACCCCAGGACGTATGTCATACAATGCCTGCACAAGATCTTTGCGCAAACCATTCTCATGATTGTTCCATGTATCGACCGGAAACAACGATACATGTTCAAGATCAAGAGTCGTATCATCAGGCTTGGCAAGAAACAGCCTCAGCTTGCCACGGCTTACAGTCTTATCCGGAATGATCTCCACAGAATATTTCTTCCATTCAGCCGATCTTACATCGATTGAGCTCTTCGCGACAATCGATGACACTGAATCTATGAGCTGCACATCGAGCCTTGCCCCCTTGGGACTGCGGGCCCACACTGAGAATCGATACCTCTCGCCGGCCCTGAATGAAACGCCGAAGAATCCTTCATTATCAAGACCTGTGTGCTTGTCATTATGCCCGGCCGAGGATAATGACACATAATGAGGATTGCGCCTGAATGGACCGTCATCCTTTAACTTCACATTCCCGAACGTAGTCCACCCTGCAAAGTTCTGAGGAAACTCAAATGATCTGTTTTTAATTTTCTCGGCATAAAGCCCGCCGTCTGCCCCGAAATTTATATCCTCAAAGAACAGACCGTACATGGTAGGCTTGATTTCCGTTCCGATCTTGTCAGCTTCAACAAGTATCGACGTCTGCCCCGCAGCGACAAATGCGCATGACACACTTGCAAGGCATGACAGCACGTATGTTTTCAAGTTCATAATTAGATAATTAGATATTATGGTTATATATTACCAACAAAATTACGGAAAATTATCGGAAATTTTTTCGTAATTTTGTGTTTAATGAAAGGAACAGTCATAAAAAATACAGGAAGCAGCTACATTGTGCGCACAACCGACGGCACCGACCGTTCATGTAAGATAAAAGGCAATTTCAGGCTAAAAGGGATCCGCACAACCAATCCGGTCGCAGTCGGCGACATTGTCAATGTCACTGATACGGCAGGGGGCGACACACCCTACATTATATCGGTGGAACCGCGTCGCAATTATATCATACGCCGCTCGAGCAATCTGTCCAAACAGGCCCATATAATCGCCGCCAATCTTGACCAGGTATGCCTCGTAGTGACCCTCTTTCATCCCACGACATCCACCACATTCATCGACAGGTTTCTTGCGACAGCCGAGGCTTACAGAGTCCCGGCAGTGATTGTGATAAACAAAATAGACCTTCTCGAAAACGATCCGGAAGCTATGGAATACCTTTCGGCCGTGAAATACCTGTATGAGTCCATCGGGTATAAGGTGTGCTGCGTGTCTGCTAAAAAAGGTGACGGCATCGACAGCCTCAAAAATGTCATAGACGGTAAAACCACATTGTTTTCTGGAAATTCAGGAGTAGGCAAATCCACAATCATAAACAGAATCATACCGGAAGCGCAACTCGCCACAGCTGAAATATCAGCCATACACGACACCGGTATGCACACCACTACATTTTCCGAAATGTTCGCTGTCCCTGGCCTGTCGGAAGGGACATACATTATAGACACCCCTGGAGTAAAAGGATTCGGCACACTCGAATTCGAGCGCAGTGAAGTGGGGCATTATTTCCCTGAAATCTTCCGGTATGGGACCGGATGCCGCTACAGCAATTGCACACACACGCATGAACCGGGGTGTGCAGTCAAAAAAGCTCTTGAAGACAATCTGATAGCCCAGTCACGGTACTCATCCTATCTGTCAATCCTAAATGACGACGAAAATGACAAGTACCGTAAGGGATACTAAGAGGTCGTTTAAAATATAATAGTTTAGTAGATGACAAAATTTAAATTTATGCTGTTAAACGTTTAATTTTCAAGTG
>CAJURI010000063.1 GCA_910588795.1 uncultured Duncaniella sp. | reverse complement strand
TTAACACTTTATCCTCTCGATTGTAACAAATGCACCGGGAATTCGGCTTGACCCCATTTCTTGTCCTTCGATGGATTTATTGATGGTGATGAGGTTTTGAATAAGCTCGTTTATCATGGGGATGTGTTTGAGGAAAATTGCAATTTGTCCTTAGAATTAGAACAGCATGAGTTCTCTTTGGTTCTCTTCAGAAGTATATTTTATGTCGAAAGTTTATACCCTGTTTATACCCGAATTTACAGAAATAGCTGATAACCAAACGATTATCAGCTATTCTATGAGCCGCGAGTGGGACTCGAACCCACGACCTTTTCGTTACGAATGAAATGCTCTACCGACTGAGCTATTGCGGCTTTCTTGCTTTCAGCAGTGCAAAGGTAAGAATTATTTCTTAATATCGCATAGCATAAAGCAATATTTTTAGAGAGTCTGCTTGCTGAAAGAGAAATCTATTTTGGCGTTCTCAAAGTCAAGCTGGACCATTACAGGTTCTGTCACATATGGCGAGATGGAACTTATGCGAGCCGTAGCTGCTGTGGAGTATCCGTAGTAATAATATGAATAGTAATTGGATGAACTTGCCGACGGGTAATATGACACATTCACGGGGCATACGACGAACTCTTCATCGTCAGCAGTCACCTCTCCTCGTTTTATAATGTCATTTATGTAGCTCAGCATTGATGAGAAATTGTATTTCTTAGTTTTAGAATCATATGCGGCATAAAATGAGGACATATTGTCATTCACGCTGAGCGAGGAGAAGAATTTATCCTTCTGAGATTTTTTGACCATCAGGATATATGGAGGAGGTGCGATACCGTAATTGTTCTCGATCTCTATTGCCGGTATTGAGAACGAAAGAGAATTTACTATTGCGAGCTCACCTGCCTGTTCTTTGTATTTTCTTAAAATGTCACGTGCCGGGAATTTGAATTCGACGTCATATCCCAACGGTCCGACAAGTATGGATTTACCGGAATTGGCGAGAGCCGCAAGGTCAGGGCTCATATTATATGAAATATTATTGTTGGTATAGACCTCGGGGGTCACTGCCATATAGGAACCCACATGTTTGATAATAGTGTCCCTTGGATTGCTCGTGTCCTCCCCTATGCGATGTTTGGAGTGGTAATAGACCTGAATGGAATTATTGCTTATCCTGATCACACGCCCGGAACCGAATGATGTGGTAATGTATAACCCCGGGAACCATTTGGCAAACTCCGTAGGAGAAGAAAGAGTCTGTGGCGACCTCTTGTAAAGATTATAAAGATCAATACCTATCTGTTTTGGCAGGTCAACCACAATCTGTTTGTAAAGGCTTCCCTCCGAGTCAATCCCGACATCAGGCGATCCGTCAAACAGTGCCGAATATGACACAGATCCTATGGGGTTGGGATCGTACATTCCGGATGGATCGAAGTTGCTTTCCATATTGGTGGGCAATTGCTGTGTGAGGGGATATACTGTCAATCCCATCGGCACAACAGAGTCACCGGCAAACCCTCCTTTATACATTAAAAGAAGAAGTTTGACCGAATCAATGTCATTGGCGGTGGTGTTTGTGGTGTCCACATTGGCTGCCGACATATACTGACATACTATATCGGAAGAGAACTCCCCGTAACCCTTTGCGTTAAGTCGGCCGAGGAGCTGCAGGATAGTCCTGGAGTGCACTGATGTGTTTGGATCAGAAATTCCTGTAGTGGAGAATGACGAGTCATATACGATCTCCACTTCATCTTCAACCAGAGAACTGCCGGCTTGCGTGGTGGATTCATCGCAGGATGCCGCCATAAGAGCAGCAACTACTATAAATATAAAGGGGTAAAAGCGTTTCATGTTTGTTAACATAGCCCCGGACTTTCCCGGAGGCATTTATTGACGTTTGTTTCGTGTGGGATTAAAAGTCATTTTCATCATCACCTATGAGCCCTCTGTAAAACTCGGACATCTTTTTCTTCCGCTCCTCTGCCGGAGTGAATTCGAGAAATGGTTTTCCGGAATTGCGGGCATATTCTATAAGCGCAGGGTCAACATCCTCCGTAACCTGCATAACGGCATCAGAATAATCTATTGCAAATTTATTGAGCGCAAGATAATCAACCGGGGTACCTGATATTGCCGACAAGCTTTCCGACGGAAATTCGTTCTGCTCAAGCTTTTCAACAAGCCTAGGATCCAAAGTGCCGTCAAATCTCTCAGGCTGTAGCGCGTAAACTATTTTAGAGGTCCGGAACGTAGGATCATCCGCATATTTTGTGCGCAGGTATAAAGGGGCAAGAGCCGACACCCATCCACTGCAATGTATTATCGAGGGCTGCCAACGCAATTTCTTTACAGTCTCCATCACACCTGCCGTGAAGAACATTAATCTTTCATCATTATCCTCAGGTATGGCCTCGGTCTCAAGACCTTTGTCGGGCAGAGGGCGAAAATAATCGTCATTGTCGATGAAATATACCTGCATGCGCGATGGCAAAAGGGTAGCCACCTTTATTATCAAAGGGTGGTCGTTGTCATCAATCATCAGATTGAGACCGGACAGGCGTATCACTTCATGCAACTGATTTCGACGCTCGTTGATGCACCCGTATTTGGGAGTGAATATCCTCACTTCAAATTCTCTGCCGTGAATCGATTGCGGTATATCACATCCGAGTTTTGACATAGATGTTTCGGGGACATAAGGATATACCTCCTGTGAGATGAATAAAACTTTTTTTGCCTCCATTTGGATGGTTAATGCTGTTAGATAGGGCGCGGATACAACAATCCGCGTTACAAAGTTACGAATTTTTTCCGAAACAATTGTCATTTCAGCCGCCAAAATCCCCGCGTTTTATTGTTTATCAATTTTTAAGCATCAATTTAGACACTTTTATGCAATATTTTCGTAACTTTGCACGTTAATTGTGCGTTAAGTAAGACATGAGACAATTAAAAATCACCAAATCAATCACCAATCGTGAAAGCGCATCGCTCGACAAGTTTCTTCAGGAAATTGGTCGTGAGGAGCTCATCTCTGTAGAGGAGGAGGTAGAGCTCGCCCAACGCATTCACCAAGGTGACCAACGCGCTCTCGACAAGCTCGTTCGTGCCAATCTTCGCTTCGTTGTATCAGTAGCAAAACAGTATCAGAATCAGGGACTCAGTCTCCCGGACCTCATCAACGAAGGCAATCTCGGCTTGATTAAAGCGGCACAAAAATTTGACGAGACACGTGGATTCAAATTTATTTCCTACGCTGTATGGTGGATTCGTCAGTCCATCCTTCAGGCATTGGCTGAGCAGAGCCGCATAGTGCGCTTGCCGCTCAATCAGGTAGGATCCCTCAACAAGATAAGCAAAGCCCTGTCAAAATTTGAGCAGGAAAACGAACGCCGCCCCTCTCCCGAGGAACTTGCCGAGCGTCTTGATGTGCCTGTCGACAAGATTGCCGACACCCTTAAGGTCTCGGGCCGACACATTTCCGTGGATGCTCCTTTTGTGGAAGGTGAGGACAACAGTCTGCTTGATGTGCTCACCAATGATGACTCCCCAATGGCGGATTCGACGCTTACTCAGGAATCACTCGCCAAGGAAGTGGACCGCGCTCTCAAGCAGCTACATGACCGAGAAAGAGAGATTCTCAAAATGTTTTTCGGCATAGGATGCCAGGAAATGACACTTGAAGAGATCGGAGCGAAATTCGACCTTACAAGAGAACGTGTGCGCCAGATCAAGGAGAAAGCCATACGTCGGCTTAAGGGACAGAAAAGCCATCTGCTTAAAGCTTATCTCGGACAGTAATTCCTGCCCGCAGTCACATAAAGGCGCAAAATACCAATAATTTTCCCGTGCAGGGGAAATATTGTGTTTTGAGCCTTTATTTTTTAATTCTCACAATAGCCTTAGACAAATATTATGATACCATCTTTAATAACAGCTGTGGTCTCGGCAATCATCGTCACTGCAAGCAACCCTCTGCCCGAACCACGCCAGGATGTCCCTGTAGTGATTCCGATTCCATCTTCTGCGGGGGAAGTCCGTTCGGTTTCTGTCAGAGAGATGCCGGATGTGCCCTATCAGCTTGACGACATGGATTCCGATGGAATCCCGGATGAACTTGTCATGCTTATTGACATGAAACCCAACGAGACACGTCGCCTCAACATTAAATTTTCATCGGCTGAGAACGATGCCGAATTCCCAGCCGGAACTTATGCATATATACGCCTCAACGACAAAAACAAAAAACATCCAAAGATCTCGGCAATAACCTATCCAGGAGATGTTGACAACCGTCAGATGTACAGCAGCATTTATGGACACGGTGCAGTCCTCGAAGGGCTGTATAATGCCATACGCGTATATATGGACAACCGACAGAGCATCGATCTGTACGCAAAGAACCGGCCTCGCCTTGAGCTTGATTCAACCGGCTTCTATACTACCCGTGACCAGCTCAGCCAAGGGTATGGACGTGACATATTATGGGCAGGGACATCGGTGGCTATGGGGTCTTTTCGCGGATGGAACGGCTCCGGACCTACGACTATAGACACTGTCACCAATCGTGGTCAAAGAGTAGTCACATCCGGCCCGCTTCGGTCAGTAATTGAAGTGCAGGATAAGGGATGGATATACAACGGCACACCTGTCGACATGACCCAAAGATACACCGTCTACAAGGGGCATCGTGATTATGAGGTAGACATCATACTCAAAAACGCGCCCAAAGGCTCGGTCTTCGCCACAGGTATCCAGAAAATCATCAACAACAATAAAGGATTTATCACTGCTCAAGGACTTGCCGGAAGCTGGGGTGACAACTTGCCCGACAAAAATATGCCTGAAGTTACCGACACATTAGGGCTTGGGATATCGGTTCGCGCGCCATATCTGCTGAACACTGTTGAAGATGAAGTAAATTATCTTACTTTAGTCCGTCCTGATGCCAAAGGCCGAATCCACTATGCGATAACAGCGGCTGCACTACGTGACGAGACATCACCGCGTTCCGCCGACGAATGGTTCGCATATCTCCGGAAGTGGCGTCATGAGCTCGACAATCCGGTAATAGTAACAATCACAGCTGTCTCCAAAAAGAAATAAATTCAATACTATGAGATTATTAGCTTCAATATTGCTTGCTTCATGCATGACGGCTCTGTCGCTGACAGCTACTGAACCGACCGACACAGTCACCGTATTCATGATCGGAGATTCGACAATGGCAAATAAACCATTGACGAAAGAGAATCAGGAACGCGGATGGGGACAGATGCTACCTGTATATCTTCAAGGGAAAATCAAGGTTGACAATCATGCAGTAAACGGACGCTCTAGCAAGAGTTTCATCGATGAAGGCCGCTGGGACAAAGTGATGTCACTCATACGACCAGGCGATTATGTCATAATACAATTCGGGCATAACGACGAAAAGGTCAAGAGCCCTGACCGGTACACAGTGCCCGGTGGCTCATTCGACGACAATCTCCGCCGTTTTGTCAACGACACCAGGAGCAAGGGTGCCACGCCCGTATTAATGAACTCAATAGTAAGGCGCAACTTCCCGCCGCAATCAATGCTTGATGTGGCGTCCGAAAGCGATGACAAGCAGAAAGAGTGGAAGGGAAGTTATCCTGAGGAGGGAGTGATACTCGTGGACACTCACGGTGCCTACCTTGACTCACCGCGCAACGTGGCAAAGGAGACCGGCGTGACATTCATAGACATGAACAAGCTCACACATGAGCTCGTACAGAGTCTTGGAGCAGGCAACTCCCGCGACCTTTTCATGTGGATACCAGCAGGCACATATGAATTCTGCCCCAAAGGAAAGATTGACAACACGCATCTCACAGTCATTGGCGGACTCATGGTGTCACGTCTTGCTGTAAATGCTATAGCAAGACAGATACCAGAACTGCGCCGTTATATACGGCCGGAAATATATAATCTTAACAGATAATCCCTATTCGGCAATGAAAATACTCGTCACTATATCCGCATTGGCAATTTCAATGGCCCTGATGTCACAGAGTGTCAACGCGAAGGACTATATCATCACGGCACATGGCGTAAAGAATGACAGCACAAAGATCCAGACAGAAGCTATTCAGAAGGTCATCGATAAGGCAGAAGCTGCAGGCGGCGGTCGTATCGTAGTTCCAAGAGGGACATTCCTTAGCGGCGCGCTGTTTTTTAAGCCCGGCACCACACTTCACCTTGAGAATGGCGGATGCATAAAAGGTTCGGACGAAATAGAAAATTTCCCATTGATACCGTCACGAATGGAGGGCCGGAGCATATACTACTATGCCGCACTGATAAATGCCTATCATGTCGACGGATTTGATATCACAGGCCCCGGCATGATCAACGGCAACGGCCTTAAATACTGGAAGCAATTCTGGGCACTTCGGGCAGAGCGCGCCAAAATAAAAAAATCGTGCACCAATCTTGAGGTCCATCGTCCGCGACTGGTGTTCATATGGGGATGTGACAATGTCAAGCTAAGCGGCCCTACTCTATGCAATTCACCATTCTGGACCACCCACTTTTATCAGTGTAAGAATGTGATCATTGAGAATTGCCGGATCACAGCACCCCGCGAACCTGTGAGAGCTCCTTCCAGTGATGCGATAGACCTTGATGTCTGCTCTGATGTCATAGTAAGAGACTGCTATCTTGACTGCGATGATGACGGAGTATGCATAAAAGGCGGGAAAGGGGTTTACGCGAACCGTTCTTCGGAAAATGGCATTGTTGAAAACATACTCGTCGAACGATGCACGTTCGGGCCCAACCTTCATGGCACGCTCACACTCGGCAGCGAATGCGTCCATGCCCGCAATATTGAAGTGCGAGACTGCAATGTGAACACAGGCACAGCTATTCTCCGTTTAAAAATGCGGCCGGACACATATCAGATATACGAGAAGATCACTGTGAAAAATATAACAGGATCGAGCGGGACCGTCATAGACATGAAGCCATGGAAGCAGTTTTTCGATCTCGAAGGCTCTTCCGAGAAGCCTTATGGCATAGTAAAGGATATACTCATTGAGAATGTGGATGTAAAAGTCAAATCATTAGGAACCATCGCCGGAAATCCGGATGACACAGTCAGCAATTTCATTCTCAGGAATGTCAATGTGGAGGCAAGCGATCCTCGGTTTGAATGCATATATCCCGACGTGAAACTTGAGAATGTCACTATGAACGGGAAACCTGTTGAAAATCCTTCCCTTCCGAATCAATGATCGAAGAAGTCAGGCAGTTTATCAACAAAAACATTCCGCCATCCAGCACCATAATAGTAGGATTGAGCGGAGGTGCTGATTCTGTAGGCCTGCTTGCCGCCTTAATAGGATCAGGCGCTAACTGTGTGGCGGCGCATTGCAATTTCCATCTTCGCGGCAAAGAGAGCGACCGTGACATGGATCATTGCATAAGCCTGTGCAAGAGACTTGAAGTGCCTCTGATCATAAAACATTTTGATGTGCCGGCGCGACAGGCGGCGACATCTGAGTCGCTTGAAATGGCTTGCCGTTCGCTACGTTACGACTGGTGGAACGATCTTATAAATGATGGGAAAGGCGATTTCATAGCCGTCGGACATCACAGGGAGGACAATGTTGAGACTTTTTTCCTGAATCTTCTTCGTGGCAGCGGGATAAATGGATTGAAAGGTATGTTGCCTGTCAATGGCAACATAATACGTCCGCTTCTGAACATATCGCGCAAAAACATAGAGCGGTTCGTTACTGACAAGGGACTGTCATGGGTGGATGACCACACCAATTTCGAGAACGAATACAAACGCAACAGGCTTCGAAACATTATATTACCGGAACTCGAAAGACAGTTTCCCGGAGCCACTGACGCCATGGTGAAGTCCATAGGTATACTTAGGGACAATTATTCATTATATCGGTCGGCCATATGCGACAAGGCAGCGGAATATATACGCGACAACGGGGACATAGACGTGTCAGGAATAGTAAGAGCAGAACGTTATTACCAGACAATGCTTTACGAGCTGCTGGCTCCTAAGGGATTTACATCCTCGCAAGTCGACAACATTATGAGATGTGTTGACGGGTCATCCCCGGGATCATTCTCCGGACAAATTTTTTCAACCCCTACATCACGTTTTATCCTTGAACGAGGCATATTGTCCGAATATCGTGAAAGGGCTGACATACCGGAAATAAGATTCTGCAATCTCTCCAGCTCACCGCTATCCGTCACAACACTAACGAAGGACGAGTTTTTATCACTCAAAAAGAGAGGCTTACTGTCTGCAAAATCGATATATCTGGATTCGGATGCACTGAGCGGAAATCCGGAATGGAGTTTGCGCACATGGCATACAGGTGACAGACTTTACCCTTTCGGCATGAAAGGATCCCGTCTGGTCAGTGACATCTTCAAGGACCTGAAATTATCACAGACAGAGAAAGAAAGCACCCTCCTACTATTCCGTGACAAAGAACTGATATGGATAGTGGGCATACGTGCGTCAAGGCATTTCTGTGTCACAGAGAAAACCAGGTCTGTTATAAGAATAAGCATGCTATAATGGAGATAATTATTAAAGGTATGGTGTGTCACCACTGCGTAGAGGCTGTCAGTCATATTTTAAAAACAGCTGGTCTCACGCCGGAAAACGTGACATTGGGCAGAGCTGTGATCATGGAGAATCCTGACGACATAGACTTCAGCAGACTGGACAAGATGCTTGAGAGCGAAGGATTCTCAAGGATACTTGATGCGGACGCTCAATTGGTAGAACGTACCAAACAAGCTATAATCAAACATATCCGACAGCCTCATGAATGCAGGTTGAATCTTTCAAAATGTCTTGAGGAGACACTTGCCGTCCCTTATGACACCATAAGCAGGGTCTTTTCATCCCATGAAGGCAGGACAATTGAGAAATACCAGATGGCACAGCGTGTGGAATGGGTAAAAGAATTGCTCGGATACGGCCAAATGACAGCAAGCGAGATTGCCGACTACACGGGATATTCAAGTGTCGCTCATCTGTCACGCCAGTTCAAAAATGTGACGGGACTTACCCCGTCGGAATATATGCGCACCTCAATGAGTCGCAAAGGTCTTAATGAAGTTTAATTATTGCGGCTGTCAGATATTATGTCACTACCATTGTTTTTAGCGCAGCGGCTGTCGCTCAAATCGACAACAAACAACGGATCAACCGGAATATTGATTGCGGTCATAGGTATCACACTGTCCGTAATAGTCATGGTCGTATCAATATCTGTGATGATGGGGTTCAGACATGAGATCCGGCAGAAGGTGATCGGTTTTGACTCTCAGATATCCATAGGTTCAAGACAGACATCAGACTCAGAGTCATTCGGCCTGATCTCCAAGCGAGACCTTGATACAGCCCGAGAGATTTTACCATCAGACGCTTCAGTAGCACTGACAGTGCGTCAGCCTGCGATAATAAAGACACGAGACAACTTTTCCGGAGCAATAATCAAGGGGGTTGACAATGAATATGACTGGTCATTCCTTCGCGGAAATCTTGTGGAAGGTTCAATCCCCGATTTCAAATCTGACTCTACCCTGTATCATATAATCGTATCACGCACATTGGCCAACACTCTTGATTTGGAACGCGGACAGAAGGTAGATACATACTTTCTTGGCAACGGAGCTTATCGCGCACGACGTCTGACCATTGCCGGAATATACGACACCCACTTCAGCGAATATGACCGCAACATGATATTCGGATCTCTGTCTATGCTGCAACAGGTGGCTTCAGTTCCTGATTCATGCGCCACTATAGCTGAAATAAACGGACTGTCAGATGACAACTCGATAGATGAGATTTCTTCAGAACTTTCCGAAGCCTACCTCGAAGAGCTTTATACCGGCAAAACGGACCGTATGTATTCCATAGTGAATATTCACGAGACCGCCGCGCTCTATTTCAACTGGCTTGCCCTACTTGACACAAATGTCAAAGTCATACTCACCCTTATGTCGCTTTTGACCATACTGACACTTATATCATCATTGTTCATACTTATTTTAAGACGGGTAAACACAATAGGAATTCTCAAAGCCATAGGCGCATCCGACAGGCTTGTTCGCGAGACATTCATATTTATGGCTATAAGGATTTTGTCTTGCGGTCTGCTTATAGGCAATGTGATAGGTGTAGGACTACTTTATATCCAAAAATTCACAAAGGTCATCCCGCTTGACCCGGAATCATATTATCTTGATCATGTACCTGTCATGATTGACTGGGTCTCCATACTATTACTGAATGCAGGCATTGTGGCCATGTCGTTCATAGTGCTGTTATTCCCTTCGGCAATAGTATCAACAATACCTCCATCCAAGGCAATCAACTATGAGTAAACGCTTATAATCAGGCTTCTGACCACTCAGGAATTGTATTTCGACAGGGCTTTCTTTAGTTTTGAAGGCGTGAGTGAGTCCGGATATTCGGAAAAGCCCAGACGCAGAGCGCACCCTTCACGATACCTGCTGCAGCCGAACGCTGTATGTCCTTTTATGATATGTCCGCTGTGACATAACGGACATTCCACCTGTTCAAACTTCGTTACACGAGGAGCCCTAGGTTTTGGTGGCCTGGGATTTTCGCCTGATGCGGCCACTACAGGACCTTTATTCCCTCTGTTGCCGCGTGATTCCGTGACACCTGTATCTATCTTGTTGTTGGAATTGTCACTAAGTACATTTAATACAATGTCGTTGATCAATGTCTTAAGTTCGTCGATAAACTGTGGAGCAGAATAGTCTCCACGCTCTATCCTTCGAAGCTTGTTCTCCCATATTCCGGTCAGCTTCGCGCTTTTAAGTAGTTCCTCTTTTATGGTGTTGATCAGATCGATGCCGGCTTGTGTCGCCATGATGCTTTTACGCACGCGGGATATGTATCTGCGCTTGAAAAGTGTTTCTATTATCGCCGCACGTGTCGATGGCCGTCCTATGCCATTCTCTTTCATCGCGTCACGTAGCTCTTCGTCATCGACTGTTTTTCCAGCCGACTCCATCGCGCGCAGAAGCGTACCTTCCGTGTAGTATTTCGGTGGCTGAGTAGTCTTCTTTTGCAATGACGGCTCCTGTGGACCGGATTCTCCGACTACAAATTCAGGCAATAACCGGTCCTCACTGTCATTGGCTTCCTCTTTTTCATCTTTTACGCTGTCATATACTGCTCTCCACCCAGCTGACGTTATCACCTTTCCTGTGGCTTTGAAACCCTGAGTGTCCACAGAGCCTGTCACGGTAGTGGTCATAAACTGACAGTCAGGATAGAAAACAGCTATAAAGCGCAATGCGATAAGATGATACAGCTTGCGTTCGTCTCCCACCAGAACAGCAGGGGATTGACCTGTAGGTATTATCGCATGATGATCAGTCACTTTTGAATTGTCAAAGACTTTTTTGCTTTTAGATATTTTCCCTTGAAGCAATGTGGCGGTCAGCGATGAATACGGGGTCATCTGGGCCAGGATATCCGGTATTTTCGGGTAAATATCTTCACTCAGATATGTTGTGTCAACACGCGGATATGTCGTCACCTTCTTTTCATATAGACTTTGAATAAGTCTTAATGTCTGATCTGCCGTCCATCCCCATTTTTTATTGGTTTCCACCTGAAGTGATGTAAGGTCAAAGAGACGCGGTGCAGATTCACGGCCCTGTTTTTGCTGTACATCATTGATGCACATATCTTTTCCGCGCAATTTCTCAAGCACAGCTTCAGCCTCGGATATTGAATTGAAACGACCTGATGTAGAACTGAATGTCACATCTCGATATAGTGATTTCAGTTCCCAATAATCCTCAGGCTTGAAATTCTCTATCTCGAAATGACGTTGCACTATAAGTGCGAGAGTCGGAGTTTGTACCCTGCCTATGGACAGAACACTTCCGGGCGAAGAGTATTTTAGCGAATACAGCCTCGTCCCGTTCATTCCTAATATCCAGTCACCGACAGCGCGTGACAGACCGGCATAGTACAGATTGTCGAATTTCTGTTGAGGCTCAAGTTTTGAGAAGCCCTCACGGATGGCATCGTCGGTCAAAGAGGATATCCAAAGGCGTCTTACCGGACATTTTACCCCGGCTTTCTGCATGACCCACCGTTGGATCAACTCCCCTTCTTGTCCGGCATCACCGCAATTGATTATCTCGTCAGCCTGCGCGGCAAGTGATTCTATGACATGAAATTGGCGTTCATAGGATGCTTCAGGGATAAGTTTTATCCCGAATTTTGCCGGAATCATCGGTAATGAACCGAGCGACCAACGTTTCCAAGCCTCAGTGTAATCATGCGGTTCTTTAAGCTGACACAGATGGCCGAATGTCCAGGTGACACAATAGTCTCCGCCTGAATAATATCCGTCATTACGCACTTCCGCACCAAGGATTTTTGCAATATCCCTGGCCACACTCGGTTTCTCCGTTATACAGAGTTTCAATTACTTTCGTGTTAAGTTAGTTATTGATTCACCGCGGGGAGTCGAGAGGTGAAGTCGGGCAAACTTAAACTGCCTCATTGCCGGGAAATCTATTTCAATCAGAATGCATCCGTCATCTTCCCATTGAAAATACCTTTTGAAATCTATACCGTCGATATCATTGCCTGTATATGATCTGCCGGCTGATTTCATGACGGCCGAGTCCACGCGGCTGGATGTATGAGGCGTTCCGGTCAGTCTCCCGTACACACGTGTCAGATCCTTACGAAAATCAATACTGTCGACTGCAAAAGCGAGAGTCGCATCGGGAGTGGAGACATATCTTTTTACGACTTTCGCATTCAATGGCATCAATGATGCTATTGCCAATGCTATTATTACCGGAATAAATTTCATAATCGTAACCATGTTAATGCCTTTTTGGGGCTTATATACAAAAGAAACCGAATAAAGGCAATAAATAAAAAAATAAAAATCCCAAGCAATTATATTTCAATCGCTTGGGATTTTCAATGGTGTCCGAAATGAGACTCGAACTCACACGACATAACTGTCACTACCCCCTCAAAGTAGCGCGTCTACCAATTCCGCCATCCGGACAATAAATGCGGTCACACTTTAGTTGCATAGCATCCAAAGCGAGAGACCATCGATCAAACACAAGGGGAATATTTGGAGCGAAAAACGGGACTCGAACCCGCGACCCCAACCTTGGCAAGGTTGTGCTCTA